>RECD01000068.1 GCA_007694185.1 Planctomycetaceae bacterium
GATCATGATTCAGCGAGACCACTCAGAACACTTGGCAACAAACCTTTACGGCTCCAGAACACGGCGAGAGTTGTCACGAACACTGTTGCTTCGGGTGTATTCGTCGGCCGATCCTGCACCATCAGCAGCCATCAAAACCCCGGTTTTTCTTGGGGTTTTTTTGTGCCTTGACGGATCGAGGGGGCTGAGGCTGCCCTTGTGATGGGCCCACCCGTGGGCCCACGGTATCACCCGCCGCCGCGTAGTCCTCGTCTGTGACCCACTGGTAATGCCCGGCCGCAACCTCCGCCGTGTATTAGAACCAGGCGTCCGGCACGTGGCGTTGGACACCCTCGCTGTGCAACGTGTTGATGGTGATGGGGATATTCCCGGCTTCTGCAACTCGGCAACGGCGGCGCCGAGCGTGGTTACGCGCTGATGCCGGGACGCTCGGATTTCTGGGGCTCCCCGCATAACTCGTCCGCCCCCGTCCGCGCTGGATTGGCTTACAGTGGACTTGGAAAGCAGGTGCGTTGCACTTTTCTTGGAGCGGCCTGCTGGGGTCTTGGGAGGCGACTGGCGGCTCCCTGTGAACAGCTCTTCCTCACACGCGGCATCGCTCCGCCAACTTGTCATGAACCCGAGCACCCAACGCTGGTCGACTCCCGACGGGCTTGCGATTCATTGCCGAATCTGGGACCTGCCTGGGGCTTCCCAAGAAATTTGGCTCGTGCATGGGATGGGGGATCACGGCGGTCGAAATCAAGAACTCGCCGAAAGGCTCAACCAACAGGGATTTCGGGTGGTGCTCGCCGACCAACGGGGCTGTGGCTTGAGCGAAGGGAAACGGGGGCATGCCCCTCGATTCGAGACGCTGGTCGACGATTTGCATCAAACCGTCACGCAGACCCAAACCGAAGGCGCGGCGAAGTATCTGCTTGGGCAAAGCATGGGGGGGCTCGTCGTGGCACGCTACCTCGCCATGTACCCGTCTGATATCCGCGGCGCGGCGTTGTTCAGCCCCCTGTTCCGGACCACGAATCCTCCGCCGCCATGGCTCAAGTTATTGGCACGCACGCTGAATCGCATCTACCCAAGCCTGACCTTCCAGGCGGCGTTGAAGGTTAGCGATCTGACGTCAGATGTGTCCAAGCAGCAGCAATACATCGCTGACCCCCTTAAGCACCAGCAGATTTCGGCTGCACTGGCCCACAGCGTGCTGCGGGCGGGTGAAACCGCCTTGTTGGAGGCGAATCGAATGGGCGTCCCGTTGCTGGTCATGCATGGAGACGAAGACCAGATCACTTGCCCGTCGGCCTCTCAAGGTTTCGCCGACAAAGCCCCGCGGGCAGAGTTTCGTCTGTGGAATGGCAAACGCCACGACCTTCAGCACGAAACGGACAATGAGCCGATTCTCGCCACGCTGTTCGCTTGGCTCGACGAACTCTCCGCGACCGAAACACCGCGTGGGGAGCCACTCGAACCGTCCTGACGTCAGTCCCCCCTGGGCGTCACCATGCTGGTTTTGCTGCGTCTCATCCTGCCGGTGATGCCGCCTTGGTCGGGCCTTTGCGCCGCGCGACATGTGGAAAGTCATTTGCCCTGCGTTTCGGGCGATCTTCGCTGACCTGCCGATGGCCGAAGGGCCCAAACGGGTCGGTGTCACCGCGCTGGGCACGCGGTCCCGACGGTCGGGCTACCGCAGCGGTATACGGATTGGCTGCTTTTCCTCAGAAGCCTGGGGCTCATCGCGCTGGGTCCGGGGGGTGCAGGCGGCTTCGATTCCTGGACCGGCAGTGGTCTCGCCCGACAACCCCAGGCTTAAGGCGTGACCCCCAAATTGCGGAGCCGATTTGACGATCCGCAGGACTCGCCGATGAAGCGATCGACTGGTAGAGTGAGGCATCTTGATCAGCGGCTTTTATTCGTTTCGTTGGCATCGGTTCGAAAACGGGGAAGTGAAGTCCGATGTTGAGGACCGTGGCATGACCAGCGTGTTGGATCTGTTTACGATCGGGATCGGCCCGAGCAGTTCGCACACGGTCGGACCGATGCGGGCGGCGCGGCGGTTTGTCGAGGCCCTGCGTGATGCGGAGGCGATCGAGCGAACGGATCGGCTGGTGGTCTCGCTCTACGGTTCGCTGGCATCGACCGGCCACGGGCATGGAACGGATCGCGCCATCTTGTTGGGGCTCGAACGCCAGACCCCCGAATCGGTACCGGTCGATCAGATCCCCGCGATCCTGAATCGGATCCGGGGGACGAAGCGTGTGACTCCCTACCCGGAATGCTCGATCGCGTTCGACGAGTCGAGCGACCTGCAATTTTTGCATGCGGAGACGCTCTCACGGCACTCCAACGCGATGCGGTTTGACGCGCTTGATGCGGCAGGGCGGTGTTTGCTTTCCAAGACGTACTACTCGGTCGGGGGCGGATTCATCGTCGACGACCAAGAGGAGGCCGTCGAAGACACCGCCGGGATACGGCAGTTGCCGTACGCCTTTCGTAGCGGTGACGAGATGTTGGCGATGGGTCGTCAGAGCGGACTGAGTGTCAGCCGGATGACGCTGGAAAACGAGAACACCTATCGGCAGGCGGAGGAAACGCGAGCTCGGTTGCTGGCAGTTTGGAAGGCGATGCGGGAATGTGCCGAGCGGGGCTGCCATGACGAGACGGTTTTACCGGGCAGCCTGATGCTACGTCGGCGGGCACCACGGTTGTATCGGGAATTGACGCAAGGCGACCCGGCGCGGCGCGATGATCCGCTGCGAATCCTGGACTGGGTGAGCTTGTGGGCGATCGCGGTCAATGAGGAGAACGCAGCCGGGCATCGCGTGGTCACGGCCCCGACGAATGGCGCTGCGGGGATCATCCCGGCGGTGCTGCACTATTTCGTCACCTACCTCGGCGGCGGCGATGATGACGGGATCGTTCGCTTTTTGTTGACGGCGGGAGCGATCGGCATGTTGTACAAGCAGAACGCGTCGATCTCGGGCGCGGAAGTCGGTTGTCAAGGCGAAGTCGGCGTGGCCTGTTCGATGGCAGCCGGGGCGCTGGCTGAGGTGCTGGGGGGCAATGTCGCGCAGGTCGAAGAGGCGGCCGAGATCGGGATGGAGCACAATCTCGGGCTGACCTGCGACCCGGTGGGCGGCTTGGTTCAGGTGCCCTGCATCGAGCGAAACGCGATGGGGGCGGTCAAGGCGATTCAGGCCGCGAGGTTGGCGCTCGCCAGCGACGGGGTACACCGGGTTTCGCTCGACAAGGTGATCGCCACCATGAAGCAGACCGGTGCTGACATGAGCAGCAAGTACAAGGAAACGTCCCATGGAGGGCTGGCGGTCAACGTGCCACAATGCTGAGGCAAAACAGGGCGACGCTGCCCCGATTGGGGATGTGCCTGTCGCCCACCAGATCGAAACGGGCGGGAACCTAAGCATGCCGACAGGTGTCTTTCGGCAAAACAATCATCAGCGTCTGGCCGCGATCATTGCCAGGCTAGCGGAAGGGCGCGAGACCTCCGGTATAGCCATTGCCGGCGTACCGGACGGCTTGCGCCGTGCCGCTAAATTAGTCCGACAGCCTTGAGCGAACGGGCGTCGCGCGGGTGTCGCCGAGGATCGGCAGATAGACGATCGGACGGCGAGCAGGTTTTCTGCAACGTGTCGCCGCGTCGGGCCAGAGCAACAAGCCAAGGCGGGTTGGCCGGGGCTGTACAATCAGCAGTTGGCACGCGACGGACGGGGCAATCCCCGCCAGGTTGTCGCTGCCCGCTGATTCCCTACCTTCGGATGATGGACGACGCATGAGCGGTATGACGGCCCCCCCCGAGATCACCCATTTGAAAGCGCTCCGCGAGAGCGGTTGGGTCAGCCGCTCGGTCAAACGGGAAATGCGTGACAACTTGCTGCGGATGCTCGGCAGTCAGGAACCGATGTTTCCGGGGATTGTCGGCTACGACGACACGGTGATCCCGGAAATCAATTTGGCGATTTTGGCCGAACATGACATCCTTTTTTTGGGCGAAAAGGGTCAAGCGAAGAGCCGGATCATGCGGCTTTTGACTCGATTTTTGGACGAGTGGACCCCCTACATCGACCATCCCGAGTTGAGCATCCATGAGGACCCGGAGCAGCCGATCACCCGATTGGGTAGGCAGCTGGTCGCGGATCTGTCGCCCGAGGAGCTTCCGATCGCTTGGTGGCACCGCCGCGACCGATACGCCGAACGGCTCAGTCCCGGTACGAAGTTCGCGGACATCATCGGTGAAATCGATCCGGCGAAGCTGACCGGCGGCGTCAGCATGGGCGCGGAAGAAGCGTTGTCCTTCGGACTGATCCCGCGGATGCATCGCGGCATCTTCGCGATGAACGAATTGCCGGAGTTGGATGACCTGGTTCAGGTCGGGCTATTCAACATCTTGGAAGAGCGTGATGTTCAGATTCGGGGCTACCCGATCCGATTCGATTTGGACATCGTGATTCTGTTTTCCGCTAACCCGGCGACCTACAACCGCAGCGGGAAGGTGATCCCGCAATTGAAGGACCGGATCGGGACGCTCGTGCAGACGCACTATCCGGCGGAGCGAGACCAGGGGATCGAGATCCTCAAGCAGGAGGTCGGTGGCGATCTTGGGGGGGATTATCCTGTCACAGTCCCGTACTTCATGTACCAGGTGATCGAGGAGATCACGAATCAGGCGAGGCGGAGCAAGTACGTCGACCAGGCGTCGGGAGTTTCCGCCAGGTTTTCGCTGGCCAATTTCCGCACGGTTGTCGCGTCGGCCAGACGGCGGGGGGTGCTGCAAGGGGAACGCCCGGCGGTGCCACGCATCAGCGACCTGGGACACTTGCACAGCAGTTCGCTCGGGAAACTCGAGTTGGATCTGATGGGCAGCCATCAGATGTCGGAGCGGCAGGTGTTGGACCACGTGGTCGCGGAAGCGATTCGGGTTGTGTTTGGAGAGTATGTAGAGGAGCACGGCTTGTCGGAAATTGCCGAGATCTTTCGGAAGGGGGTGCGAGTCGAGGTGGGAGATCTGTTGCCCAGTCGGGAGTATGCCGAGCGGTTGAAGCGGGTACCGGCGGCGTGGGAGAAGGCGTTTGAAGTCAACGCGAGCACCGATGAGGCGGTGCGAGCGAGCTGTGTCGAGTTCGTCTTGGCGGGACTGCACAGCATGGACAAAATCAGTCGCTCGGAACGCTTTGGCAAGATCGAATACGAATCCTGAGCGATTGGACTGCGTACGCCGCCACCGCGTGGCGGTTGTAAGCAATGAGCGGTAAAAAAGTGTCCGGCACTTTTTGTGCAAAGCACCCGAAGGGCGAGTTCCTCGCAAAAGGCACCGGACACTCTGCCGCGCGATCCTAAGCCGAACGGCTGAGGCGGCGGTGGGTTCGCTGACTCAGCCCGCTCGCAAAAACGTACGCCACGGGATTCAGGCTGCTGCCGGTTTTGCCGCCCTCACACCTGGCGGCCAGCCGTTGGCTGGGGTCCCGTGAGGCGTCCGACTAGGCCGCCACCGTCTTTCGCCGGGCGTCCGGCAGGCCCAAGCGGGCCGGTTGGTCTTCGACTTGGTCGAGGACGTAACGAACGTAACCGGTTGCCCCTCGACAGAGGGCCGTGATGTCCTGTTCGGTCAGTCCGAACAGCGCGAGCGTTTCGCGATTGGCGAGCGGGAACATGTAATCCGTCCCCTTCGCTTGGGTCCGCACGCAGGAGGCCGTGATGTTGTTGATCAGGCCGTGCTTGCCATCGCCATCCTGGCCACAAGGTTCGCAGGCGACTTTGACGATCGACGGCAAGGCTTGCAGCGTCATCCCGTCGCGATAGACGACGACCCGCAGTTCGTACTTGTGTCCTTGCAAGCGGTGCCCGGGCCGGTCAATCCGGTCGGCGTTGACGTATTCGCAGACGGTGTAGGGGAACGCGCCCCCCTTGGCCCGGTAGTACTCTTCGGTCAGTCGGATCGAGCCGTCGATCCGCTTGAGGATCGACACGTCCGGTTCGTCAGCGGAAAGGAAAAACTCGATTCCGTGGCCCAGCCCGGTGCCATGCGGCTTGATCACCGGCCGCAACCCACGTCGTAGCCAGGCGAAGACCGTTTCGGTCAGTTCTTCTCGGCAGCAGCAGACGTTGAAGTCGGTCCTGCTGGGAAACTGCGACTTCGGCTGCGACCGCAGGAAATCGTTCAACAGGTCGTACGCGATCCCCTTGTCGGCGCCGGCGAGGAAACAGCGGTTCATGATCGTCAGGCGGGCCAGGTTAACGCGACCATCGAAGTGGTCGTGGACGTTCATGAAGAATCGATCGTTGACGGCCCCGGTGACTTCGCGACCGAGCAGCATCAGCCGGTTGTCCTGATCCGTTTCCAGGTGATCGAGGAACTCCTTGATGTAGCCGACGACGATCAGCGGCCCGCGTCGGGGGCACTCGGACGAAGCCGCCAACTGGGACATCACGGTCACGGTCGCCGATTCGCCGCGCTGCTGGAAGCCACGCTTGATGGCGTCGGCATACATCAGCTTTTCGTGAATCAACTTGTTCAGCCGAGGATTCGTCTCCGATTCCTTGCCGGAACTGGCGACCAAAATCAACGGATCGGCGATCGCTGGGGCAGACGCGATCTGCCCCATGCCGGCCAGGATCGGCCCCAGGGCATCCTCGGTCAGGTTCGTCAGCCCGCCGATGCCGGTTCCGTTCAATTCCAGTAGGTGGAATTGCTTTTGGCCTTGCTCGTTCGAAACCAGCAGATCCAGCGGCGCGACGCAGAACAGATTCTGCTGGCTCGCCCCGCGTAGCCGAACGGAACTGGCGTTTCGCCAAAGATCGATCAATTGACGATCCTGGGCTTCGCGGATCGGCGTGCGGTCTTCCAACGGATGGCCCAGCAGGGGTGACGCGGCCAGCAGGGTATCGAGTGAAATTTCGAGTGGGTTTGTGGACACGGGAAAGCTCCTGATGCGATTGGTTGAGTCGAAAACTCGGAAAAGGGCTGGCGTCGAAATCGCCATTTGAAAACGGCGTTTCCGGGCAGATCGCCCTCACGAGATCAGGCCTGCTATCGCACGTGCGCTCGCCATGGCGCACGAAAAAAGCCCCTGCCGCGCAAACGCACCGCAGGGGCTCGATATCGAGAATATCCCTACTGTTGTTCGCACAGAGGGACTGCCATAGTCACCTGATCATTTGTCAATCGCTGACAAGCGTCGCCAATCACTGACGACAGTTTCACCCTAGGCAGGGAGGCAGGCAGGGTCAAGGCAAATCGGCATTGTTTTGACCAGCCGTCGCTCCGGAAGGCGGTTGGTGCCGGCACCGATCCGCTAGGGCAAGGCCGGTTCGAACCTGGCCAAGAGCGATTGACTGGCACGAATTCCGGCAAATTCGTCCAGGTCTTCCCCTGCGTATTCGAGGCTAATGAAGCCTCGGTAACCGGCTTCCAGCACCAACTTCAAGATCCGTGACACATCGGGTCCGTTGTGATTGCCGACGGAGTCGAACGCATGAGTCAGCACCCCCACCCCTTTGGCGACGGCGACCCATTTCGGGATGTCGGAGTAGGGGTCGCCTTGGATGACTTCGCCAAGGAGCGGGAAGGCGCCACAGCGGGCCGAGCCAATACCCTTGATCAGCCGCGTCAGCCAGCCGACATTACGAGCCAAGCCGGTGTCACTGGAAATCAACACGTGAATTTTTCGTTCGGTCGCGTGTTCGTTCAGACTTGCCAGGGACTCTGCGAACCGCTTGGTCTGTTCTTCGGCCTTACCATCTCCCAGAGGTCGGACGCAGACTCCACGGCACCCGAGCGACGCGGCGGCATCGATCCACAACCGGTGTCGGTTCAAGGCGATTTTGCGTTGGTCGGGATCGGCGGCGGCCAACGCCCCTTCGCCATCGACCATCAGCAGCACTTGTCGAACACCTTGGTCCGCGGCCCGGCGATTCATTTCGCTGAGGTAATCCTCGTCGTCAGCCCGGTCCTTGAAAAAGGAACTGGAGTAGTCGACGGCATCGATGTCGAACTCTCGACGGGCGATTTCGGCGAACCGCAAATGCTCCCATTCGCCTGCGGCGTGGGACCGCCGCAGCGACCGCTGGTTGAGCGACAGCTTGAACTCTTTATCGGGACCTTCGATCGCGGCGGCGGTCCACCTTTGGCCGAACGCAAACGGCACGGAAGTGGCCGCGACGGAGCGGAGGAAGGTGCGTCGTCGGATCGTCGTCATCGGTTTTTAACCTGGAGTGACCGGCTTGGCCGGGTGAATCGCCGTGATCGGCAGCAAATGGATTTTTCAGGCGGTGATTCAGCGTCGGGGCGATTCGCAGGAGGAAGAGAAATGGTGGTCAATCGATCCGCAGGGCGTCTTCCGCGGTCACGATCGCCTGCGCGACCTCGACCAACCGCATGCTTTTGCCGGTCGCGATCTTTTGGAGCCGACGGAAGGCGTCGGGCTCTTCCAGACCTGACCTTGTCATCAGAATCCCCTTGGCTCGCTCGATCACCTTGCGATCCTCGAGCGCCTGTTTCAGATTAGTCGCCTCTTGCTCCAAAGTCTGAAATTGTTCGAAGCGAGCCATGGCGATCGCGATCGCGGGGACCAAGTCGGTATCGGTGATCGGCTTGATCAGGTACGCCAACACGTTGTTTTGCCGCGCCCGTTCGATGAACTCGGGCGAGTGATGGGCGGACACTAAAATCACCGGCAGTGGCCGTTGGCGGGTCAATTCGGCGACGATTTCCAAGCCATCTCCGTCCGGCATCGCGATGTCGGTGATCACGAGGTCAGGCTGATGGAGTTCGCAGTGCTGGCGAAGCTCGCGTCCGCTGCCGGCCGCGGAGACGACCTCGTGCCCAAGCCGTTCCAGCGATTTGCGAAAAAACTCCCGCATCCGCGGTTCATCGTCGGCGATCGAAATTTTCAGCGATTGGGTCATGCGTCACCTCGCGGAAGCGTGACCACGAAGCAGGCACCGAGCGAGAGGTCGCGTTCCGCTCTCCCGCCATTTGCCCGCTCTTCGGTAGAACCGAAGCCGACCGCCTGTTGGCCGGCAACCGCTTGGGGGACCGCTCGGTCGCTGACCGCGGCAGGCGAGGCGATCACTTCCATGGTGCCATCGTGAGCTTCGACGATCCGTCGGGCGATGATCATGCCGAGTCCGGTCCCTTGAGTCTTGGTAGTGAAAAACGGTTCGAAAACTCGGTTAGCCACGGCAGGCGAGATTCCCGGACCATCGTCGCGATAGGTCAATCGGACCGCAGGGCGGTCGCCAATCCAGGCTGACTCCCATGCCGTCTCGACCCGCACCGGATCCTCGCAGGCCGCGAGCGAATTTTCGATCAGGTTGCGAAATACTTGTTCCAACTGGAATGGGTCAACCGGACAGCGGAGATCATCAAGCGAGTCTCGATCCACCCATTCCGCCTCGCGTTCGTGGCGGACCGACGCGGTCGACTTCCAGGCTTCGGCGAAGATCTCCTTCAGCCCCTCGCTGCGGCGATCGAGTTTCATGGGCGACACGTAGCCGCGCAGGTTTTCGAAAAGTCGATGCAGTCGGTCGTGAGCCTGTTGAACGTCGGCGATCAGTTCACCGGCCTCGGCATTGCCCTCCAGTTGCCACTCCAGCATCTTCGCACAGGCCCCGATCTGCTGTAAAGCGTTGCGGCTTTCGTGAGCAACCCCGGTCACCATCTGGCCGACGGCGGCGAGCCGTTCGGCACGGAGCATTCGGTCTTCGCCTGCCTTGCGTTGGGTCACGTCCCAAAAGGCGGTTTGCGTGCCGATTACACGGCCGGCGGCGTCCAGCACGGGCGACTTCAGCAATTCCAAAAACACCGTCCGACCGTCGGGCAATGCGTGTTGCTGCACCCGTTGCTGAACCTCGTGGGTCTCGATCACGCGGGCATCGTCGCGGCGCGAACGGGTCGCTTCGTCGGGCGGCAGCGTGTCCAAGTCGGTCATCCCGATGACGGCGGCAGGGATTTGCCCGGTCAGCTCGCGGAAACGCGAGTTCACGTAGGTGTAGCGGCCGTCCAAGTCCTTGCGGATCACCGCGAGCGGCAGGTTCTCGACGAGCGATTGGTAAAGCGCTTCGGAATCGGCGAGCTTTTGGGCCCGCTGCTCCGCGATCGCGGTCCGTTCCTCGACGCGAATTTCCAGCGTTTCGTTCAGCCGCTGCAACGCCCCGACGGTCTCTTTCACCCGCAGCACCATCGGTCGAAAGACGAAAGCTCCGGTGAGACCGAGCACCACCCAGGTGCTGAGGAACGACCAATAGGCCATCCGCCTGAGCTGCAACAGCCGCGTCTCGCTCTCTTGCTTGTAAGCCGCGACCACCGCGTTCAATCCGTCCATCACCCGGCGGGACAACCCGACTTCACGGATGTAGCGATAGAGCGGATTCGCGAGCGTCAGCTCGGCATCGTCGGAACGGGCTAATTCGCGGAGGTGGGTGAGGAAATTGCGGACTTCCGTGTCAAGCAACCAAGGAACGTTTTCGTAAATTTCCCGCACTTCCGGCAACGGCTCCCCGGTGCGTAGCAAGTCAAACTCGATCAACTGAAAGTGGGCCGCCTCCAACGGTTCGATGGCGACGAGCAGTTCCTCCCGCAACTCGTCGCGCCGCTCGCGACTGTCGATGGTGACCAATTCCTGGGCCAGCAGGGTCGTCGACAACAGCAACGTCCGCTGTCGGCCGCTGATCGTCAATAATTCCGTACCCGCTTCGTTGGCACGGATTTCAGCCCGCAGCAGCAGATAGTTGGCGAGCGCCAGGCCGGCAACCAACCCGAGGGCAAGCAACCAACGCAACGTCAACGCCCGGGTCATCGGGATCGTCGGTTGAGGCATTCGTTCGGATTCGTTCGGAATAAGGCTGCTTCTACCTTAACGACCGACCTCGGGAATTCAATTCTCCAGGAACTCACTGGCTGAGCGGGGGGCCCGGAAGCATCCATCCGAGACCGGCCATCCCTTTCGCTACGTTCCGCCAGTTCCTGGTCGCTTCCTGGCGACATCGCCGTTGGCCAGCGGCCCCCGTGCGCGTTGACTTCGTTATCCCCGAGAGCGGAGCGAGGTCGGCGAACAATGTCGTCCGGTTTTCCAGTTTCCCTGGGCAAACAAAAAAACGCCCCGATGCGTGGACATCGGGGCGTTCTGGGTCACCAGCGGAGGGTGTTGTTCAGGACCCTCAGGGTCCTCTGAAGTCACTTCCGTGGCTTGGATTTCTGCGAGCTGTGAAACTCGGTGATCGGATCATTCGCGGGGGCGAATGGCACCGGTCAAACCGCTGTAATCGACGCGATCGGTGTTGTGCCACAAGGGCTGACCGAGTTCGACACGGCGGCGGAGGACTTCGATCTTTTCGGGGCTACCAGCCGGCGCGTCGGTCGGGATGAAGTGATTGTCCTCATGGGGGACGAAATCTTCGTCATGACCGTAACGCAGGATGGCTTCAAAAACGTTTTTACAGGTACTCATTTTCAGTTCCGGAATGACTCCTCGCGACACACGACTGGGTCGCAACAATGGGGGGTGCATGCCTTCAGCGGGGGCCGGGCAGCGACTTCTACGACCGACTTCCAGGACAACATCCGAAGGCGAAGAAGCGGTGAATGATGTGAGCGAACCCTCTCCGTAGAGCAGCGAAGTCGATTATTGGCGAATACAAGCAAGAGTCAAGAAAAATATGAAGTTTTTGCGAGGGGTTGAAATGATTCAATTGCGGGTAAAACGGGTTACCGAGACTCGGCAATCAGGGAAACGGGGCCGGAAACAACCGAAGTTGGCAAACAGGGGGCTTGACGGCCGCTCTGAATCCGCGACTGCAAAGGGAACGAAATCGCCTTTACAGGCCCCGGAATGTCAACTCATGGGGAATTGCGCTGGCTGCAACCCGTGACGGTCGGCTCGAGCTGCCCCCGTCGTGAACGGTTCGGCAGCGATCGACGAGCCCCATTAGCCCGTCACCGGCAGCCGCCGGGCTGACAAAAATAATTGCAGAAAATTTGGGCAGCCAGGTCTGAATTCGGTCAGAAATCAACTAAGGAAAGCAAGTGATTCCCGCGCCGATGCCGGAACCATGGTGCCGATCAGCCGTTCCACCACCAATTTTCGTCCGTGGCGAGGGCTTCCGAGCGATTCTGGGCGAGCGTCGGATCGAGCTGCTGGGACTCCACCACCTCGAACGCGTTCACATCGACGCCGCCGGAGGCGGTCACGATCCAACCGCTGGTGCCGCGAATGAAACTGCACTGGGGATCGACGGTGCGGGGCGGGGGGAGGGTCGTCAGTTCGGCGTCGAGTGCTCGTTGGCCGGACTGTCCGAACAGCAGGGAGAGGTCACAGCCGGCTCGCCGGGCGAGTTCTTCCTGCACGATCAGGGTTGCGACGACGCTCAGGTCGAAACAGTTTCGGAGTTCGCCGAAAACGGCTTGGGCTTTGGCGAGATCCTGAAAGCGTTCGGTCATCAGGGTCGCCCAACGCGTCGCGTTTTTGTCGGTTTTCTGATCGCGTTGCAGTCGGCCATCGGCGAGCACGAGATCGGTTTCGGCGAGGGTTTTGACGCCTTGGCCGGCGATTCTCCAAGCCAATTTATCGTCGTCGTGGGACAACGCGTCGTAATTGCAAGCCATCCACCAGCGGGGATTGGACTGGGCGGAGTGACGCTGGGTGCGGGACAGCTTCAGGTAGCTGGGGAGTCCCGTGATCGGGGCTTCTTCCAGGCCCATGCCGAGTCGTTTCATCTGGTAATCCGCTGCGACCAGGGTGCGAGCGTAGCGGCTGGTTTCGGGAACGCCGGTCAGCTTGATCAGTTGGGGACCGAACGCCTGTCGCATGGCGGGTTCGAGCGACGCGGGGTTTTGGCCAGGGCCGAGGCTGACCCGCTTGAGCAGGTTTTCCAATTGCTTGCGACCTTCGGGAGTCGGCTCGATCGAGCAGGTGATCCCCTCGGTGCGAGCGGTTTCGACGCTGCGAAAGGCGACGATCAGGTCATCCAATTGAATGACGGGATTCCCCGATTCGGCACCGACGACGGTGGCATCGTCGCGAACCACCCAAGGCTCGGCGGGCCCAGCCAAGACGATGTCGTTGCGATCGGGATAGACGAACACGAACTCGATCCGTTGCAGCCCGGCGAGGTAGCGAATTTCATCGCTCAGCGGCTTGCCCTGGGTCGTCAGTTCCTCGATCGCCTGCTGGAGCTTGGAGAGCGAAACCATCCTCAAGGGGGCCGCGTTCGCGACTTCACCCTCGGGACGGCCAACCCGTTGCCGGAGCAGGGCGAGATCGGCCTGTCGCTGGTCAAGGGTAGCCGCTTGGAGAACGCCTTGGGCATCGACCATCACCCCCCCCACGTTTCGCTGGAAGCCGCCACCGAATTGGGCCTGAGCCGACGGGGCGACGGAGGCCACCAAGGCCACGATGAGCGCGGCCGGGCGGGTCAAAAATTCGCCGAGTCGTCGTCCGAAGCTCGGCATGAATCGAGCGGTGAACGTTTGACGTCGAACTGGCATGGCGGACGGGCCCATGGGGCGACTCCGGGGCGAAGGACGGATATTGAAACCGAATGGCAGGAGGAGCTTCGCAGGGAACGCTTCGAAGCGGCGGCACTGCGTCATCTTGCTAGGATAGTTACGGGTTTGACTCGTTACAACAGAATGTCGGTTGTTACTTTCGGAGCGGCTCGTTTTGAACCTTCTTGACCCGACTGAGAGTCCCGATCATGGAGCGGGTGAATCGGCCGCACGGCGGGCTTACTTGGTGATCCGCCGAGGCGGCCGGTGGTCCGATGTGCTGCGGCTATCGCCTGAGCGGGCCGCCGTCCTAGGGCGGAGTTCGGACAACGAGGTTGTGATCCGGAGTCACCAAGCGAGTCGGCGGCATGCCGAGGTCCGCTGGGAACGAGGTGCTTGGTGGTTGCGGGATTTGGGCAGCCGCAACGGCACTCGGGTCGGAGGCGAACGGGTCGAGCCTGCTAGGCAACTGGCGGGAGGCGATCGGATTGAGCTAGCCGGCTTTGAGCTGAGTTTTGTCACACGTTTGAGCGACGCGTTGGGAACGACCGGCGAGGGCGTGGGCCAGCCCGAGTACTCAGCATCGGCGACCGATGACCAATTGACCCTTGGGGGCCAATTGACCATCGGAGGCCTAGGCAGTTCGGTGATTTCGCGGCGGGTCGACGAGAGCCGTTACCTCGATTTCTCGGCGGCTGATCTTGGCGGTTCCACACTCGCCCGCCGGGCCGGTGACGGGGCAACGGCCTCGAATGAACCGTCCGACGGCTGGGGCTGGTCCGAACTGTTTCAACTGGCCTATCGGCTGGCAGGATGCACCAGCGTGCGGGTCGCAGCCGCGGCGACGCTGGAAGTCTTGACCCGCGCGATCCCGGGCAGCCAGGGTGAGATTCGCGCGTTCCGGAAGGTTGCCGGGGCGGATCGAGATCACCCAGAGACATCGTCCACGGAGTCGCTGGCGACGACAGCGACTCCGGATGCAGGCTGCCCACCTCCGTCGGAAGCGATGCTGGAGGGGATGCTCGATAGCGGCCGTGCGATGCTGGTTCGTGACCTGGCTGGCCCCCTGGACGAAAGCGACGGGCAGGGCGAGGAGTCGGCGGCCCAAGCGGGTCGCAGTTTCATGCTGATCCCGATCGAGCGGCTTGGCCAGGCACCGGGCGAAGCTTCGGCGAACCGGGCAGGGTGGGGCTACTTGCACCTGGTGGCCGACGATCGGGAAGGGAGACTTACCGAAGAACGCCTGGAATTGGCGGCGGCGGCGGCCGGCGTTCTGGGAGCGGCGATCGAGAACTTGACGACGCGGGGACGCCTGATCCGTTCGCTTCATCGCAGCCGCCGGGTAGTCGATTCGCTCCGGCTTCGCCTGGCAGATGCGGGCCAAATGGTCGGCAACAGCCCGCCGATGCGACGTTTGCGAGACACGATCGCCCGGCTCGGCGAGACCACCAGCACGGTGTTGATCACGGGCGAATCGGGGGTTGGCAAGGAATTGGTCGCCGTCGCGATCCATGAGGCGAGTTCCTTGCGTGACGGGCCGTTGGTCTGTTTGAACTGCGCGGCACTGTCGCCGACGCTGCTAGAAAGCGAACTGTTCGGTCACGAGAAAGGGGCGTTCACCGGGGCGACCGAACAGAAGAAAGGGAAATTCGAATTAGCCGACGGCGGCACCTTGATGTTGGACGAGATCGGGGAACTCGACTTGGCGTTGCAAGCGAAGCTGTTGCGGGTGCTGGAGGGACATCCGTTCGAACGGCTGGGAGGTCAGCAGTCCTTGCGTGTCGACGTGCGGCTGATCGCCGCCACCAATCGAGATTTGGCGGTCGAGGTATCTGCGGGCCGCTTTCGCAGCGACCTTTTTTACCGATTGAACGTGATCGAAATCGCGGTGCCGTCGCTCCGCCAGCGGGGCGACGACATTCGGTTGCTCGCCGATCACTACGCGGCCCACTTCGGCGAGAAGACCGGTCGGGTAGTAACCGGGCTGACGCCGGAAGCCTATCGAGCGCTCGCAGCCCATCGCTGGCCTGGAAATGTTCGCGAGCTGAAAAACGTCATCGAACGGGCGGTGGTGCTGGGGCAAGATCCGGTCATCGGCCTCGACGATTTGACACTCCCTGGGATCCGCTTGCCCGATCACCCCGTTGAGGCGGGCACCTCCGACTCGGGCAGTTTGGGCACGGGCGGATCTGGTCGCTCCGAGCACGCTGGGCTGGGAGAACGGGCGGGGCAGGGCGGGGCGGACGGCCCCGAAAAATCTCTGAGCGATGTCGAGCGAGAACACGTGATCGCGGTACTGCGGTCGACCGCTGGAAATAAAAGTCGAGCTGCGGAGATCTTGGGGATCGAACGCAGCACGCTGGATCGAAAACTGAAACGGCACGCAATCGACTTGGACGGCTTGCGAGGGTCGGCGGATTAGGTCTGAAGGATTTGGCGGACGGCGAGGACCCCCGCGTCGACGACCTGGGGTTGGCCGACCAAAGTCACGTGCCCCATTTTTCGTCCCAGCTTGGGACTTCGTTTGTCGTACAGATGCAGATGAGCGCCCGGAATGCTCAGGATGGCATCCCAATCGGGTGTGCCGTTTCGCCAGGCGTCCCCCATCACGTTCACCATCGCAGCGGCCGGGACGATCAGGGCAGGGTCCCCCAGGGGGAGCCCGCAGACGGCACGCAGCTGCTGCTCGAACTGACTGGTCTGACACGCCTCGATCGTGAGGTGGCCGGAATTGTGAGGTCGCGGGGCGATTTCGTTGATCAGCAAGTCACCTTGCTCGTCGATGAAAAACTCGATGCACATCAGGCCGAACAGGCCGAGGGAACGGGCAGCGTGGATCGCCAACTCGGTCGCACGTTCGGCCGTCGTCGGGGCGATGCTGGCCGGACAGGTCGTCACATCGAGAATGTGATTGCGATGGCGGTTTTCGAAGACCGGGTAAGCGGCGACCGGGAACGGGTCGGAATCGGTTGGGGCAGCCAGCGGTGCAGCCCCCCGGGCGACGAGCACCGAAACTTCGCGTTGGTAATCGACCCACGCCTCGGCGATCAACGGCCGATCGAAGCGGTCGGTCGCCTCGCCGGTCGTCGGTTCGGTCCATTCCCGCAATTCAGACTCGGACCGAATCTTCCATTGCCCCTTGCCGTCGTAACCGTCACGGGTCGTCTTCAGCACGATCGGCAGGCCGAGCGATTGACGGGCGTTCTGTAGATCGCCCGGGGAGGAAACCGGTTGAAATGGCGTGACGGGAAGGCCCGCTGCGGCCAACGTTTGCTTTTCGAGGACCCGATCCTGGGCGACACGGAGGACGGCTGCTTGGGGATAAACCTTCAGCCGCGGGGCGAGGTACGCCACGGTGCTAACGGGAATGTTCTCGAACTCGAGCGTCGCCACGTCGCACAGCGAGGCGAATTCATCGAGCAGGGCTGACGAATCGGGCGATCCGACGAGGGTTCGGACGGAGACCGGGGCTGCGGGACAGTCCTCCGCATCTCCTAAGACGACCATGCGGTACCCGAGCTGCGCCGCGGCAAGGCCGAACATCCGGCCCAACTGTCCGCCGCCGAGCATGCCGATCGTGCTACCGGGCAGGACCGGCCGAGGGGGATCGCAACGGCTGGTGTCGCCGGCGGTCAGGGGTTCGCTGCCAGTCAAGGGTTCGCTGTCGTTCTCGAGTTTGCTGTCAATCACGGGCATGAACAACCGGTGAGCAGGGGTAGGGAGCTAGCATTCTTCACAATTCGGCGGTTGCCAAGACATCATCCGTTTGCTGTTCCATCAGCCGCTGCAGGCGTTCACGGATCACGTCGTCCTGCAAAGCCAAGATACGAGCCGCCAGGACCGCCGCGTTCTTCGCCCCGGCAGGGCCGATCGCCATCGTCGCCACGGGAATTCCGCCCGGCATTTGCACGATCGACAGAAGAGAATCGAGTCCCTGGAGAGCGCGGCTTTGGATCGGGACGCCGATCACCGGCAGCGTCGTTTCGCTGGCCACCATCCCGGGGAGGTGCGCCGCCCCACCGGCGCCGGCGATGATCACCTGGAGGCCGCGGTGGGAGGCCGACGAAGCGTACTGCATCATCTGCTGCGGTGTCCGATGGGCGGACACAACCCGCTTTTCGTAGGGGATGCCGAGCGACTCGAGCATGTCGCAGGCCTGGGACATCGTTTCCCAATCATTGCGGCTGCCCATGATGACGCCGACGATGGGGGGGGATGGGATCATCTGAGGTTGTCAGCAGGTTACGAGGATTACGGTCCGGAACGGGCTCGAGATTCGGCGGCAGAAATCGTCTGCGGAAATCGGCCGGATAGCTGGCGATGCCGAATCAGGATTCTAGCGAACCTGCCGAGAGGGTTTGCAGGGCACGCCAAAGAGTTCCCGCCAGCAAAATGCCGCGAGCGGTCCACAGCAGGGTCCGAATCCAGTTCGTCAGCACCAGTAGGCGGATGGCATCTCGGTCAAAGGCTTGCAAGAGGCGATTGTGACAGGGGACCTGAAGCAAGGCGGTTGACAGCCAAATCGCGACCAAAGCGAGCAAGCCGACGATCGCGATTTCTTTCGAAAACCACGGCGGGGCCTGGCCGAACGCAAGCATTACCGCGGTGGCGAGTTCGACCAACATCAACGGGCCGACCAGCGGGGTGATGCGGCGGTTGTGCTCCGCCTCGTAGGCGGCGAAACCGTCGGGGCCGACGTGATCGAACAACGGGTAGTGAACCCATTGGATCGTCCAGATCAGGCCGACCAGAAACAGTGTGGCGGAAAAATGAATCAAAAAAATCAGGTTGGCCGACATCTTCTAGGCTCGCTCACGGTCGGATTGACATTGCAGGGATTGCCGAGCGTGACTTAATTTCTCGGCGATATCGACAGGGAACTTGGCTGGGATCATTGCGAGGCAGGGATGTTGAAGCGAATCGGATCGAACAACCGGCTGCTGCTGCTGGGGCTAGCCGTCTCGGCGGGTTGCCGGATGGGAGTGCCGCTGGAACACAATGTCCAGATCAGTCGACAACTGGGGGCCGATGTCTCCGCCGACCCGGGTCCGGAAACGCGATTGGCACCTGCGGGTCGAGGACCTGCCGCCGACACGGGCAGGACATCATCGGTGGCCCATCGCCAACCGGTCGGCGACACCCCGAGCTACTCGCTGAGCGACCGGACGCCTGCCGGCGAAGAGTCACGGGAAAATGTCCTGGTGCAGTTTAGTGACGCGGTCGAGGACGAGGACGGGCTGGCGGCCCTCATCCACGTGTTTCGAAACAGCCCGCCAGAGGTTCAGCGGGAACTGCTAGGACAACTTTCGACAGCGATCCGGCGATCGGAAGCGGTCGGCAAGACAGAGCAACCGGTCGACATCACCGCGCCGTTGGTCCGCTCACTTCAATCACTGCCCGCTTTGCCCGACGACCTGGAAGACGAGTCCGACCCGAACCGAACGCCGATTCGCCTGGCCGTGACGTCTTCTGGAGAAGCGGATTCCAGCGACGTAGCGGAGATCCGTCAGGTGATCGGATCGACGAACCGGGCTGCCTCGACAGCGGAGATCGCGCTGGCAGTCGGCTCGGAAAATCTTCGGATTTCGGACCAAGATTTGGCCGATCGGCCGGAGGGGCCTCGCAAGATCGCTGATCGAGCCGAATCGACCGAGGACGCCGAGCGGACCGGGTCGGCTGCCTTACCCGAGCCGTCGCTGAACGAACTGTTCGCGGCACTGATCGACCGCTTGCGTCAACCCAACGAAGGGGAGACGGACGGAGAACGGATTGTCAGGGAATTGACCCGCAGCCACCTGCAGGTTCTGGCAGGCGACGCGGAATGGTCGGTCGACGCCTTCGCGGGGATGAGCCCGGCTGAAAGAACTTTCTTGCGAAATCATTTGGCTGCCGTCGGGAAGTTGGTCGATCCGAGCGGCCACCCCGTCCCTGCCCGCCGGTTCGCATTGGCGCTGCCGGAATACCGCGAGGCGACGAGGCAGTTGGGAATGGCTGCCGAACATTTGGAGATTCGCACGGCCGCGTTTTGTCAAGAATTCAACGGTTTTGGCCAGGTCAAACGCCACGCCGAAGCTCAGTTCCAAGCCGGGCAAAAGGTCTTCCTGTACTGCGAAGTCGACAATTTCGTCGCGGAAGCGGCGGAAAGCGGCTTTGAGACGGAACTGCAGGGCAGCTACGAGATCTTCGATTCATCGGGAAACAAAGTCGCGGGCCAAGTCTTGCCGACCGACCTGCAGCGCTGCGACCAGCCGATCCGCGACTACTGCGTGGCCTACGAGATGCAGTTGCCAACGAGCTTGGAGCCGGGGGACTATCGTCTCGAGTTGACGATGGAGTGTGTTCGCGGGAAAAAATTCGGCCAGATCCGCCTGCCGATTGAAATCGGTAAGTGATCGAGAAGGGGCTGTGAATTTTCAAGGCGGCAGGCGCAGGCCCCGTGCCGTCCGCCGTCCGCCCGCCTCCCAGAAGCGTTGCTTATGGAGGGTCCCGGCCCACGGAGTGTACCCGCGTCTTTGCCTTTCGCAATATTGCAAAGCCTGGTAGGGATTCCCCGAACTGAAGTCGCCCCCCGATCGGAAGCCGGGGGATCAGATCGCTTCGGAGCCACGTTCGCCCGTCCGGATTCGGATGCAATCATCCATCGGCAGAACGAAAATTTTCCCGTCGCCGATTTCGCCGTCGGGCCCGGAACGCCCACCTTCCAGGATCGCATCGATCGTCGGCTGAACGAACGGTTCATTCACCGCGATTTGGAGCTGAACCTTCCGCAGCAGGTTCACGCTAAATTCGTGCCCACGGTAAGCCCCAGTCCGCCCCTTCTGGCGACCGAATCCCTGGCAATCCATCACGGTCAGCCGAAAGACCTCGACCTTGGTGAGGGCTTCCTTGACCGCATCGAGTTTACTGGGCTGAATGATTGCGATGATGAGTTTCACGAGTTGCTTTGCCGTGGCTAGCGGCAATCCGTTCGAATCGGGAAACGAGGCCGGGTCTATCGGAGTGGTGGGAGAACGGCTAACGGACGCTTCCATCGCCCAGCGGCGGGAAGGCTGTTTTACAGCGAGAAGGTGAGCGTGGGAACCTGCGCGGCGGCGGGAAGGTGGCGATCCCGACTTGGGATGGCTTCGTCGCTAATGAGAAAGGCCTGAATGAAGCTCGGTTGGTAGCCGCGATTGCCCGGAGAGCCGAAAAAAACCCCGGCCCGGACGGGTGAGGCGGACACCCGCCGCGGGCCATTGGGGATCTTTCCGGTCCGGTGAGGGACCGGAAAGAATTTTTTTAGTTTCTCGAATAGCTAATCGAACGTCGGCCGCCAGCCAAGTTAGCCCGCCGGTGCCCCACCGCCGAAGGCCGAAGCCTTCGGCGGCGAGGCGGCGGTGGGTAGTTCAACCGTTCGTAGCGGGTTCACGTCCCTGGGCCTCCCGTCGCGAACAAAATCGGGGTCAGCGAATCGCCCCTCCGGCAACTTTATCAGACGGGTAAGCGTGCATCCCGTGCTCCGAGATATCGAGCCCCGCCTGCTCATGGCTGGCGGAAACCCTCAGGAACCCGACCGCTTTCAGGATCGCGAACAAACCGAACATCGTCGCAAACGCCCAGGCACAGATCGCCAACGTGCCGATCGCCTGGACCTGGATGAACCCGATCCGGGAGTCGATCTCGTCGGGCAAATCACCAAAAATGCCCGTCGCCATCCCACCCCAAATGCCACACAGTCCGTGAACGGGCCAAGCCCCGACCGGGTCATCAATTCGCAACTTGTCCAGCAGGACAACGCCCATGACGACGAGCGCTCCGGCGATCAAACCGATGATCAAGGCCGGGACTTGTTCGACTCGGTCGCAGTTCGCGGTGATCCCGACCAAACCGCCGAGAGCGCCGTTGAGCGCCATCGTCAGGTCCGGCTTGCCGAACATCGCCCAAGCGAGGAACATCGCACCGACGGCGCCCGCGGCGGCCGAAATGCTGGTGGTGACCGCGATGAAGGTCGTCGCTTCGGCATTCGCGGAACCGGCATAGGTCAATTGACTGCCAGGATTGAAGCCGTACCAGCCGATCCAGAGGATGAACACGCCTAGCGCCGCGAAGGCGACGTTGTGCCCCGGCAAGGGGACGCTCTTGCCATCCTCGGTGTAGCGTCCCAAACGAGGGCCCAACAGGATCGCGCCCGCCAGACCGGCGAAGCCGCCGACGGCGTGGACCACGATGCTGCCCGCAAAGTCCTGGAAACCCATCGCGTCGAGCCAGCCTTCACCCCACTTCCAAGATCCGCTGATCGGGTAAATCAACCCGGTCAGGATGATCGTGTAGACCATGTAGGCACCGAACTTCATGCGGCCCGCGACGCAGCCGGAAACGATCGTCGCCGCAGTCGCCGCGAAAGCCGCTTGGAATAGGAAGTCCGCCGCGGTGCTGTAATCGTCACCGCGGGCGACTTCCCCAAAGCCGTCACGTTCGATGAAGGACCCAGGCACACCCAACCAGCCATCGACAACCCATTTACCCGGGTACATCAACGCGAACCCGATGAACAGGTAGAGGAGAATCCCTACCGACAGGTCCATCACGTTCTTGGCGAGGATGTTGACCGTGTTCTTCGCGGCATTTAGGCCGACCTCGACCATCGCGAACCCGGCCTGCATGAACAGGACGAGGATGGCACAGAGGAACATGATCAGGGTATTGATCGTGTACGCGAAATCGGATTCGGTCACGAAAGAGATGTCACCCGCGTCGGCTTCGTCAGCGGTTTCCTCTGCCGCTTCGCCCATCGCCTCGACAGCGACGGTCGCGTCATCCTGAGCGGACGCAACCGACGCGAATGACATCCCGACCCCCAACATCCCCACAAGGAGAACGATCCAGAGGGACAGCCCTCTTTGTGTTTCAGCCATTCTTTCTTTTCTCGCCTTGAACCTGAACTCGCCTAGATGCCGAGGCCAATCTGTCGTCCATGCCAGTGCAATTTTCGCACTGCGGGCCTGGCTGGCGAACTCGTCATGCAGGAACGGTACCAAAACGAACGGGAATCCCGACATTGCGACACAAAATACTCCTAGGAAACGACTTACGGATTTTGAAACATTTCTGCGACAAGCTCCTGTGGCTGAAACAGGGCGTGGATGCCTGATTTCCAGGCGTCGATTTTCGCCTGAGAGCCAATGATTTGAGCAGAGCGAAGGGAGGTCGGCCACTTTCCTTGCATCGGGTTGCAAGGAGTTGGAGGGTTGCACCGGGAACTTATCCGTTCCCCCTGAGAGAGTTCGTGACAAACCGAAGGGTGCTGACCAGGGGAACGGACGCCGCTTTTCTCCGCCAGCGAGCTAAAACGCCTCTTCAAACCACCCTAGCGGGTGGTCCTAGCTTGCCATAACCGGCTTAATCGTACCCCGACAGCCGTAAAACGGCACAGATCGAGAAGAATCCATTTATCTTTCCGCACAGCGGGGCCGAACTACTCGCCGTAGAACAGAGGCTGTCCGGCTTCCCTCGCACCGCATCGACAAGGCGTTGGAAAACGGGGGCCACTAGCTCTCAAACTCGTTCTTGCAGAGATCCTGCTGCGATGCAGGCGGCTTTGGCACGCGGGGCTCGAGGCAAGAACGGAAATCACACCTCGATCGGCGCCTAGTGGACATGATGTCCTTGTCGGCGTCGTTTGCAAATCCTAGGAGCGTAAGTGAAAGACATGAAGTTATCCATTTTGACCCTGGTTTCAGCCGCCATCGTCGGCCAGGGGCTCACCGCTCACGCCGAAGGTACCTTTGGCGAGAACTTGATGAAACGGCTCACCGGCCGCGTTGCTGATGAAACGCACGCCAGCGAGATCGGTCCCGTTATGTTGCTAAGCGAACTCGATGAGTCGCAAGAACTGCTCGGGGGGGCCGCTGGCGGAGTGGTTCCGGTCAGTCATTGCCCCGATCAGCAGTGCGGCAGCTACTGCGGATCTTGGTGGGACCGGCCGATTCGTCCGGGCACCGGTGCGTTCGGTGGCGATTCGATGTTCGCCGCCTCGCTGGGTTTCAACCAGGACACTTTCTTTGGAAACTACACAACGCTGTTTGCCGGCGTTGCGATCAACGAGTTGGTTGACTTCACGTTCTACAGCATCTTATGGCATACCGACTTGTTCGCCTCACCGTCCGTCCAGGCTGACGGCACATTGGCCCGGACCGAAGGTGTCGGCTTGTGGACCGAGTTCGGATTCGGCTTGAACTTCAAGGCGCTGGATGGGGGTCTCAATATCAACCCGCAGATCGGAATTTTGAGCGGCTCGCTGCTGTCGTCGGGCATGACCGATACGGCCCGCGTTTTTGACGGTTTGGTTCCGAACCTGACCATCAACTACGACGACACGTTCCTAGAGTCCGAGTTCTACATGGGCTACTACGTCGCAACGCGTGGCGCCCGTGCGAACAACAACGACTACCTTCACTGGTGGACCAACGCGGGCATCAAGCCGTGGGGGGACAACAACGATTGGAAGTCCGTCATCTCGACCG
>RECD01000040.1 GCA_007694185.1 Planctomycetaceae bacterium
GCCCCATAAAACCGGAGCGTGCCCGAGAAAAATGGATGGCACCTTCCGAGGGCCGACCTCCGTGCCCCCGCGTCTCTGTGGTTAACCCCTCCCCCCCAGGAACACAGACGAAAAGTGGGTGGCACCTTTCGGGGTGGGGGACGGGTCATTGACCGGTGGGGGTGGTCGCGGGTTAATGGGGGACTGCTCGGCCCTAGGCTTTTTTCCCCTGGATTCCGTCGCCTCGCGCGGTCGATGTCGCCTCGTTTCCCCCCTTTCTCACGAGCCTTCCGGTGTCCCCCGATTCGAACCCTTTGCCCCCCCCACCGCCGCTGTTTCCCTCCCCCGATCCGCAGTCTTTGGCAACCCGCGCCGATGGGCCGTCCGGCTCGCTGCCGCTGACCGACGAAATGCTCCGAACCTGGTCGAGCGGCGACCTGTTCGGGATGACTCAGAACGCCGGGATGGGCTGGGAACCCGAACGGTTGCTGGGTGATCAATACCTGATCCTGAGCACCCAAGGGGGCGTTCGCGCCCCGGACGGTCGCCCGATCGCGCTGGGCTACCATACCGGCCACTGGGAAGTCGGTCTGCTGGTTCAAGAGGCGGCCGAGACGATCCGCGAGGCCGGAGGCGTTCCCTACGCGGCCTTTTGCAGCGACCCCTGCGACGGTCGTAGCCAGGGGACGAAGGGGATGTTCGACAGCCTCCCCTATCGGAACGATGCCGCGATCGTGATGCGGCGACTGATCCGTTCGCTGCCCCGCCGCCGGGCCGTGATCGGCATCGCCACCTGTGACAAAGGGTTGCCGGCGATGATGCAAGCCCTCTGCGGCTGTGCGGACCTGCCGTCGGTGCTCGTTCCCGGCGGCGTGACGTTGCCACCCACTGTCGGCGAAGACGCGGGGAAGGTCCAGTCGATCGGTGCCCGCTACGCGCACGGCGAGATTTCTTTGGAACAGGCGTCGCTGGAAGGCTGTCGCGCTTGCGGAACTCCAGGCGGGGGTTGCCAATTCCTCGGTACCGCCGCCACGGCCCAAGTGGTCGCGGAGGGACTCGGGATGACGCTGCCCCACACCGCGTTGGCTCCGAGTGGCCAGCCGGTTTGGTTGCGAGCCGCTCGGGACAGCGCGACGGCGGCCAAGCGATTGATCGGTCTCGGACTGACCCTACGGGACATCGTGACGGATGCCGCACTGGAAAATGCGATGCTGCTGCACGCCGCCGTCGGTGGCAGCACCAACTTGCTGCTCCACATCCCCGCGATCGCCGCCGCGGCCGGACTGAAGCGGCCCGAAGCGGACGACTTCCGCCGGGCGAACGCGGCCGTCTCACGACTCGTCGACTGCTTGCCCAACGGCCCCGTCGGCCACCCCACCGTCCAATTCTTTTTGGCAGGCGGTGTCCCCGAGGTCGCATGGCACCTCCGCGAACTCGGCCTGTTCCGCGGCGAAGCGTTGACCGCTAGCGGCTTGACATGGAACGAAATCCTGGATGTCTGGCCGACTTGCGAGCGGCGAGAAATCTGTCGCGAAACCCTGCGGCGGGCAGACTCGGTCGATCCGGACGACGTGATCATGCCGCCACCGAGAGCGAAAAGCCGGGGGCTGACGAGCACCGTCTGTTTCCCCATCGGCAACCTCTGTCCCGAAGGGGCGGTGATCAAGGCGACCTCGATCGATCCCAGTGTGATCGACGACGACGGCGTTTATCGAAAAATCGGTCCGGCACGGGTTTTCACGACCGAACGCGACGCGGTCCAAGCTGTCAAAGGTCAAACCGAACGGCCGGTCCAACCGGGCGACGTGATGGTGCTGATCGGCCGCGGGCCACTCGGCTGCGGCATGGAGGAAACCTACCAAATCACCTCCGCGCTCAAGTTCATCCCGTGGGGCAAAACGGTCGCACTCGTCACCGACGCCCGCTTTTCCGGCGTCAGCACCGGTGCATGCATCGGACACGTCGGCCCCGAGGCACTTGCCGGCGGACCGATTTCGAAGGTTCGCGACGGCGACCAGATCGAAATCGTGATCGACCGAAATCAGCTGATCGGTTCGGTCAACCTGATCGGTGAAGCCGATCAGGCAACCGGTGAACTCCACCCGTGCGGGGCCACTGCGGGAGCCCAAGTGCTCGCGGCCCGTCAGCCTCATCCGGGGCTGAAGGCGGATGACGATCTGCCCGACGACACGCGACTGTGGGCGGCGCTGCAACAGGTCGGTGGCGGCGCTTGGGGCGGCTGCGTCTATGACGTCGACAAAATCATCGCCACGCTGGATGCCGGTGCCCGAGCCCTCGCGGATCAGGCTGCCGCTGACGTCAGCAACTGATCCGAACCGAGCACTTCACTTCAATCCGCGCGCTTCGGACTGCGCGGTTAGAACCGAGCACCTCGTAGGCAACGCCGTCAGGTCGCGACGCCGATTTCATGGAACTGACTCGACCACCGGAGTTCCCCAAGAACGGGAACTCCCAAATCACTCTTGCCGGCGAGCCGACAGGACGACGCGCCGTGTCGACTCAGGCCCGTCCGATCAGTTCGAAGTCAAATCGAAGTTGATTTCGTTCTTCCCTTCGGCGACGGTGGCCGTCAACCCGGAGCTCTCCGGACGGGTGTACTTGTCGGGTACCGCCGACTTCATGACCATCGGGGCGTTCGGGTTTGCGTCGTATTCGTAGTCCGAACCCGACTCTTCCCCGCCTCCTCCTCCGCCACCACCTTCGGCCTTGGTGATCGCCACCAAGTAATCGCCCGTGGCCGCTCCGCCGCCGGTCGCCGTCGCCGCCATGTCGGTCAATTTGTAAACCCCCGACGCGTCGGTGACACCCGCAGCGGCTCGACCGGTACCAGTCGCTGTGGGTGAGAACATCACGGTCGCCCCGGCCAGCGGGGTGCCGTCCATGGTGACCTTCCCCTCGACCAGGTTCACCGGCGGGCCGCTTGAGCCACAGCCGACACTGACGAGGGTCAAAGCGATCCAACCGAGCAAGGGCAAGCGAAGCAAAGGCATGGGAGATCTCCGTAAAAAAATGCAAGACAAAACGATTCGAGCTGTTCAAAGACGTGGAAGCAACAAAACAAAAAAGGGGCTCGGCCAGCGAACTGGCCTCGCCCCTCATGCGTCGGTCTGCCGAAAGGCTTATTCCAATGCCGTGGGGGGTTCGCCGCCCGACACCGAACCCATGGCACCCCAAACGCCCCACAGGGAACGGCCGGAGTATTGGCGCGAGTTCGCCGGGGTGGCCGGCATGGATGCTGCCAAGTTACCGGTGTCGATCGATTCGGAGATGAACCGGACCGAACCGTCGCACATCGCGACGTTCACGCCGCCGGGGTGCTCGCTGTTGACCGCAACCTGAGCTTCCCATTCGGCGTTGCCGCCGGCACAGGTCGGACCGATGTTCGGCGGGTAGATCGTGAAGAAGCCCGTGAACAGGTTCAACGAGTCACCCCACCGGCGGCCGGCACCCCAACCGCCATTACCCCAAGTCTGCTGGACGTTCGGGGCGTTGGCCAAGGTGTTGTCCGGGCCGCGAACCGCCATGCAAACGGCGGGCGAGAACGGGCCGCCGATCATGATGTTGACCCCGGTCGCGACGCCACCCTTGATCCGTTGCTGAGCCGGTACGCCGGTTTGTCGACCGATGACGACTTCGCCCAACATCACCGTGTGGGCCGATCCGTCCTTGATCTTGCCAAAGTCCATTTGGCCACGCAGGCCGTTGGCGAACGCCCCACGCCACTCGTGGTCGTTCGAATTCAAGTGAATGTCACCACGGTTGCAGTGATAGTTCGTCGGCGAAACGTCATCCGGCGCGATTTGAACCGTGTCCGACGGACAGCGGAAGGCAGCGAGCCGCTGGGCGAACGGGCCGGGTCGTGCCGGGGTCGTCGAGTTGTCCATGAAGGCCCATGGAACACCGCCAGCGATCATGAACGGTTCGATCTGCTCGTACAGCGACTGCTGCTCGATGAACGGCAGCAATTGAGTCAGGTAGCTGAGCCGATCCCAACGAAAGCCTGCTGCGGTCATCGCTGAACGCTGTTGCCAACGGCGATCGCTCATCGATGGCGGGAACATCTTGTAGGTGTCGTGATGGTTGTGAACCGCTAGCGAGAGTTGCTTGAGATTGTTCGAGCAAGTCATCCGGCGAGCCGCTTCGCGGGCCGCTTGCACGGCGGGCAAAAGCAAGCCGACCATCACGCCGATGATGGCGATGACGACCAGCAACTCGACCAGCGTGAAGCCGCGTCGGTTGAGTCCCCCCGGGGGAGACGAAGGCCGCGATGGATAAAGGGGGTTTGGTGAAGACATCGATTCGGTACCACTGGAAATGAGTAGAGAAAAGCAGAAACGCGATCGCGGCAGAAAAAAAGAAAAATTCGCCCCGAATCGCCGGCGCCGAAAAAATTCCACCCGAACGGGATCTCGCGAGATCGCCCGGGCCGATCGGCCTCCGCCTAGTGGTAGCATAATGGCTCAAAGAGTTGCAGTCAACGACATCCTGTCCACCCTTGAGCAAACCGACTTGCCTGCGAGCTTGACAATCGCGAGAACAGGCAAACTGCGACGAATTGCCTGGAAGGACCCAGTCGGAAGAAGTTCGCGAGGCGAACGAAGCCTCTTGGGGAGATCTTTCGCCCGTCGCATGCGGACGAAATTTTCGGACCGGACACTGCCGTCGAATCCTGCGGCTGCGTGTCAGATCTCCCGTGGTTGCGGGTCATTCGACCCGCAGGGCGTTTGGTCTGCGAAACAACGGCTTGTCGCCGACGCGGTGACCGGTACCAACAGATCGCAGCCCGGCAAGCGGTCGCCTGGATGGCCCCGTTCGAATCGCCCAGGCGTTCACAGGGTCAATTTGTAGGCACCCGAAGCGTCAGTGACACCCGCCGCAGCTCGACCGCTACTACTCGGTGTGGGCGAGAACATCACGGTCGACCCGGCCAGCGGGGAGCCGTCCATGGTGACCTGCCCCTCGACCAGGTTCACCTGCGGCCCACTTGAGCCACAGCCGATACTGACCAGGGTCAATGCGGCCCAGCTGAGCAAAGGCAAGCGAAGTGACGGCATGAGAGATCTTTGAAAAAAATGCAGAACGAAAACGATTCGAACTGGAAAAAGACGCGGCAGCTCCGCAAAAGGGGCTCGGCCAACGATTTGGCGGAGCCCCTACGAACGCCGGCCTACCAGACGGCTCATTCCAGCGGCCTGGAGGGCTCGCCGCCCGACGTCGAACCCATCGCGCCCCAGACGCCCCACAATGAGGGGCCGGTGTAGGTGCGTGAATTCGCCGGGACAGCGGGCATGGACGCGGCCAAGTTGCCGGTATCGATCGATTCAGAGATGAACCGGACCGCACCGTCGCACATCGCGACATTCACGCCACCGGGGTGCTCGCTGCTGACGGCCACTTGGGCTTGCCATTCGGCGTTGGTGTTCGCGCAGGTCGGACCGATGTTCGGCGGGTAGATCGTGAAGAAGCCCGTGAACAGGTTCAACGAGTCACCCCACCGGCGGCCGGCACCCCAACCGCCATTACCCCAAGTCTGCTGGACGTTCGGGGCGTTGGCCAAGGTGTTGTCCGGGCCGCGAACCGCCATGCAAACGGCGGG
>RECD01000037.1 GCA_007694185.1 Planctomycetaceae bacterium
GACACGTTGCTGATCCCGCGTGTTTTGGTCACGCCGATCAGCGAAATCGAAGTCCCGGCGCAGGCGACCGGGTCGCTCGCCGAAGTTTTGGTCAAGGTCGGTGATTTGGTCGAGCGCGGCACGTTGTTAGCCCGCATCGACGATACGGAGGCGGCGATGGCCGAAGGGGTGGCGGAAGTCGAATGGCAGATCGCCGGAAAGCAGGCGGAGGGTTTGCCCTTGATTCAAGCGGCAGAGGAGGCGGCGGAGGTGGCCCGTCGAAACCTGGCTCGGGCCGAGCAATCTTTGCAGGATTTCCAACGGAGCATTTCCCAAGCGGAAATGGATGAGTATCGATTGAAGGCGACTGAGGCGAAGGCGTTGCTGTGGGAGCGCCGGCAGGTGTTGGAAATCGCGCAGTTGAATCACCAATTGCGGGCCAAGCAGCTCGATCAGGCTAAGGATCAGACCCGCCGGCACCAAATCGTGTCGCCCGCCAAAGGCATGGTCAAGGAGATCGTCCGTGAAGCGGGGGAATGGATGATTCCCGGGCAACCGCTTGCCCGAGTGTTGAGGTTGGACCGACTTCGTTGTGTTGGGTTTTTGCCGGCGGATCGTGTTCGTGACCTCGCAGACCCTGCGGCGTGGCTAGGGCTCGAAGCGACGCTGTGGGTTCCTTCGGTAGAGGACCCGCAAGCCCGGCGTTTCACCGGCAAGATCACGTTCCTCGACCCGGAAATCGAACCGGAAAGCGATCAGGTTCGGATTTGGGTCGAGATCGACAACGCCGACTTGAAACTCCGGCCAGGTGATCGCGGAACTCTCCAAATCGAACGGCTCCGGCCGGCGACCGATTGATAGAAGTAGCGATGCAGCCACCGGCGCCTACCGATCCTCTCCTCGCCGGAACGGCGTCTCATGGCATTTCTCCCGATGGGATTTCGGCGGAACGTCCCGACCCTCGTCCGCTCGGGGTGCGGATGATGCCGGGGCTACAAGCGATCGAAACCTGGACCCGTCAGGGTCGGGTTTGGATCCTCTTCGACCCTATGGTGCGGCAGTACCACCACCTGCTGGATGAAGAATACCAACTGCTTCGGATGCTCGACGTTTCCAGTGGCTTCGCATCGATTCGCGCCCGTTTCGAGGCGGGTGATCCTCGACGACGTTTGGACGCGGGACGTTTCATGCGTCAGATCCACCAGTGGTACCGCAGCGGGTTGGTCGAGTCGGTTTGGCCCGACCAGGCTGAGTCACTGCTCGTCCGCCGCGACCGCGAACGACGCCAGCGATTTTGGGGTAGCCTGCGGAACCCGTTGATGATCCGACTGCCGGGCTTCGACCCTCGACGCTTGTTGAACGGCGTCGAGCCCTGGATGCGGTGGATCTTCCAGCCAGCAGGGACACTGATGCTGGTGGTGTTGTGGTCCGTTGTGCTGGTGATCGGATTGACGACTTGGCCACAAGCGTGGGAACGACTGCCTGGGCTCGCCGAGTTGACCGACCCGCGTCAATGGTTGCTCATCTGGGTCACGACGGCGGTGGTCAAAGTTTTGCACGAATTGGGGCACGGCGTCGCCTGCCGCCGGCATGGGGTGGAGCCGAAGGAGATGGGCGTGTTGCTGATGTTTTTCACGCCTTTCCTGTTTTGCGACGTGACCGACGCCTGGCGCTTGCCCCGTGCCCGCGATCGGATCGCGATCTCTGCCGCGGGCATGCGGGTGGAGTTGTTGGTGGCGGCGTTGGCGGCGCTCCTCTGGTGGTTCACCCAACCGGGCGTCCTGCATCACGTTTGTCTCGTCATCATGGTCTTGGGTTCGGTCAACACGTTGTTGGTCAACGGCAACCCTCTGCTTCGTTACGACGGCTATTACATCTTGTCGGACGCATGGGGGGTTACCAACCTTTGGCAACGTTCCCGTCAGCGGGTGGGTGACTGGTTCGGTCGGTTGGTGTTGGGGCTCGCACCGCCGGCCCGTCACGACGAAGAAACGGCCAAGTCCAAAACGTTGTTGGTCTATGGGGTGGCTTCGCTGGCCTATCGGTGGTTCGTGTTAACGGCGGTGTTGTGGTTGGCCTATCGGTTGCTCCAGCCGTGGGGTTGGGGCAATCTGGCGATCGTTGTCGGTTTGTGGATGGTCGTCGTCTCTGCCGCATCGCCGTCGATTCAGTGGTACCGCCGCCTGGTCGCGGAGGCGTCACGTCCGACGACCGGTCGTTGGCGTCCTCTGGGTGCTACGTTTCTCTTGCTCACCGGCTTGGGTTTCGCCGGTTTGGTCCCGATCCCGAATCGCATGAACGCCGCGACGGTATTCCGGCCGGACCAGGCCGAGGAGGTCTTTGTCACGGTTGGCGGTACGCTGACCGAAATCCTCCAACCACCCAATAGCCCGGTTTTTGCCGGTGCCCCGATCGTTCGGTTGCGGGATACGAAGTTGGAGGTCGAGGGTTTGCGATTGCAGGGCGACCTTCGCCGTGCTGAGGCCTGGGAGACGCACTTGGAGGCGCGAGGTGCGATCGACCCCGAGGCCCGAACGCAGCTCCCGGCGGCCCGTGCCAAACGCGAAGACTTATCAGGCCAATTGCGGCAACTGGAGGGAGACCTCCGTCGGTTGGAACTGACCGCGCCTCAGGCCGGACAGGTCTGGCCGGTGGCCCGTCCGAGACAGCAGCCGGCGGAAGGGCGCCTGGAATCCTGGAATGGCGATCCGCTGGACGTTCGGAATCGGGGGGCTTTCTTGACCGCCGGTACACACGTCTGTTCGGTCGGCCCCAAGGATCGCTGGCAGGCATTCCTGTTCGTCGACCAAGATCAGATCGAACGGCTGCGTCCGGGTTTAGAGGTTTGGCTTTACCCGCAGCACCTGCCGAAAGTACGCCTACCCGGCACCATCCTGAATCTGGCTAGGGTGAATGCCGATTCGGTCCCCCCCGTCCTGTCTGATGAGGTGGAGCCGCGACCCGCGACCAACGCCGCCGGGAAGCCTCGGATCTATCAAGTCCAGGTCGCGATCTCCGACCCGACCGACCAACTGCTGGTGGAGGGGCGTGGGCGAGCCGTTATCTGGTTGGATCGACGGACCGGTTTGGAATTGGCGCGTGATTGGCTCGCGACCACGCTGACACTTTGGTGAGCGATCCGTTTTTTCCGGGGGGGTTACGGGAGCAGAAAAATCAGCCCGACAACCGCAGCACCTTGGGCCAGGATGCCCCGCTTATCGGTCGGTGGGAGCGTTTTTTCGCGATGGCCGTATCGGCCGGCCTCGAACGGGTGCTCGTACTGATAAACCCGACCCGGCAGTTGGGTTGCCATCCGGTAGGGAAGCGTCGCGGCCGTCACCCCAAAGTGCAAACCGGAACGGATCGGCTGAAGATGCCGATACTTCGATGTCCCGTAACGCTCCAAATTGGATTCTTCGAAGTACAGTGGTTGGTGGCGGCTGGTGGAGCCCAGTGAGAGCCCGGCGGGCAGATGAACGTGATCGCTTGCGGCCGGTGTTGCCGTGTCGAAAACCGAGTCCGAAACGTCGGGACTCGCGATTCCGGGGCGATCCTCAGGGCTGACATCGGACCCGGTATCGCTCGTTCCGACGCGGGTGGTCGCTGTCAATTGGCCGATCGGCGTGTAGGTCTCCAACCGGCCGGTGCCTGCGCGCGTGAAGGATGGAGCTTGAGGTCCGGCGGGGACGGCTTCGATACTGTCCGGGAAAAGCGATTCCGTGCCGGCATCGCTTTGCGACCAGGTCGGTTTGATATCAAGGAGCAGGATCGCGAACGCCGCGAGGGCGATGACGTTCGGAAGCGGCCCCCTGCGTTCTCGAGAGGGCACGAGTCGGATGATCACTTGAATTTGGACTGGGGTTGTTCGGCGACGGGTCGCGAAAAAACGAAATGCCAGGTTTTCGAGGTGATCGACTCGGTCCGGGGAACCGATTCACAACGAATGCTCCGGTTCGTTGACTACTCGTTTCGGCGGGTCGATCATGACGGTAATCGGGAAGTTGACGGGGGTGGCCTCGCCGGCTGTCGGGGCAGAGGCTCGAATTGTCCAACAGGGTTGTCGGCGGAACCGCGACCTGACACAGCAACAGATGGCGGCGATTCAATGAAATCGAGCAACCGGACGAACTGGATTCACTGGCTGGGCGACCGTTTCGGCTGCGGTCGGGCCTCGACAGAAGCCGCCGCCAAAAGGGGCCGAAAAGACGGCAAGCCGGTGACTCGGACGGACGTCTATCCTCGCATTTACGGCTCACAGCTCGAATCGAGAATCGTCTTGAACGGTTCCCCGCTGAACCCTTTCGGCGTCGGAGGGGAAGTCACTGTCGATGCCGGCGACGACGCCGGTGATGGCTCCCAGGATTCATTCGAGGTCCGCTTTCAAGCGGGCTCGACGACGGATGTGGAGGTGCGTGTCAACGGGGAGACGACGCAGGTCGTCGATACGACGCAAACTGGGACCATCCGTATCGCAGGCTCAACGGATTCCGACCGTTTGGTCATCGACGCGGCGGTGCTGCAAAGCGTCGCGGTGATTTTTGATGCCGGCGGAGGCGGCGATTTTTTGGAGTTGGAAGGAGATGCGCTCGGCCAGTGGGCATCATCCAGGATCACCCTGCTGGATGCCGGAGCCCTGATTCGTTTAACGGACATCGGTGGAGGACTTTCGGGCGCGATCGAAATCAACGGGGCCGTTGAAATTTTAGATGGGTTGGCGGTCGGTGCCCGCAGCGTGCTGGTTGGCGAATCGATTTCGATCGCGACGAGCGGTCAACCCGATTCGGTCGACGTGAGTTGGCAGTCGAGCGTTCTGGCAATGGCCTCCGTGCAGACGACCCAACTGGCTCTGCAGTCGTTGCCCGATGCCGGAGCCGTTCGCAGCGACATGACGTTCCACGGCGATATCGTTGTCGGTGGGCTCGAAGTCTCTGCCCATTCGGTCGAAGTCGAAGGCGAGTTGCGGGTTCTCGACGGGTCGATCGTCGTCCTGGCCGACGGCAACTTCGTGCTCACTCAGGACGGACGCATGGAGGCCATGGTGGGTGACATCGAGGTCGATGCGGCGATGGTCAACCTGGAGGGGAGTGTCGAAGCAGTCAATTTCACGGCGGTTTCCAGGGTTGGTCAACTGTCCGTCGCCGGGACGATCGAAGTGGAGGAAGATGTTTCCCTGATCGCTTCCAGTTCCGGGATCGTTGGGACCGGGGTTGCCACCCATGTGATCGGCAGCAACTTGCATCTGCAAGCTTCCGGCCATGTCGGGTTGAACACTCGGGTTGCGACTTTGGAAGCGGTACTCCTCGGGGACGCATCGCTGGTCATCGATAACGACGGCGACTTGGCGGTGAACAGCCTGAACGTAGCCAACGGCGACGTGACGTTGACGGCTGACTCGTTGACGGTTGAGTCGATCACGGCCGCATCGGGCGTGGTCACGTTGGATGCGACGACGGGCGGGATCTCGGGAGTGGGTGCTGGCCCGCATGTGACGTCGGCGAGTTTGGCCATCACAAACGCTAGCAG
>RECD01000146.1 GCA_007694185.1 Planctomycetaceae bacterium
CGACGTGAGCCCCCACGATCACCATCGCACGCCCGACCGGCCGTTTCACAACAACGGGCTCACCTTCCGCCGCAGGTGACTCGGCATCCGCATCGGCCTCCGCATCGGCTTCCGCATCGGCTTCCGCATCGGCATCCGCATCGGCGGGCTGCTTCTCAACCGATTCCGTTGGCTTCCCTGCCTTAGCAGGCTCAGCAGCGGCACGGCCGGTACGAAGCCGCGCCAACACGTTTCGGCCGGTGCCGGTTTTCCGTTCGATCCGCACGTTGGCGCTGACGGTGACGTCGGCCAAGGGGTATCCGGTCGCCGCTTCGCCGTGATCGAGAGCTTGTTGTTCTGCGAGCAACGATTTGCCCGCTGCGGCCATGATCTTGGCAGCGGACTCGTTGTCGATCGAAATCACCGCCATGCTGACGCCCGCCTGCGAAGCGTCCCGATCGAACCGGATCAACTGATTCGTGACCTGGCTGGTCGGTCCGGCGACGAACAGGATGCCGCGTGCTCCTGCGTCGCGAGCCACGGACGCTTTCCGTCGCGGGCTGCTGTAACGGGCCCAATGCTGACGCAGTTCCGGCTTGATCTCCTGCGGCATGTCACGGAACACCAGCACCCATTTGTCCTTCACATCGAGGTCGGCGTAGCTGTCGTAGGCTTCGATCCCCTCAGCCGCCGGGGCGACCAATCCGTAACCGGCGAAGACGACCGGTGCCGCTTCGAAGTCGCCGTCACCCGAGAACGACAGCGGCCGCCAGGCCTGATCGAGTTCCGCTTCGGCATCGCTGATGACCAGCCGATTTCCTTCGTCCAACACCGCCCCGGCAGGAAACTCGAACGGCTGATACCAACTGCCGTCGACGCCGGCCGGCTCGAACCCGAGGCTCTCGAGATAAGCCGCGACGTAGGCGGTCGCTCGGCGTTCCCCTTCGGTCCCGGTCAATCGCCCGCCCAATTCGGGGCGGGTCAAGTAATCGACGTGGCGTCCGATATCGGCGGGCGTGAATTCGGGACTGGCCGATTCGGCAGCGGCGATCGCGGCCAACCGATCCTCGGGGTTTTCATCCGACAATTCTTCGGCATCGCGGTCGAGCCCCAGTTGTTGACGTGCGTGAGCATGATCCCAACTTCCCATGAAGATCTGCGACCGGCCGCCGGCGGTTCGCGTCGTCGTCCACGCGATCCGCTGGCCGTCCGGCAGGAAGACGGGCAGCCCATCGAAACCGTCGGTGTGCGTCACCCGAACCGGCTCGCCCTCCCCGTCCGCGCGGACGACGTAGAGTTCAAAATTGGCGAAGCCGTGGCGGTTCGTCGTGAAGATCAGGTACTCGCCGCTGGGATGATAAAACGGCGCCCAACTCATCGCCCCCAAACGGGTCAACTGTTTCGCTTCGCCGCCGTCGATCGACATCGTGAAGATCTCGGCCGTCGCCCCGTCTTCGCTGAACCGCCGCCAACAGAATCGCGATCCGTCGGGCGAGAAAAACGGGCCGCCGTCGTAACCGAGCGTATCGGTCAAACGGACGACGTCGGTCCCGTCAGCGTTCATCTTGTAGATGTCGATCATCGACGCCGGATCGATCTCCATCAGCGTCTGTTCCCGCTCGGTCAATTCCCGATCGTAAGCCGCGCGGTTGGAAGCAAACAGGATCGTCTTGCCGTCGGGGCTGTAGGAACCCTCCGCGTCGTAGCCGCGTGCGTCGGTCAGCCGTCGGTACTCTTGGGTGGTCAAGTCGTACTCATACAGCTCGAATTCCGGGTCGTAATCCCAGGCGTAGCGACGCTGTTGCCCCGAAGCTCGAAACTCGAGTTCCTGCCGCTGCAAATCGGCCGACTTCGGGTCGTGATGGGTACTGGCGAACAACACCCGATCACCGTCGGGGTGAATCCACGCGCAGGTCGTTTTTCCGGATCCGGGCGAGATCCGGCGAATGTCACCCGTCTCCATGTCCATCAGGTGGATTTGATAGAACGGGTTGGCCGGGTCCCGTTCGCTCTGAAAAACCATCCGCCCGCCGTCGCGGCTGAAGTAGCCCTCGCCGGCTCGCAAACCGCCGAAGGTGACCTGGCGAACGTCATCGATCCAAGCCTGCTCCAAAAGTTTGGCCGCTTCGGGATCGCTGGAAACGATGTCCGCTTCCTGAGCCACGGCTCGAGAATCCGCGAACGGCGCCAACGACAGGGAGCTGACCAACCAACAGGCGAGAACGAATCCGGCGAAGGGCATCCGAGTCCGAGCGATCCGTGATTCAATGGGCATGATTCAACCGAGAGGGAGGCGAGAGGAATGCGGGGTAGGTAGCGACGATCCGAGACTAGCGACGGGTCGCCGCGGCGGGGATCGAAGCCGGCTGAGGGGAGCGTGCTGGTTACCGGGAATTTGGCAATCGGATGCGAATTCCGAGCGACCCGAGTCACCCTCCAGTTTACCCGACTCAGCCCGATCGGTTGGCGCTGAGCGCCTGGCCGCCGCGCAGTTGCAGCAACCCCTCGCCCCAGCGTCCGAACAGCTCACGTCGTTCATCGCCAGAGCGGAAGACCCGCACATCGACCCGGCCGCTACGCTGATCTTCGCGTACCAAACCGTACAAATCATGATATACCGCCGCGCCGGACCGATGCGGCGAGGCGAGCGATTCGGGACGCGCTGATCGACGGGTACTAACCCGATCGGCGGGCCGTCGGCCGTCGGATTGCTCATCCTCGTCCTCAATCGCCACCCGCGCCGTGGCGTCGAAGCGAAAGATTTGCAGCCATCCGGGGCGTTGGACGGCCGCCAGCTTGACGCCCCGCAACTTGGCGGTGCCGCCGTAGTACCCTTCGGAACTCAGGTGCCGACGGATCGCGTTCTCCATCTCGTGGTCGCCGCACCAATCGGCCCAGCGACGCCCCACATTCTGAAACCAAGACCACATCGCACCCGACCTCCTACCGCAACTTCGACGACGGATTCCCACGCAAATGCCTTCGGCGAACCACGCAGCTCACCAAGGCGACGCAAGGGAAACCGCTGGGACGCACCGGCTTGCAACAGCCCGCGACGGAACTCGGCCGACGATCGCTCGCCAGCCCGCAGTTGGCCGCACGCATCAGTTTAGGTCAGGAGCAAGCGGCGATCAGTTGCTGACCCGTTCGACGTATTCGCCGACGCGGGTATCGACCTTGATGACGTTGCCGATCTTGATGAAGCCCGGGACGCTGAATTCCGCACCCGTCTCGACCTTGGCCGGCTTGGTGACGTTCGTCGCGGTGTCGCCCTTGGCGCCCGGTTGGCAATCGGTCACTTCGAGTTCGACGTGGGTGGGCGGTTCCAGGATGATCGGCAGCCCGTTGAACAGCGTCACCGAGCAGGTCATGCCGTCCTTCAGGTACTTCCAAGCGTCGCCGGCGACTTCGGTCTTCACCTCGTACTGCTCGAACGTCGTGCTGTCCATGAAGACGTAATCTTCGCCCTGTCGGTAGAGGAACTGGACGTCGGTTTGCTCGACGTCGGCACTTTCCAAAGAGTCGCCGCCTTTGTAAGTTCGATCCAGCATCGTGCCGCGGATCAGGTTCCGCATCTTGCACTTGTACAGCGCGTTCCCTTTGCCCGGTTTGACAAAGTTCATTTCGACCATCAGGTACGGTTCGCCGTCGATCTGGATCTTCAGCCCTTTGCGGAAATCGCTGGTGTTGTACGTTGCCACGGGGAATGGAACTCCGTCAGAGGTTCGTGAAGGGATGGAGGTTTGTGGATGACTTCGGCCGAGATTCTAACGACCGAGGGCGAGCTTGTCCGCGCCGGTTCCGAACCCGAATCGGTCTCGTGGCAACAGGCGATGCGGAGAGCGATCCGCAGCTCGCTCCACCTCCGCGAACAGCTCGGTTTGTCGACTTCGACCGAATCGATCCCCGGAATCAGCCTGGCGGAAGCCGATTTTCCGACTTTTGTGCCGCTCGAATTTTTAGCCAGGATGCGTCCCGGCGACCCTTGTGACCCGCTGCTCGTGCAGGTTTTAGCCGCCCCTGAGGAAAATCGCGAGGTCGCCGGCTTCACGTCTGACCCGGTCGGTGACGGCCCCGCCCGAATCGCCGCCGGCCTGCTACAGAAATACCACGGCCGCGCGCTGGCGATGCCGACCGGCGTTTGCGGCGTCCATTGCCGTTACTGCTTTCGCCGCCAGTTCGACTATTCCGATACGGCTGATTCCACCGATCCCGCCACGGACAACATGCGACCGGCTTGGGAGCCGATGATCGAGCGGCTGCGGGAATCACCCGAAATCGACGAAGTGATCCTCAGCGGTGGCGACCCGCTGACCCTGTCGGACGGAAAACTCGATCGCTTGCTGACCGCGATCGAATCGGTCCCCCACGTCCGCCGACTGCGGGTTCATTCGCGGATGCCGATCGTGATCCCCCAACGGGTGACCACGGAGTTGACCACACGACTCCGCAGCAGCCGGCTGACAGCCTGGATGGTGGTCCACTGCAACCACCCGCAGGAAATCGACACGGCGGTCGAACTCGCCGTCGGCCGGTTGGTCGATGCCGGGATTCCGGTGCTGAACCAGGCGGTCCTGTTGGCAGGTGTTAACGACGACGCCGAAGTCTTGGAATCGCTCTGCCGCCGCTGGGTCGACTTGCGAGTCCAACCCTATTACCTGCATCAACTCGATCGGGTCGCCGGAGCGGCCCACTTCGAGGTCCCGCTCCAGCGCGGTAGGGAACTGATCGCCGCACTCCGCGACCGCCTGCCGGGCTACGCCGTGCCGACCTACGTGACCGAAGTCGCCGACGCCGCGGCCAAAGTCCCCAACGGCTTTTGAACGCAAACCGCCGTCAGCGCTCGCCGGCCGAGCGATCTCAAGTCGAGCGATCTCAAGTGATTCGGCCCCTCGCCGATCGGCCGCGATAGGCGACCCAGCCCGCACGCAGCCACAAGCCGGCACACAGCGTCGCTAAGACCGCCGCGACGGGGCGATCGACGAACCCCAGCGGCGACCCGCCCGCGCCGACAAGCGTCTGCACAAATCGCTCCTCCAACGGCCCTCCCAAGATCATCCCCAACACCATCGCGCCGGCCGACACCCTCCAACGCTCACAAGCGAGCCCGATCAGCCCGAACAGCCCCATCAACGCGATGTCGAACCGACTGCCGCTGACCGCATAAGCCCCGACGATGCAGAGCAACAGGATGATCGGCAACAACACGTTGCCGGGAACTCGCATCGCCCAGCCGCCGACCCGGATCGCCAACCAACCGACCGGCAGCAGGACCAGGTTGGCCAGGATGAAGACGAGGTACAGGCTAAAGACGAGCGTCCCTTGGGTCTCAAAAATCTCCGGCCCCGGCTTCAAGTTCTTCATGTACAACACCCCGATCGCGATCGCGGTGATCGAGTCGCCGGGGATGCCGAAGACGAGCGCCGGGATCCAAGCCCCGGCCAACGAGGCCGAATTGGCGGCACAGGCGTCGGCGACGCATTCGGTCGAGCCTTGTCCATGCAGCTCCGGTTGCCGGCTCCGCCGCTTCGAGACGGCCGCCGACACCCACGACGCGATGTCGGCTCCGGCGCCCGGCAGGATCCCGACCGCGGCCCCGATCAAGCTCGAACGGACCCACGCCGCCGGACGCTGAACGAACTGCCGGATCGCCGGCATCAGGATCGGTTCTCCCCCAGCCGAAGCGACGACCGACTTGGTCCCCGCCGACCATCCGGCCGCCCCCCGTAAGACCTCCGCCAAACCGAACAGCCCGATCATGGCAGGGATGAAATTGATCCCCTGAAATAACTCCGGCTGACCCAGCGTGAAACGCGCCTGGCCATGCACGGCGCTGAGCCCGACCGTGGCAAAACCGAGCCCGATCAACAGCCCAAGTAACGATCGCGACACCGAGGCACCGCCGACGATCACGGCGCAAGACAAACCGAGCAGGTATAGCCAAAAATATTCCGCGACGCTGAACCAACCGGCGAGCTTGGCCAACTGATCGCCGGAAACCATCAGCACGACAGCCCCGAACAAGCCCCCCATGACGCTCGACCAAAGCATGATCCCGAGCGTCGACGCGGCTTTCCCCTGCCGACTCAACGCGTAAGCATCGGCGACGTAAGCCGCGGAAGCGGGCGTGCCCGGCATTCGCACGAGTGTCGTCGGGATGTCGCCAGCAAAGATGGCACAGGCGACCATCGTGACGATCCCCGCTAGCGCCGGCAGCGGTTCCATCCAAAAGGTCAACGGCACGAACAACGCCACCCCCATCGTGGCAGTCAATCCCGGCATCGCGCCGATGAAAACGCCATAGACCGCCGCGCCGATCACGACCAACCAGATCATCGGGTCGAGCAACGTCTGCCCGGCGGCATCCCACATCAACGTCCCCATCTCACCACTCCAAAAATCCACGCGGCAGGGGGACGCGGAGCATCACGCCGAACAATTGATACGTGACAAGCGCCAGGACGATGGCCAACGGCACGACCAGGCGACGAGGGACACCGAGCACCAGTTGCGTACCGATCAACAGCAGTGCCGCGGTCAACACGTACCCGAGCGGTTCCGAGACGAGGTGATAAAAGATGATGCCGACCAACATCGCGGCGGCTCGCAATGTCCACCCGCGCGGAAATTCGCCTCGCGCCACCTTGGCCTGCCCGAGCGATTCGCGGATGACGAGCCCCAATACGACCGGCATGACGATGCCGATCGCGATCGGAAACATCCACGGCCCGAAGTGCTCGCCACTGACGGCGCTAAACGCTTCCTGTGACAAAATCCCGCCGAACAGCTGATCCTGACGCTCCAACGTCTCGGCGAACCGCTCGGGTCCCTCCAGCGACATGTCGAAACCGGACGATGCCATGAATTGCTGAAACGCCGCCCCAGCCGTCACCCGCTCGACCGCAGCCCGGATCACCTCGACCCGCTCCGGTGGCGTCCCGTGAGGCAAGGCCAACCCACGCCACCCGGCAAGCGACCAAGCATGCCCCTGCTCCTGAAACGTCGGCACCTGCTCGAATCCCTTGACCCGCTCCTCGGCCATCACGCCCAAACACCGAACTTGTCCACCGGCGACGACCGCGTCGGCTTCCGGCAGCGAACAGCAGATGAAATCGACTCCGCCGGCGAGCAATTCTTGGATCGAGGGCCCCGCGCCGTTGATCGAAACCCACGTCACGGCATCGGCAGCCAAGCCACGATGGTCGAGCCAACCGGCGGTGGCAATATGCCAGATCCCGCCATAAGCCGTCCCGCTCGCCTTCAGCTTCCCGCGACTGCCTGCCGCCGAACCGACCGTCGCCTCGACCGCCGCTTGCAGGTCGTCGGGCGTCTGGTAAGAGCTGTCGCCCCGGACAAACAACGCCGCCGCGTCACGGTTGAGCAGTTGCACCGGGGCGAAGTCGCGATGGGTCAAATTGGTCAGCCCCCGCCAATGGAGCATGCTCAGCTCGACCGTGATCGTCGTCAGCGTGTAGCCGTCCGCACGAGCTCGCGCGCCGCGGGTGTGCCCCGTGACCCCACCGCCGCCGGTCGCGTTGACGACGTTGACCGGAACACCCAATTCGGCTTCCAGTTCTGCCGCCATCTGACGCGAGACCCGATCGGTGCCACCGCCCGCCGACCAAGGACAGACCAACGTGATCGGTTGGTCCGGGAAAGTCGACTCGCTGCGGCAACCCACGCCGCCGAACAGGAGCAACAGAAAGACCGAGAAAACGCCCAAAGGCGAGTAGTTCGATCGCTGAGAAAAGCGAGACGTCGGTGAACCGCCGAGCGGATGTCTCCGGCGGCGTATCAACCGCCAACAGCACCGGACCGACGATCGCGGGCGACATGGCGTCTCGCCGCCCAACGATGCCGGTCCTGTCATGCGTCCGCTCCGCCCGAGATTCCTGATCGCGCTCGACTCAGTTTTGGAAACCGGGGAAATTGAACGCGGGTGCCCCCGATGCCGCATCCGGCCCGGGTGCGGTCGCGTCGTCGGGCCCCTCGATCAGGTCTTCGAGCGAAATGCGAAGGTTACGGTAGGTCGATTCCGGGATGACGTAGTACCACTGAGCGAACCGGTTGTTCAACTCACGGACCCGGCGTCGCGCCGCATCCATCCTCTCTTTCCGTGCATCCAACATCCGTTGGTTTTCCTTCGTCAACTGCTCCTGAACCGCTTCCAATCGCTCCTGCTTTTCCTCAGGCGTCTCTTCCACCGTCGGTTCGGCAGGGGGGGCGGCAGGCGTTTCCGCAGGCGCCGCCGGAGCATCAGGCTCATCCGCCGGAGCCGGCGTCTCGTCGGCGGGCGTTTCCGTCGCTGCCGGCTCCGCAGGGTCAACAGGGTCAACCGGAGTTGCCGGTTCCGCAGGCGTCGCCGGTTCATCCGCAGCAGGCTCCGCCGGTTCGTCCTCGTTCGGCACGTCCCCACAAGCGTCGTCGCCGGCAGGATCTTCGCTGGCGGGATCTTCGCTCGCCGGCGTTTCGTCGGCTGGCGTTTCAGGCGTCGCAGCGTCAACCGGGTCTTCCGGCGTTGCCGGTTCCGCTGGCTCAGCCGGTTCCGGAGTCGCCGGCGCGTTAGGCTCAGCCGGACTCGGTTCCGGCGTCACCGGCTCAGCCGGTTCCGCCTCCGGTGATTCGGTCGCCGGCGCATCCGGGGCATCGGCCGGGGCCTCGATCATCGGTGCGTCGCCCGAGATTTCCAGATCGGCCGCCCTTTCCAATTCCCGCTCCAACGCGTCCATCTCGTCGAGTTCTTCGACCGTCTTGGGGATCGACCGTAGCGCCGGCGGCGGGAACTTGGCATCATCCAGTTGGGCGGTGACCAACAGGTATCGGTTCGCGCCACCTACCGGTTCGTCTTCTCCTTCACCCGCCGGTTCATCGGACAAACCTTGAACGTTGCCGAACCGCAGGCTGTATTGCACGCCATCATTCAGACTGACTTTCAACTCCCCGTTCGCCGAGATGATGTCTCCGCTGTTGATCGGGAAGAAGCCACGGGCGGCGAGCGAGCGAACGGCCTCGTTGTCGCTGACCAGATCCTTGTCGGCCTTCAAGTTCTCGCTCATCCCTTTCGGCTTGGCGGCGACGTCAGCGATCTTCAGGTCATCCAACGCGTTCTTGAGCGAATTCAGCTTCGCGGTTGCGAGCCTTTCGCCTTCGACCAAAGGCCGTGGCTGCGGTTGCTGCTGATCGTCGAACACGACCAACGAGCGGAGCTCCCAAGTGTTGCTGCCGTCGACCGACAACTGGGCGTCATAAGACCGGTTCACCGCCACCCCGCCCGTCGCTTCGAGCGCGGAGGCGTAGTTCTGGATCTCCAAATCGCTGATGTCGATGCTGCTGAGTTGCAACAAATCCTTTTCGATCCAATCCTCAAAACGGCTCGAAAAGACCTTGCTGTCCAGGTTGACGACATAGACCGGGTCTTGGCCGGGAATCCGCACGTATCGCTTCGTTTCCGACCCCGGGACGGGGATGCCGATGATCAGGTTGGCGAGCGATTGGTTCTTGTCGCCACGGACCGAAACGAGTTGCCCGACGCCCGCATCCCCGATCTCCAACGACTCGGCCTTCGGCTCGACCACACCCAACTTGGAATGGTCCTCGGCGTTTTCCGTCTGGATGTCGAGCACCTTCAACGCCACCAACGCGTTGGCCGCGTTCTGCATCTGCTCCGCCGCGTCCGCCGGATACCCGTTGCGGCTCGGCAACGACCAGACGCCGGTCGATTCGTCCTTGGCGACTTCGAACCGACGCAGTTCCCCCTGTTCGTCATTGAAATTGACGATCCGCAAGCTGCTCGCCGTCAACGGATCGGTGAAGGTGGGGAACAGCGGGTTGCCGATCAGCGACTGCGTGTCGCTGTCGGTCTCGGCAGGCCACGATACGAAGATGGCCACCGCCAACATCGCGACGGCCGCGGCCCAGAAGATTCCGGTTTTGGTGCCTTCGTTCACTTGGGTTTCTTCCAAATCGAGGAAATCGGGACGGCTCGGTTCTGACTCGCCACGGCTCACTTAAGCCGTGACTTGGAAATGTTTTCTCGTTCTCGCAGCCGCCGTGAGGCGAACACGATCACGCCGACGATCAACGGCGGGATGACCGGCAGGATGGCAGCGGACCACTTCACCTGGTTTTGCATCTGCGTGACTTTCTTGTCCGCGTCCCGCTGGATGTCGAGAATGCTCTGGTCCCGCTGCCGCTCGGCCGCCACGCGGCGGACATCGAGCGCCCGCTGCCGAGCCTCTCGCTTGATCTGGAACTGCTGAAGCTTTTCTTGCGCGACCGCCCGGCTGACCGTGCCGTCCGCACTCCGCCGCTGCATCTCGGTCATCTCGTCCCGCAACGACTTCAACTCCGCTTCCATCTTTTCCTGTTCGTCGCGGATCAGCGCGTCGAAGTTGTCTTGGAACTCCTTGCCACGCTCACGAACTTCGCTGGAAGCCCTCTCCTTGACCTCGGCGATCATCTTCAAGCCGCTGTAACCCGGCTCGTGCTTGCGGATCTCGACATAATCGAGCTCGTCCGCCAAGTAATCGATCGCGTTGAGCAAGAAGGTGACGTTCTGGAATTGGAACTTCGTGTCCGGTGCCTGGTCCGGTTCGGCTCGCAGTTGCAAAAAGACCGGCAACATCATGTCGATGTCCGAGACATAGACGACCTTCAATTCAACCGGCTCGGTTGCCGCTTCCCCTTCCGCCGGAGCGGCCGCGGCCAGCTTCCCTTCGATCGCCATCGCGATCGCGCTGCTGCCGGTCGCGTTCCCCTCTTCTCGCATGGGGCTCGATTGGCGGCTCGCGACCCGCTGGGCCGCCTCAAAATCCATCACCCCGCTCGCTCCGCTGGTCCGCAGCAGCGGCGTGTGCGTCAAGCGGCTGCCGGGCTGCGGGTTCAACGAACCGGCATACAACGACAACACCTGACGCATGCCCGAAGTGATCGGGTGCTCTTCGTTCAGCGGCTGGTCAGCCAACGGAGCGTCGACGTCGATGAACAGCCACAAGCTGTTGGCGTTCATTTCCAAGTTCGGGTACGGGTTCCACTGCTGCCAAACGATCGACGGGTTGAACAGCCCCGGCATCGCCATGCTGGGGGTCCCCGGCACGTCGATCTCGAGCAGTTCCCACAGGTCGCGGATGTTCCCCTTGGGCTGCGGCCCGCCGCCACCGAACATCCCGCCCGGCGATTGCTTCGGCTCACCCGTTCCCGGAATGAAGCTCTGGCCGAACGAGAACGGGTCTTCGAAAATCGCCGTCGGCACCCCGGCCCGGATCGCTTCGACCAACCTGCCGAATTGCTCCGGGTCGAGTGACGACGGTTGGACCGCGACGAGCGCGTCGAATTGGCCGGGCGTCACCGCCCCATCCAACGTCACCGCTTCGACTTCATACTGCTTTTCCAATTCTTGAACGAGCGGATGCTTGGGCACCTGCTGGAAATTCATCCCCGCCATCACCGCGCCGCCCATCATCCGGGCTTCCGTCGCCACGACCCCGATCCGCTTGCGGTCACCGCGGGCGACCGTGTTGATCGAACGGACCAATTCGTATTCGACCGGCACGCCGTATTCGAATATCGGGATCGTCAACGATTGCAGGCCGCTGCGGAACGCCGCCCCCATGATCAACTGCTTTTGCTGATAAGCACCCTTTTCGTAAACCATCCGGTCGACCGGGACGATCTCGAACCGCTCCCGCGCCAGATCGGCCTCGTCGCTAAACAGCTCGATGCCGTCATACAGGTTGACTTCGATCTGACGCCCCCGCTTCGAGGCCTCGCTGCGGAACTCCTTGAGCAAATTGATCAGCTCGTAACGGGTCTTCGCGTACTGCTCGGGCACGTCGTCGCTGATGAACGCGTCGATCACGATCGGGCGTCGCGAATCGAGTTCGCGGATCAACGTCTTGGTGGCCGGCGCCAGCGACGCGGTCTTGTTTTCCGTCGTGTCGTACCGGATCAGATCCCAATTGCGGAATACGACGACCGCCCCGCCCGTGATCGCGATCAGCGCCACGGTCCGCAACAGGTAATGCCACGCCATCGTGTTGCCGTCCTTGCCGCCGGTCCAGTGCCGCCGACCGATCAACACCATGCAGAGGTACAGCGCCACGGTCGCCGCCAGCACGAAGTAGACGACCGACGACAGGCTGATCACACCCCGGCCGAAATCGTCGAACGGGCGGGCGATCCCCGATTCGCCGAGCAAGTTCGCGAGCGACTGGCCCGGCAACACCGACTTGGCCATCGCGGCGAACGCCAGCGGCGCGTTGAACAAGGCGCCCAAGATGAACCCGACCGTCAGGTTGCCGGTCAAGAACGAGGCGATCATGCCGATCGCGATCATCATCAAGCCGACGAACCAGTAGCCGAGGTAGGTGGTGAAGATCAGCCCCGTGTCGAGCATCCCTTGCGTCAAGATCGCCAGCGTCATGAAGGTGCTGAGCTGCGAGAACAACAACGACGCCGTAAAGATCGCCGCGGCCGCCATGTACTTGCCGATCACGATGTCGAAGTCGTCCGCCGGCAACGTCAACAACAACTCGTCCGTCCCCTGGCGCTTCTCGTCCGCCCAAATGCTCATCGTGATCGCCGGGATGAACACCAGCATGATCAGCGGAAACCATTGGTTCAGTTGGTCGAGCGTCGCCAAGTTCTGGTTGAAGAACTGGTACGGCCAAAACGCGGCGACCGACGTCAAGAAGACGAAGATGCAGAGAAAAACGTAACCGGTCGGGTTGCTAAAGTAGCCGATAAAGTTCCGCTTCATCACGGCAAACGTCGCCAACTTGCTCTTGCTCAACGCCGAGACCAAGACGAGCAACAACGTCACGAAAATCAGATCGTAAATCAGCAGCTTCAGTACGGCGGTGGAAATCGCGGGTAGGTTCATGTTCCAATCGGATCGGATTCGAGTGCGGGTCTGCTGGAAAATCACTACCCCGGTCTCTCAGAACCGGGCGAAAAGGCGGCACATGCCGAAGTTCGAAATCGGGATCGCCGAATCAGGCGACGAAGGCGCAGGCGCGCTTCCCTCAGGCGTGAACCCCACGGGTCAACTTGTGAAAGGCTTCGTCCAGGTCGGGCCCGTGATCTCGCAGGCCCGCCACCGGACCGTCGTAAACCAACCGCCCCTCGTTGATCATCACGACGCGGTCGGCCATCGCTTCGACTTCCTGCAAGATGTGCGTGCTCAACAGGATCGTCTTCGTTTCGCTGAGCCGCTTCAGCGTCGCGCGAACGCCGCGAATCTGGTTCGGGTCCAAACCGGCCGTCGGTTCGTCCATGATCAACACGTCCGGCTCGTGCAGCAGCGCCTGAGCCATCCCGACCCGCTGCTTGAACCCCTTCGACAATTTGCTGGTCGGCTTGTAAAGCACCGTCGATAAGTCACAGATCTCGACCACCGCCTCGATCCGCTGCTTCTTGTAAGCCGGCGCCAAACCGCGAGCGTCGCCGAAAAAATCCAACATCGCCAGCGGCGTCATGTCGGGATAGAGCGGCCCGTTTTCCGGCAGATACCCCAGCCGCTTACTCCCTTCGATCCGGTCGGTCATCATGTCGTGACCGGCGATCCGGGCCTGACCCTCGCTGGCGGCGATGTAACCGGTCAACATCTTCATGGTCGTGCTCTTCCCGGCCCCGTTGGGTCCCAAGAAGGCGACCAATTCCCCCTCGCCGACCGTGAACGTCACATCCCGAGCCGCCGCGAACGGGCCATAGAACTTGCTCAGCCCGATCGCTTCGATCATCGGCTTGCGGTGCGCGGCGACCGCCGCACCCTCCGCAGTCTTGGTTTTCGTCATCTCTGCGAACCGTCGAAGAAAAAAGGAGCCTGGAGGAACGAATCGCGGCCTACTATACCGCGCGACCCGTTTCACTCAACGGCGCTTGTACGCCAAACTCCCGTGATCGGTTCATCCCCACCGCCGACAACGCGGGGACAAACGCCGCCGTTGTCACGCTCCCGCTCCGGCACCCGACTCCGCCCCCCGCAGCGAAATCAAACGTCGGACTCAAACGCCGGCAAGCGCCACATAGCGGTAGATCGCCCAGAAATGGCAGCTGGCAGCCAGGAAGACGAAGAGATGCCAACCGGCATGCAGGTACCTCACCCGCCGGTCGTTGACCAACAACGCCACGCCGAGCGTGTACAAAATCCCACCGGCCGCCATCCAAAACAAGACCGCTCCCGGGACCCGGCCAGCCAACCCCATGGCCGGGACCCAGCCCAACAACAGGTAGCTGATCGTGCCGATCGAGTTGACACGGTGCTCGACAAAGACCTTCGTGTGAAACCCGATCCCGGCCGCGACCCAAATCCCGATCAATAGCGGCAAACGGGCCGATTCAGCGGCAAATTGCCAAATCAACGGCGTGTAGGTCCCGGAAATCATCACGTAGATCAGACCCTGATCCCAGGCTCGCAACCGCCGCAACAACCGCGGGTCGTGAACCAGATGATGTGACAGCGCCGATGCGGTGAAGACGGCGATCGCCGAGCCGACGAACAGCAAACAGCAGATGACCGTCATCAACGACTGACTGGCCGCGGCCCGCGCCATGACGACCGCGCCAAACGTCCAGACAAGCGCCGCCAACCCGTGCGTCGTCGCGTTCGCCCACTCCTCGTCCAGAATCAGCGGCGCGTGACAGACTTCGACAGCAACCGCCGCGTTCGGCTCGCCCGGCGGCAAAGTACCTTGCGGAGAATCGCTCGCAACCGGCGAAGTCGAAGCCTGCGGGGCGCGAGCGAGATGGCGAAGGTCAGGCGGCGGGTCTGGCAAAGGCGAAGCGGAACGCTGCTCCATGGCGGAGGAACTCTTCGGTCGACGAACGTGGCGAGATTCAAATCGACCTTTAGATTAAGGTTCGATCGTAACCGTGGCCAGGCACTCGGTCCGCTTGCCGTTTCCCAAATCGGTCTCGATCTTGATCGGGACGGCCGCGTTCCCGACCCGATCGTCCGCCTGGAATTTGACTCGAACGAACTGCAATTTGCTGACCGCCGTCGGAACCTCGAACTCGAAACGCGGGTCAGCCGATTCGACCTTGACGATTTTGAACGGCGTCTCGGCACGGATCAGCAACCGCCGCTCCGACGATTGGCCCGCGCGAACCGTCCCCAACCCCAACGAGGCGGGGCTGACTTCCAGACTCGGACGGACCCGCCCCACCACCGACATGTCGATCGCCGGAAAATGCGGGTCGTTGGTGACCAGCGTCAATCGCTCACGCAAATCCCCCTCCGGCATCGACTCCTTCGCCATCACCGTCATCCGATACCGAACCCCCGACGGCGTCCGCTCGGGCGCGTCGAGCGTCACCGCCAAGTCGCCACACAGGCTGCGGACGTCGCGGATCTCCCACGCACTTTGACCCGCGTGCGTCACCAAAATCTGCTGACGCTTCTCCTCGCCCGGCGCGATCTCACCAAAATTGACCTCGGGCGGACTGAAGGTGATGTCGGTGCGGATGTAGCCGCGTACCTTCAATTGCACTTCGGCGTACCGCGGACGGTCAAAAACGACCGTGATCGTCGCCGACTTGTCGCCGATGTGGGTCTGCGTGTTGAGCTTCGCCACCACCGCCGACGTCTCGCCGGTAGCCAATTCTTTTTTCAACACCGTCGGCGTCGTGCAGCCACAACTGGTCCGCACCGAAGCGATGCGGATGTCTTCTCGATACGGGTTGCGGAACTCGAAATGGTACTCCGCCGACGCCCCTCGACCGACCGTGCGAAAATCGTGGCTCGTTTCGCTGAACAACTTCCGCGCCCATTCCTCCTCCGCTCGCGACGTCCCGCCCATGACAGCCGATACGGCCAAGCAAGCGGCGACGATCGCGCGGGCGGTGATTCGGTTCAGCATCTGATGCGTCCGATTCATTTCCAGTGTCCGTTCCGAGTGTTCGCCACTTCGTTTCCTGCGGCGCCGTGAGAAGTTCCTCATCCCGAATATCGGCATTTACTGCAGACAACTTTGTCCCCTTTTCACACCAACCCGACGACTTCCCCCAGTGCCACCAACCCGCCAATGCCGCACGACACCGTCATCAAGACGGCTTCAACCGCCGAAATCGCTGAATCCAAGATCACCTGGTCGGCGTCTTTTTCAAACACGGAGGCGACCAACCAGCAAAGATTCACAAACTTTTTGTCATTGACATGTCGGGACATGACGATATATTGAAGTAGCTTCCGAATGTTTGAGGACAACGATGAATTCACCCGCGATTCGCATGACCGCCTTGGAATCGCTCAGCCACGCGGCCGAGTGCCTCCGCACGCTGGCCCACCCGCACCGCTTGCGGATGATCCAAATGCTGCTGCAGGCCGATTTCACGGTCGGCGAGTTGGCGGATGCTTGCGAAATCCCAAGCGCCATGGCGTCCGAACACCTGCGGTTGATGCAGCGGTGCGGGTTTTTGAACGCGTCCAAAGACGGCCGGCGAGTCTTCTACCGGATCGCCGAACCCCACCTGGGGCAAATCATGGCCTGCGTCGAAGCCCGCTTCGATCCGAATACCGAAATCCCAACTTCCACCGACCCGGCACCATCTTCATCCGATCGCCCAACCGTTTCCGAATGACGTCAACCGCCTCGAACCGGCATCAATCACTCGCCATTTTCCCGCTCCCCCGCTCGGAATAAAATTCCCGACGGCTACTACTAACGCCCTGAACTTTTTTTTGAACCAAAATGTCGTCAACTCTCGATGTGACGACCGTTTTTGTCTTTCCCGTCTGCAACATCGGCCTAAAGGAGTTTGAATTACCATGAGCGTTTCTACCATTTCCGCGAAAGAGCTTCACAACCGCATCCAATCAGGCGAAAAGGTCGAACTGATCGACGTTCGCACCCCGGTGGAATTCCGCGAAGTTCATGCCGAACCCGCGAAAAACATCCCACTGGACCGACTCGATGCCGGCCAAATCGCGAGCAACCGCAACGGAGCGAACGCGCCGCTGTACGTGATCTGCCGATCCGGCTCCCGGGCCAACCAAGCGTGTGAACGCTTCCATGCCGCGGGCTACGAAAACGTGGTGAACGTCGAAGGGGGCACCCAAGCTTGGGACGATGCCGGTTTGCCAGTCATTCGCGGCAAAAAGTCGATGTCGCTCGAACGCCAAGTCCGCATCGCCGCCGGATCGCTGGTGCTGCTCGGTGCCGTCCTCGCCCTGGTCGCCCACCCCTACTTCATCGGCCTCTCCGCCTTCGTCGGCGCGGGGCTGATCTTCGCCGGTGTGACCGACACCTGCGGGATGGGGATGATGCTCGCCAAAATGCCCTGGAACCAAGTTCGCGAATCGGCGTCGGCCGAAGGCGAAAATTGCGGAACGAAGCCCGGCGGTTCATGCTGCGGATAAGCCGCCCGAAAGTTAACGCCGTTCAAATCAGGCAGCCCGCCGCTCCCAAACGGCGGGCCGCTTTTCATTTCAACCATCTCCGCCCATCCGTCACCGCACCCTTCCCCGACGCGAGTTTTTTTCCGCCATGCTTTCCCTCTCCGATTTCCGTCCCCGCCTGTCGACGTCCGCCCTCCGACCGCAACTGACCTACATCCTGCTGCTGCTCGCGACGCTCGTTCCCGCTGCCCTGGCGTCAAACGCCGCGACGGCTCAAGAACAGAGCGTCAAACCGGGGATCAACGATTCGTTCCGTGATCCGAAGGTCGAAGACTTCACCGAACGGTTCGAGGTCGAGAGCCGCGAGGTCTATGCGCTGCGAAAGGAAATCGTGGCGGCCTGCGACATCAAACCCGGCATGGTGGTGGCCGACATCGGCGCCGGCACCGGATTGTTCAGCCGCCTGTTCGCCTCCGCCGTCGGCGAGAAAGGTCGCGTCTTGGCGGTCGATATCACGCCGAAGTTCTTGGAACACATCCAAGCGACCGCCCGCGAAGCGAACTTGCCGAACATCGACACGATCCACTGCACCGAAGATTCGACCAAACTCCCGCCCGAATCGGTCGACCTGGCCTTCATCTGCGACACCTACCACCACTTCGAGTTCCCGTACAAGACGATGGACTCGCTCCGCCGCGCCCTCCGCCCCGGCGGACGAGTGGTGCTGATCGATTTCAGGCGCATCGAAGGAGAAAGCAGCGACTGGACGTTGAATCACGTCCGCGCCGGACAAGAGGTTTTCGAGTCCGAGATCCTGCGGACCGGCTTCCGCAAGGTCGCTGAAAACCCCGAACTGCTGAAGGAAAATTACTTCGTCGTGTTCGAGAAAGACCCGCAACCGGCCCTCGTCACCCCGATCGTCTCGGGCGTCGGCGGCATCCGTCCCCGCCCCGCCGCCGTCGACCAACCGACCAGCGGCTCGAAGGTCGTTTTTGACGCCACCGCCGACTTCGCTACCGACAAAGTTCAAAAGGCGTTCGATCGCGCCGCCCGTCTGCTGAATCTCTACGGCGACGCGGGGCTAGTCGCCGGCGACATTCACATCACGATCGTCGTCCACGGCGAAGCGACAAAGTCGGTGCTGTCGGACGCGGCTTTCCAAAAGCGGACCGGCGCCGAGTCGAATCCCAACCTGCCGCTGATCCGTCAACTCCAAGAAGCCGGCGTCGAGATCTTGGTCTGTGGCCAAGCCCTCAACTACAAAGGGTTCGACGACAACGAAGTCGATCACGCCATCCCGGTAGCCGCCTCCGCAATGAGCGTGCTGATCCACCGCCAAGCCGACGGCCACGCCTACCTGCCGATGCACTAAGCCAAAGTAATCGGCACACTCCGAGTGCCGCAACCCACCAAAAGCAACGCTTTTGGCAGGACAGCGGACGGCACCTCCCCGCCACGCCGCCACCGCCCCCCCCACCATCCCGCCACCCCCTCCCGCCAACAAATTTCTTCGACTTTCTTCCGAGCCGAAAGTTGACAGCATCGCCACCGGTGATTCGAATCGGTGCAACTCACTTTCCCGGCCGCAAACCGCTCCGGCCAGCCACCACGGTGGCCTTCCCTCCGCGGACAAATCGAGATCGCATCCTGTCGATCGGATGAAGGGTAACTCATTGGCTCGATTTCGTTTCGACCAAATGGTCACCGTCGCCTCGCTGATCTGCGTCGGGCTGCTGGTCTTCCTGCCGCTGCTGGTCATCCACGTCTACGTGAACCAGGACTCGCCCGTTTCCGGCAGCGGCTCGCGAGAAACCGCAGTCGGCATCGGCGTCGTGCTGCGGTCGACCATCCGCCGCTGGGCTCGCTTCGGCTCCCGAAAGCTGTTGCGGACCACGATCGCGGCCTACTCCCGCGCCTCCTCACGCGCCTTCACCCGCCGGGTTGTGAAAACCGCCAGCCGCGTCGTGATCGGATCGATGCTCAAAGGCCGCGTCGGCTCGCCAACGCTCAATGCCATCAACGGCGAACCGACAATCGGCTCGCACCGCGTCGGGCTCGCCCTCGGCGCCGCCGCCCTCTGCCTGTCCTTCTGGGGCGTCCTGCTAGCCCAATCGCCGGATGACCTGACCCAAATCACCTCCGCCGGATCGCTGACGCTGACCGGGGCCGCCCTGATCGCCGGCCTGCCGCTGATCGTCTACGCCATCGCCTTGCGTCTCGCGGCGCAACTTGCCGGCGGAACGATCCGCTTCCAAACGGCACTCGACGGCCTGTTGCTGCAAGCCTACTTCACCGGCGCCGGCTCGTTCCTACCGCTGACGACCGACGTCCACTACGGCGGCGACCGCTCGAAACATCACCTGATCGCCGCCAGCGGGTTGGTGTCGATGTACGTCGTCCACCTGCTGTTGCTGCTGGCCGGCAACCTGACCGACATCTACGCCCTGCAGTTCGCCTCGGCGATGTTCCTGACCTACTGTTTCGTCTTCTCGTTCCCGATCTACCCGCTCGACGGCTACTACCTCTGGGCGCGCAGCCGCTGGCTTTGGTTCGCCTGCTGGGTGCCGATCATGGCATCCTTCGTCTTCGCGTTGCCCCCCAGCTTCGCGATCCTACTGTGAGCCGAGCGGAAACCGGAGCCTGACGCATGAACGCTAACGACGATGGCGACCGTCCCGCCAAACCCGCTGCCGAACTCGCTGCCGCCGCCGAACCGATCGGCGCGCCCGAATCGCCGGCGCCGGCCAGTTCGCCCGCGGACGAATCCCCCGCCCCAGCCCTGCGGACCGATCACAACCGCCTGCGGATGGCGATCCTGCTGATCATCGTGATCTGGACCTACGCCTACAACACGCTGATCAAAGGCTTCGGCCCGGTCCGTGGCTTCTTCGAAATCCTCGATACCATCAGCGACGATTTCGTGATGGGCGGCTTGGTGACGATCGCGCTGGGGCTGCTCATCGTCGCCGCCTACTCGGTGACGCGGCTCTACAGCCAAATCATCGCGAACATCCACTCCTTCCGGATCATGGAGGATCTGGTCTCGACCGACTTCCGCGCCGGTCGCTACCGCGATTTCGCAGCCAAGGTGATCCGGTTCGAGGAACAGCCGCTGCCCCAATCGACCTGCCCGACCCGGGTCAGCTCCCTGCTGTTTTCGTTTTCGTTCATCTACGTGATGAGCTGGGTCTACTTGGTCCTGTTCAGCGAAGCGCTGTTCTTCGTCTCCTGGAGCGCCGGCGTCGACCTGCCGATCAACGAAGGGAACGTCCTGCTGCTGCCGACACTCGCCCTCGCGATCCCCTTCTCCGCTCGCGTGATGGCGTTCCTCCGCTACCCCTACGCCCAAGCCTACGCCGATTTCATGCCCGGCGCCGTCTTCGTGCTGATGGTGGTCTTCGCCCTGGGTAACCTGTTCGAATCAGACGACCAAAAGTTCTTCCTCAGCCAATTGGCTCTCGACCGCGAGATGAAAATCCTGTTCCTTCGCAACGGGCTGTTCCTCGCCTTCCTGCCAGTCTTCTTCGAAGCCTGCATCTGGATTTACGAACTCTACCGCGAAGAACTCAGCTACACCGGCGGCCGCCAAGACATCGGCGTCCGCGACGTGGCCGCCGGCCTGGATGAAGAACCGCCCGACGCTTCGCACCCGATCGATCCGCAACCAAAACCTACCGACACCCACCCCCCTCACCACAACGAATAGCCGCCGTCGATAACCAGCGTCGCCCCCGTCATGTAACGCGACGCGTCGCTGGCCAAGTAGACGGCCAACGGTCCCAAATCCTCAGGCTGACCGAAATCGCCCAGCGGCACCTGTTGGCGAAAATTGGCGATCACTTCCGGATGCAACTCCGACCACCGCACGTTCGGCTCGGTCATGAACCCGCCCGGACAGATGACGTTGCAGGTGATCCGATGCTCCGCCCAATCGACGGCCGTCGCCCGCGTGAACTGCACCACCGCCGCCTTGCAAGCTTCATAGTGTCGCCCGGCGATCCCCCGACCGACGACCATCGCGTTGACCGAAGCGATGTTGATGATCCGCCCCCCAACCCCCCGACGGATCATCTCCCCGCCGATCCGCTTCGTACACAAAAAGACGCTGGTCAAGTTCAGATCCACAAGCTGCTGCCAAGTCTCCAGCGGCATCTCTTCGGTCTTCACGTTCTCACGCCGGCCGCCGACGTTGTTGACCAAAATATCGATCGGCCCGAACTCCTCCCACGCCCGCACGCAACACGCCTCGCACGCCGTCGGGTCGCCCAGGTCCGCTTCAAGCGAATCGGCTCGCCGCCCCAGCCCTTCGATGGCACCCGCCGTCTCCGACAAACTCTCGCCCCCCCGACCGACCAAGACGATGTCCGCTCCCGCCTCCGCGAGCGCCAGCGCCATCTCCCGCCCTAACCCCCGGCTGCCGCCGGTGACAAACGCCCGCTTGCCGTCGAGCCGAAACCGATCGAACAGATTCATTTTTCAAGTGCCTCGGGGTGGGGTGAACGACCGTCCGCCCGACTATGCTGATGGAATCTCTCCCCCAGGTCCACTCAGCTTAAGGTCACGATGCCCTTGCAATCCGCCCTCCCCGGGGTTTGGCAAATCCCCGCCAGCATCCGCTCCCGCGTCGGCGATTCCGCCGGCCGCCAACGGGTGATTTTCGAGGAATCTCACCTGCTGCTGGTCCTGCACCACCCGCCCCAAGCCGGCGTCATGCAGCGCCAAGGCCGCTTCCTGTGGCGCCGCCCCGACGGCCAATGGACGTCCAGCGACGGGGGCGACGGCCCCGCCGTCCTGGCCAAACACTTGGACGACTACGCCAAATCGATCAACCGCTACGACCAACTGGAGGAAAAAGCGGCGACGGCGGACGAGTATTTCGCGGTGATCGAGGGCCTGCTGCCACTGATCCGCTCGACTTCACACCTGCACCAAGTCATGCAGGAAGCCCGCAAACTGATCCCCGATGACCGCGGCCTGATCAACGCCCGTGACCAAGCGTACGAGCTCGAACGGACGGTCGACCTGCTTTACTCCGCCGCCAAAAACGGACTCGATTTCGAAGTCGCCAAAAAAGCCGGCGAAGAGGCTCGTTCAAGCCGCAACATGGCCCGCTCCGCCCACCGCCTGAACATCCTGGCCGCCTTCTTCTTTCCGCTGGCGACCGCCAGCAGCGTGCTGGGGATGGAACTCGAAACCGCCCGAGAAACCTGGCTGCAAGCCGCCACGGTCGTCGCCGCCGGCCTGCTCGGCGGCAGCCTCCTGGCCCTCTTCGTCGCCCGCAACGGCCGCTCGAATCAATCCAATTTCTGATACAACGGCATGTGCCGGTAGTAAACCTCGAGACAGTAGATCGAAAAACAGGTCATCATCAGCCGCCCGCCCGAAACGCTGGCCCAGCGGTCCTTCTGCGGCGCCCAACTGCCGGCCTCACGCCCCTGCTTGACCTGCATCGCAGGCAACTCTTCCCGCATCACGTCGTTCCAAACCCGCCACGGGCTGCCGCCGTAATGGTGCAGCACCTGCGTCGCGTAGTACCAGTAATAAACGTTGGGGTCCTGCCGCTTGAATATCCAATTCGGCTCAACCAGCATGTTCGCACCCTGAATCAATCCCGGTTCGGTCGGCTGCCACCCCAAGTACTGCCGACACAGCAACCCCTCCGCCGTCATCGTCGCCGACGGCGAACCACGCGGCTGGTACGAATATCGCACCCCGTCGCTGTCCATCACCGTGTCCATGAATCCACGGACCTTGTAAAGCGTCGATTGGTCGACTTCCAACCCCGCCGCGATCCCGCTCTGCAGCGCCATCACGTACCACCCCGTGACCGAAGTGTCGCCCGCATCACCCGGGTTGTAACGCCAACCGCCATCCTTGCCTTGAGCCTTCTCGGCGTACTTGAGCGCCCCTTGAGCCGCGTCGCGCAGCCACGAATCCTCCGTCATCCCATACAGCTCGCAGACGACGATCGAACTCTGCGCTTGCGCGTAAGTCCGCTGGTGCGATGACCCCTCGTTCGCGAAAAATCCCTCCCGGTCCTGCTGTTGTAGCAACCACCGAACGCCCCTCTGCACGACCCGACTGTGGTCCCCCTCCTGGTGCGTGTGCCCCGCCCCCAGAAACGCCAATAACGCCATCGCCGTCGCCGCCACCCGATTCTCGCCCGATGCCCCGTCACCGTACGGCCCCTTCAAACTCCACGACCCGTCTCTCCCCTGCTGACGCACCAGCCACCGCAATCCCAACTCCACCGCGTCTTCCGTCTCCTTC
>RECD01000036.1 GCA_007694185.1 Planctomycetaceae bacterium
CGGGATGCGTTCCCGCCCGCCTCGGCCGCGCTGCTCTAATGAACTGGGACGGAAGTGGGCGAGTTACGTCCCCTTTTCGCGAGGCATCCATCTTCACGGCAGAGGCATTGGCATGTTGCCCCAACCCAGCACGGACCGGCGTGTGACCAGCGATCGGACGATCGGTGCTTACCTCATCGAGCGGTTGCAGGATTACGGGATTCGGGACCTGTTCGGCATCCCCGGCGATTACGTGCTGAACTTCTACAGTCAGCTCGAGAAGAGTCCGATCAACGTCATCGGTTGCACGCGCGAGGACTGCGCCGGGTTCGCCGCTGATGGTTACGCCCGGATCAACGGGATGGGTGCGGTTTGTGTGACTTACTGCGTGGGCGGCTTGAGCGTTTGCAACAGCATCGCCGGTGCCTTCGCGGAGAAATCTCCGGTCGTCGTCATCTCCGGCGCACCCGGCTTGGGCGAGCGGAGACCGGGGGCGCTTTTGCATCACCAGGTCCGTGACTATCGGACGCAGATGAACGTGTTCGAAAATTTCACGATCGCCTCGACCGAGTTGTCGAACCCGCTGATCGCCTTTTCTGAAATCGATCGGGTGCTCGATGCTTGCGACCGGTACAAGCGGCCGGTCTACATCGAGTTACCGCGTGACATGACGGGGGTCATCCCGCCGGTGGCGCATGCCTTTCGCAGCGCGAACCGTCAACCGGATCCGTCGGCCACGGCGGAAGCGATCGCCGAATCGGTGCGGATGTTGGCCGCCGCGAAACGCCCAGTGATCATCGCCGGCGTCGAGATCCATCGGTTCGGCTTGCAGGACGACTTGATCACGCTCGCGGAGCAGGCTGCGATCCCGATCGCCGCGACGATTCTCGGCAAGAGCGTCGTCAGCGAGCGGCACCCGCAATACATCGGCTTGTACCAGGGCGAGATGGGGTTGCCGGAGGTAACGCGGTACGTCGAAGACAGCGATCTGATCCTGCTGTTGGGCGCGTTCTTGACCGACATCAACCTGGGGATCTTTACCGCCAATCTCGACCCCAACCGGTGCATCTACGCGACCAGCGAGCAGTTGCGGATTTCGCACCATCACTACCATGACGTGCCGCTCCACGAATTTCTTATCGGTCTGCGTGACGCGGGCATACCCCGATCGCAGCGGCCGATCCCGGCGGAGTTGAGCGCGCGTCAATCCCCGCCGTCACCGGTCAAGATCGAATCGGACGCGGCGCTGCGGACCAGCCGGATGATGGCGATCCTCAATCAGCGACTCGATTCGGAAACGATCGTGATCGCGGATGTCGGCGATGCCCTCTTCGCGGCTACCGAATTGACGATCCACGACCGTGGGGAATTCCTCAGCCCCGCCTATTACACTTCGATGGGTTTCAGCATCCCGGCCGCTTTGGGAGCCGCGACCGCCCGCCCCGATCACCGGATCGTCGTGATCGTCGGCGACGGGGCGTTTCAGATGACCGGGCAAGAGATATCGACGCTGCTGCGGGGCGGCTATTCGCCGATCGTGATCGTGCTCGACAACCACGGCTACGGCACCGAACGGTTCCTGCATGCGGGCGACTGGAAATACAACGAGATCGCGAGCTGGGATCATCTTCGGTTGCTATCGGCCTACGGCGACGCCGACCGTGGTGTCGGGCACCGCGTCGCGACCGAATCCGAATTCGAGATCGCCCTTCACGAGGCCTGGAACGATCGCCAGCGGGTTCACCTGATCCAAGCCAAATTGGCTGAAGGAGACGCCAGCGAGACGCTGCTCAAATTGGCCAGCCGGATGGGCAAAAGCGTTTGACCGCCGCGACGCCGAGTGGTTTTTGACAGACCGCAGTGACTCGCCCCAATCGGTTGTCGTCGGGCGAGCGTTCCGTCGTCACCGATTCGGCGGTTTTTCCCGTCGGTCAGGGCTGGCCGGTGATGGCCCGTTTCCAGCGGGCGGCGGAAATTTCACGGCGGACGTCGTACAGGAAGAAAGCGGCCAGCCCGAGTGCTAAGCAGCCGGCGACGTTCCAGACCAATGCCAGGTCTGGGTTGCGATAGCCACAAATGAACAAGAACGCGGCCAAGACTGGCAGGGCAACCAATTGCCAACGTTCGAATCGGGTCGGCACGTAGCCGCCGCGCCGGACAGACATCGGTCGGTCAGGACGCATCGCCCTGATCCGCGACGATGGCCGAGCGGTTCGGAGCGACGCCGGCTGGGGGACGTTGCCCGCTTCTGGTTGGTGGACTCCCCCACGGGCGTCGGGCTTGTCGTGACGCAACACCGACGCATCAGCCGAATGTTCGGCTGACCGCTCGGCTGCGGCCCGCGCGATGGAGGCCGCGTTCGAACGGGTAGCATCACGGCTCGCCGATGCGGCACCGGCAACCGAGGGTTTGCCGGCGGCCAGGGATGTGTTGACGGCCAGGTCCGCCCTGACGCTTGCACCGGTCGATTTTGCCTTCGAACTTTCGGGTGCGAAATTCACTTCCGGGTCTTCGATCAGTTTGCCGATCTCACCGAGCATCCGATTCATCCGGTGCTCGACTGACTCCAGCGGCATTGATGGTGTCGTCGGCGCTGGCGGTGTCGTCGGCGCTGGCGGGCCGGGCGACGAGTCGGTTCGTTTGGTGGCGACCGGCGGCGAGTCCGGACGGGCCGGATTACTCGGGGCCGGTTCTTCGGGGGCAAGTTCGCTCGCGGCTGATTCGCGTTGGGCCGAGACGTTCTGAGCTTGGTGCCTCAAGATCTCGTCGGTCAGTTCGGACAAACGGCGTTCCCAGTCCAGTCGGTCCGCTTCGTGGCTTTGGGCCGCAGCGGTCAACTGGGTCGTGTTTCGCAGCAAACGTTCGTTATCCCGTTCGGCCTGCTCCAAACGCTCGCGGGTCTGCTCCAACTCCTCACGCAGTCGGAGCACTTCGAATTGGAGGTGCGATACCTGATCGGCCTGGTGCCGGATCTCTTCGGCGTGCGCCTGATTTTGGTGCGCCTGCAAATCGGCTCGATCGCGACATTCCTGTTGCAGCGATTCGATTCGCCGTCTTGCCTGATGGGATTCTTCGCGGGCTTGTTCCAACGAATCGAGCGTCTGTTGGTAACGCTGGGTCAACGCCTCGAGCCGCTGTTGGGTTCGGACCCACTGAGACCGCAACGACTGGTCGAACGCGTTGTCGAGTTGGGGAGATTCCGTCCGCGCGGGCAGGGACGCCGGCACGGACAGGATTTCGAACCGGTAGGGCCCCAAGCAAAACGCGTCGCCAGGTTGCAAGAACGCCTCGAGCGCGAAGTGTTCGTTGATTTCGATCGGGATCGCGTAGCCGCGGATCAGCACGCGGCCGCCGGCGGTCAGGATCACGGCATGCAGCGGCCGGACCGCCGAGTCGGCCAAGCGGACGGTGCATCCTTCTCCGCTGCCGAGCGTGCAGCGATCGGACCCGATCCGCAGCCTGCGGTCGGGCGTTCCCGGTCGGGTGACGCGGAGTTCCAGCGGCGCGGGTTCCCCGGCATATTCTTGCCCAGCCCCCGTAGCGTCCACCAGACCTGCCGTGTCGCACCGGTTCGAGCCGGCCGTCAAGAGACTCATCCTTCCTCCCACCCTATCGGCAAAACCGGCCCGCCGCCGGCTGCCGATTTTCGGCTCGCGGGTCGCATCCTTCCACGGTCGCCAAGACTCGGCGTGTGCAGCCGCTCCATCGGTATCGGTGACGGAGGTAACGGTTCTGCAAAAAAAACGTGTCGTAACGTCTCGGATTTTGATCGGTCGTCTCGTTGCTCGGCTTTACCGAGGGCGATACTGACCCGCTCGCCAACCCGCATTTTCAGACGGGCGTGCTACAAGGACGGGCGTTTTAGGGGTGTTCGGTAAGTTCAGCGGGAGTAAACGCCGATGTCTGTCCGTCATTTGGTGATCGTGCTGGGGGATCATTTGTCACTTGACTTGGCGGGGCTGGACGGTTTCGACCCCAAGGTCGATCGGGTTTGGATGGCGGAAACCGACGAGGAAGCGACACACGTCTGGTGCCACGCCTACCGCCTGGTCGCCTTCTTCGCACCGATGAGACACTTTCATCGGTTGCTGAGGGAACACGGCTATGCCGTCGATTACCACGCGTTGTCACCCGACCGTCGACGGGCTCGCGGGTGCGGGTTCGGCAGTCTGCTGGCGGAGACTTTACGCCGTCAGCAACCGCAGCGGGTGATCGTGACTTGGCCGGGGGATGATCGCGTCAAGCGAATCCTCGAAGCGACGTGCGGGGAAGCCGAGGTCGAGATCGAGATTCGTGAGGACCGAGACTTTTTCTGTACCCCGCAGCGGTTTGCCCGTTGGGCGGACGGGAAAAAGACGTTGATAATGGAGCATTTCTATCGGCTGATGCGAGCCGAGCAGGATGTGCTGATGACGGCGGCGGGTGAACCGGAGGGCGGGCAATGGAATTTTGACCATTCGAACCGAGGGAAATTCGGCAAAACCGGACCGGGGGAAGTGCCCCCCGTGCCGTCGTTTCCGCCGGATGAGATCACGCTTGAGGTGATCGAAATGGTTCGGCGTCGGTTTCCGGATCATCCCGGTACCGTCGACGCTTTCGACCTGCCGGTAACTCGGGACGAGGCGTTGGTCTCGCTCGATGACTTCATTGAACATCGTTTGCGGCGGTTCGGCGACTATCAGGACGCGATGTGGTCGGGTACCGATTTCCTCTACCACTCGCGCCTCAGCCACGCGCTGAACCTCCATTTGCTGACGCCCCGCGAGGTGGTCGAGGCGGCGGTGGAGGCTTGGAAAAATGGCCGGGCACCACTCAACAGCGTCGAGGGGTTCGTTCGCCAGGTGCTCGGGTGGCGGGAATACGTCCGGGGGATTTACTGGCTGAAGATGCCCGAGTACGCCGAGCGGAACTCGTTGGATTGCGACGTCGATCGCGAGGTGCCGACCTGCTTTTGGGACGGACAGACGGAAATGGCATGCGTCGCCGACGCGATGCGGTTGGTCTTGAAGACGGGCTACGCTCACCACATCCAGCGGCTCATGGTGCTGGGGCTCTATTCCCAGCTACTGGGGGTTCATCCGCTGCACTTTCATCATTGGCACATGGCGATGTACGCGGACGCGGTCGATTGGGTCAGTCTGCCGAATTGCGTCGGCATGAGCCAATACGGCGACGGGGGGCTGATGGCGACCAAGCCTTATTGCGCGAGCGGGAATTACATCCGCGGGATGAGCAACCACTGTGGCGGCTGTCGGTACGATCCGAAGCAGGCGGTCGGTGAGAACGCCTGCCCCTTCACGACGTTGTATTGGGATTTCCTCGATCGGCACCGGGAGCGGTTCCGATCGAACCCGCGGATGACGTTGCAGTTGAAAAACCTGGAGCGGAAATCGGCGGACGAGCTGTCGGCGATCCGTGACAGAGCCGAGTTGCTCCGCAGCGATGAACTCGTCCCCTGAACCGGCTGC
>RECD01000067.1 GCA_007694185.1 Planctomycetaceae bacterium
CAAGAGCGGTACTCGTACTCGACACCGCCACCCACCCAGCCAGCCGCCCACCCAGCCAGCCGCCCACCCAGTCTCGCCCAAACCGCGTCCGTCATCGTCGCCCGTTTGGAACACGAGCACGAGCACGAGCACGAGCACGAGCACCGTCGCTTACGCGACTGAGCACGAGCCCGACGGAGGCGGCCAACCGGTTTGCTTGCGTCGTCATCGAGTGCCAACGGCACGTGCCAGGGTTCTACCGCCGGTTGGACGCGACGGCCATTCGGCTGGTGGCGCCCTGCGTGGGGCGAGGGTCAATCATCTGATTTTTACTCTGCTTTTGCTCAAATTCGGCTATTGGGAGCTTATTTCGCCGTTTTTCCGCCAAACCGAACACCCGCGCGAAACTTTCCATGGCCAGCGGCATTAAAGGGGTGTCATCGTCAAATTCAAGCTCAGCAAAACTTGACCGTGACGATTCGTCTCGGCTAGCCCCCATCAATGGCGTTTCGTAACGAAGTGCCCGTTAATAGGGCGTTTCTCATCGTTCTGCGCTTTTTCAAAATTCTCCGGAGATTTTCATGGTTCAAAGCAGGAATCGGCATGCGTTCACGCTTGTCGAGCTGTTGGTCGTGATCGCCATCATCGGCGTCATGGTCGGTCTACTGTTGCCGGCGGTTCAAGCGGCTCGGGAGGCGGCTCGCCGCATGTCCTGTTCAAACAACTTGAAGCAGATGGGCTTGGCCCTTCACAATTACCACGACACTTACCAGCGGTTCCCGATGGGCGGTCGGACCGGCGGCTGGAACGGCAGTTGGGGTACGTCCTATTACGTCCGTCTGTTGCCTTACGTGGAACAGCAGGCCCTGTTTGATCTGTGGCCGTTCACCGAGCGGGCTCCGGCCGGTACGCTGTACACCCAAGCCGAAGGCTACGGAGCCGGCAACGCGTTCCTCCGCGGGACCCCGGTTGACATTCGCAACCTGATGATCGCGACCTACCGGTGCCCCTCCAGTCCGTTGGAAGAGTTCAAGGGTAACGACGGCATGGTGGCGTCGTACTCGGGGATCGCGGGTGCGGTCGAAGCCCAAGGGCGTTACATGCCGCAGCGCCAGCGCGCCTGTTGCTCCTGTTGTGGCCACGCGGACGGAGTCGATCCGCAATTGGGCCTGCACTCCGGGAGCGGTTTGTTGGTCGGCGGGGGGCTGACGCTCCGGTTTCGAGACTGCACGGACGGGACCTCCAACGTGATGATTTTGGGCGAAACGTCGGACTGGATGTATCGGCCCAACGGACTGAAGATCGGTTGGGGTTCCAGCAATCACGGTTGGGCGATGGGTTCGGGGCACAATCACAAGCCGACCACGGTCGAAACCGCCGCAGGCAACTGGGACGGTCGCTGGTTCAACCTGACATCGATCCGTTATCCGATCGGCACTCGCAACTACATCCTGCCGGGCGTCAACATCAACCAGGGCCCTAACAACCCGCTGATTTCGGCTCACCCAGGTGGGGTTCAGGTCTGCATGACCGACGGTTCGGTCCGCTTCCTGAGTGATTCGACGGACCTGGAAACGTTGAAGATCATTGCCGACCGTGACACCAAACTGCCGGTGAGCGAGTTCTAAGCGAGCGATTTTTGGCGAACCTTTTCTTTTGGGCAACGCGACTTCTAATACGCCGGTTTTTGGCAATATTTTGCCGACACCGGCATCGGACGTGAGTCCGCGAAGGGTGTTGCTCACGGAGGGTCGCTGGTCGTCTTCTCCGCTCCCGGCTGATTGATTGTCGAGTGATCACCACTGCGAAGCTGCCCGGTTGCGATCGGGTAGCTTCGCTGTTCATGTGAACGGGCTTTGCTAGACTGCGAGCATTGCAGGCTTCGCCTAGCTCTATCCATCTTTACGACCGAACCTTTGTGCGCTAAGGGGCGCGAATCTGACATGCTCAATTCGACATCTCCGTCATTTCAAACGACGATCCGTGGATTACTGGCGCTCACTTGCCTGGCTTTGGTCAGCGGGTGTGGCGGCGGCTATTCGGGCCCGCAAGGGACCGTGACCGGTACCGTGACGTTGAACGGCAACCCGGTGGAACCCGGTACGCTCGTCACGTTCATCGCCACCGAAGGGTTCGCCGCATCGGGCATCGTCGAAGGCGGTGGGGCGTACACGGTATCGATGCCGAACAAGGGCAGCAAAATCCCGGCGGTCAACTACAAGGTCATGGTGTCGGCCCCGGTCGTGGGTGGCGTTTCGGAAGAGGGAGACGATTACGAAAAGTACATGGGTTCGGTGAATCCGGACGCGACGCCAAGCGGAGGCCAGTCCGCGGCAAAGATCCCCGGCAAGTATTCGAGTACCGGGACGAGCGGATTGTCGTTTGATGTCACGGAAGGTGACAACACGATCAATATCGAACTGAATTAGCGTCCTGCGGTGCGACACATTTGGAGTCGCCGGATTTGCGGGATGGTGGTGATCTGGATGATGCCGCCCATGAGCACTGGCAATGCCGCGGTATCGTCCGATTCGATCCGGTCCGTTTGCGGAATCGGGTCCTTCGCGTGACAATGGCGAATCGCTCGACCGGCTATGCCTTCGGCGATGAGAAACAGCCGCATCGGAACGCACGGAGCCGGCAACAGTTTGCGAATGAACCGATTGAATGGGCTCTACCGGGCGCTGCTAGGAGTGGCCATTGTCGGGTCAGTGATTGGGTTCGTCTGGTGGAACCTGCCTGCTCCCGACGCGGCATCGACGGATCGTTCGCCGTCACGTTTCCTGGTCGACGATCTGGACCTGAGTGACGGGACTGCGCGTGACCCCGCCTATGCCGCCCTCTTCCGCGACGCGGATCGTGTCGCGAACGAATTGGTCGCCAGGTTTCCGAGCGACCCTCCATCGCTTCATTTAGCCGGCCAACTCCGAGCACTGATCGGCCAACCCTCGGCCGCCTTCCGGCTTTGGCAGGATGTTTTAAAAGTCGATCCGCATGACGCGGAAGCCAACTTGGCGATCGGGATGCTATTTTTCGAGGCGGGCGACTTCTCCGACGCCGAAGGCCCGTTAACAATCGCTTTCGAACGGTCACGCAATCCGAAGGCGGCTTACGTCCTGGCCAACTTGCTGCTGAATCAAGGCCAGTTGGAGCGTACCGCGGAGGTCCTAAAAGCCGGTCTGCGATCTGCTCCCGATTCGCTGCCGCATCGCGTTCTGCTGGGGCAGACCCAGTTGCAGCAACAACGGCCGCTTGAGGCCAAAGAAAGTTTCCTGGCGGCTAGCCGTCTGGCACCGGACCACGCGAACGCCTGGTTCGGCCTGGCGACCGCTTGTGGGATGCTCGGCGAAGAGGAAGCAGCGGCACAACACCGAGCGACCTTCCAGAACCTTCAGCAGCAACAGCTGCGTGAAGAAATCGAACAATCGAAACAGCAGGATGACCTGCGATCGAAGCGCGCGGACCTGGCGGCTGCCTACGTGGCCGTCGGCGCTCAGTTTCTAGAGCGGCGTGATGATGCAAACGCGGAAAGTCTCTGGAAATTGGCGGTCCGTACGGATGAGACGAACCTCGACGCCCGCGTGCAGCTCGCGCGACTTCATTTCACCCAGCGGCGATCCGCGGATGCTTTGGAAGTCCTCGCTCCGCTGAGTGCCAGCGACTCGCAGGACGTGCGTTATTGGATGCAACTCGGGGAAATCTACACCCAGTTGGAAGCGTTCGAACCGGCCGACAAGGCATTCATCCGCGCGATCGAGCTGCGCCCCGAGCTGGCCGAAGGCTATGCGGCACGGACGGAATTGCACATCCGGTTTGATCGATCATCGGATGACCTGCCGCGGTTGGCGGCCAAGGCGGTGGAACATCAGCCGAGTGCCGCCAATTACTTTTTGCTGAGCGTCGTGAAGCGACGCGGCGGTGACCTGCCCGGGGCTCGGCAAGCTGCCCAGCGAGCGATAGAATTGGAACCGAGCGTCCTCCAATATCATGAGTGGTATTCGTTGATGCTGGACGAAAGGTGACCCGAAAAGATGGCTGATCTTGAAAGAGCCGATCGCGGCAAGAAACGCTGGAGCTGGCCGGTCCCGATGCTGGCCCTGATGGTGATCGGTGGTTTGGTGGTCGCGATGTTTCGCCGTCCGACGCAATCGCTTCCTGTCGAAGGCTTGTCGCTGCGCGACGTCTCGGATGAAGTCGGGATCGATTTTATCCACACGGACGGTGCGACCGGCGAGCGGTACATCATGGAAACGGTCGCCTCCGGGTTGGCGTTATTCGATTATGACGGCGACGGCCTGATCGACATCTACCTGCTCAACGGTGCGCCGCTGGGCGAGCCAATCGACGCGGGTGACCGGAGTGACCTTAGTGACACGATTGACGCGAGTGATCAGCGCGATTCGGGCGAACGATCGGGCGAGTTGCTGACACCCGCGAAAGCGCCGCGCAACGCGTTGTACCGCAACCTTGGCAACTGGAAATTCGTCGACGTGACCGACCAAGCCGGGGTGGGTGATCCAGGATACGGCTTGGGCGTGGCGGTCGCCGATTTCGATAACGACGGCTTCCCCGACATTTTCGTCAACAACTTCGGCCCGAACGTCCTTTATAGGAACAACGGCGACGGAACCTTCACAGACATCGCGATGCCGGCTGGGGTGCAAGGCGGTGACGAGGTCGCTGGCGGCGCGGCGTTTTTGGATATCGACGGCGATGGTCACTTGGATCTGTATGTGACCAATTATCTCGAGTTCGCTTACGACCAACATGTCAACACCACGCTGAGCGGCGTCCCCGCCTATGCCAGCCCGAAAGCCTTTCCGCCCGCCCAAGACCGGCTGTATCGAAATCAGGGTGACGGGACTTTCACCGACGTGACCGATTCGTCCGGCATCGCCGGCCACCTGGGGTGGGGCATGGGTCTGGTCGCTGGCGATTTCAATCGCAACGGCCACACGGACATCTTTGTCGCCAATGACGTCTGCGGGAATTTCCTGTTCCTCAACGACGGCACCGGCCGGTTCGCTGAATCCGGGTTGCTGAACGGGATCGCTTATGACTTGTACGGCAGTCCGCAGGGGAGCATGGGGGCCGAGCCCACCGACTTTGACAACGACGGTTGGCTCGACATCTATCAAACTTCGTACCAATTACAGCACGGCGTGTTGTATCGCAACCGAGGTGAGGCGCAGTTCGAGGACGTCACATTGACGACAGGCGCGGGTGCGGGAACATACGCGCAGGTCACCTGGGGTGTCGGGGCGATCGATTTCGACAACGACGGTCTGCGTGACCTGTTCGTCGCCTGCGGGCACCTCCAAGATCGGATCGCCGAATACGATCGCACCACCGACTACCTGGCCGCCAACGTGCTGCTTCGCAATATCGGGAACAGACGTTTTCAAGACATCTCGACGACTGCCGGAAACGGGCTGCGGGTACGCCAGAGCAGTCGTGGTGCCGCGTTTGATGATTTGGACAACGACGGCCGCATCGATTCGGTGATCTCGAATTCTCGTGCCCCGGCGACCGTGTTGCGGAACGAATCGGACGACCGGAAGCACTGGGTCCAATTTCGCCTGGTCGGTACCCGAGCCAATCGGGATGCGGTCGGCTCCCGGGTCGAAGTCACCTGCGGCGAGCTCACGCAGGTAGCCGAAGTTCACAGCGGTCGAGGCTACCAAAGCCATTACGGCACAAGGCTTCATTTCGGGCTGGGTGACCAATCCCGGATCGATCGTCTGGAAATCCACTGGCACGGCGGCGAAACGCAGGTCCTTGAGAACCTACCCATCGATCGTTTGCACACCCTGATCGAGCCGACGCCGTGAAACCGACTGGCTTCAGGAGAAAACAATCGGTTTCCGGTAACCGGACGCTAGCGCGTGCCGGCTGATTTTGCCGAATGATTCATGCGGAGGTGCTTAAGCACTTCAACTGAAGTCATTCCGCATAACTTGAGCACATCAATCGACTTGCACAACATGAACGCGCAGACCGATAACGCCGTTGGCCGCTTTCGCGGATTATACCGAAACATTCCTGTTGAGGTGCTTAGTGGGAACTTTTCCTGACATCTGTCCGAGCCGGCGTGCCGGTCGTCTGTATGGCTACGGCACTCGGAGAGTGCCTGCTACTTGGACGCGTTGGCTCGCATCGGCTGTTTTTTGGATGCGGCGGCTGCCCGGCAGGGATTTGGGGAGGCGGAGTTGATGCCGTGCCGGGTGATGGGAGCCGGATTCCCTGTCGGCTATCATGGGAGCGGACGGTAATGGGGGCCTGGTGTGGTTCCTCAGCCAATCACTCCCCGATTGAGAGTTTTCGGCGTGAGATTTCGTTTTCCGGTTGCTCGTTTGGCTTGGATGCTCGGTTTCCTGTTGATGGCGAGCGGATCGCCTGGGATCGTGTCGGCACAGTACGAGTTCGAAGGGCCCCCGATCCGCTATCGCCGGACGGCGACGGCGAACGTCGTCGCCCAGTTGGACGAACGGATTCGCGTCGGGGAGACGCGGTTGACTCCCGACGACCGCGGTAGCTTGCTGCCGTCGCTGCTGCGGGAATTGGACGTGCCGTTGTCGTCGCAGACGCTGGTTTTTTCGAAAACGAGCTTGCAGCAGTCCAGGATCAGCCCCAAATCGCCTCGCGCAGTCTACTTCAATGACGACGTCTACATCGGCTGGGTGCCGGGTGGGCTGATCGAGATCGCCGTGATGGATGATGAGCTGGGAGGCGTCTTTTATACGTTGCGTGACCGTGACCCGGGGGCGAATTTGCTGCGCGACCGCGGCGGTTGTCTGGGGTGCCATTCGACCGGCAGGACTCAGCAAGTGCCGGGTTTTTTCGTTCGCAGCATTCCGCCGGATGAAGACGGCCGGCCTCGCGACATCGGCTTGGTCAGCGACCATCGCAGCCCCTTCGAGACGCGTTGGGGCGGCTGGTACGTGACGGGGACGCACGGCGAAATGCGGCATCGCGGCAACGCGTTCGCGCTCGACCCGGACGATGAGGAATCGGTCGACATGGAGCCGGGGGCGAACTTGGTATCGCTGGCCGATCGTTTCTCGACGGACCGTTACCTGACCCCGCACAGCGACTTGGTGGCGTTGTTGGTGATGGAACACCAAACGCAGGTGCAGAACGCGATCACGGCGGCGAGGTATGAGGCGATCAAGGCGCTCGATTCGGACCGCGTGATGAACGAGGCGCTCGACCGGCCGGCCGACCATCGCACGGACACGACGACTCGCCGGATCATCAAGGCGGGTGACCGCTTGGTCGACCACCTGTTGATGCGAGACGACGCGAATTTCACCGCTGCGGTCAGCGGGACTTCTGGTTTCGCGGATGAGTTCGCCAGCCAAGGGCCATTCGATTCGCAGGGTCGTGGGCTCCGGCAACTCGATTTGAAGTCGCGGCTGTTCCGGTACCGCTGCAGTTATCTGATCCATTCGTCCGCGATCGCCGCGCTGCCGGAGCCGATGTTGGATCACGTACGCGAGCGTTTTTTGGGGGTATTGCGCGGCGAGGACGTTTCCGGCGATTTTGATTATCTGACGGCGGAAGAACGAGCCGAGATTTTGGCGATCCTGACCGAGACGGGACCGGAATGGTTGGGGTTGCGATGAGTTCCGCGTTTTCGTTGGCGGGCCACACGGCTTTGGTTACCGGATCGACGCAGGGCGTCGGCGCCGCGATCGCTGTCGCGTTGGCTCGCGCCGGCTCGAACGTCTGCTTGCACGGCTTGGTCCGTGACGCCGAGGCGGATCGGACGCTGCGGCGTTGCCTGGAATTCGGCGTGAAGGCGGAATTGCGGCTTGCCGATTTGACGGACCCTGCTTCCGTTTTGGAATTGTCCAAGGAAACGCTCGATGCGGATCCCGAGACCGACTTGTTGGTCAACAACGCCGGGACTTACGTCGACTTGCCGTTTTTGGAAATGACGCCTGAGCGGTATCGCAAGACGATGTCGCTAAACGTCGACGCCCCCTTCTATTTGACTCAGGCCTTTGCCCGGCACTGGGTCGAACGGGGTATTGCCGGGCGGGTGTTGATGACCGGATCGATCAACGGGATGTTGGCGGAGCCCGATCATGTGGCTTACGACGCCAGCAAGGGTGCGATCGCGGCGATGGTCCGGTCGCTCTGCGTGTCGCTCGCGCCGCGGGGGATTCGCGTCAATTCGCTCGCCCCGGGCTTGGTTCGCACGCCGTTGACCGGCGCCGTGCTCGATGCCGACCCCGACATCGACCGCTGGATGCGGCTGCACACGCCCAACGGCCGGGTGCCGACGGCGGACGTGTGTGGCGACACTGCCGTGTTTCTGCTTAGCGACGCGGCGGAGCACATCCACGGCCAGACGCTGCTCGTCGACGGCGGGATGAGTGCCTGGCAACAGCCCGATCTGCCCAGCGGGCTGCGTGGGAAATTAAGCGACTGAGCGGCCCGGCCTATTTTTGGCGGGCCCGTTCCCCTCGGAGCAGGCCCGTTCCCCTCGGAGCAGGCCCGTTCAGTGCGGCTCGGTCATTTTCCAGGGATCGAGCGCCTCCTTCAGGGTCGCTTCGTCGAGCAACCCCTTTTCCTGGCAGAGTTCGCGGATCGTTTTGCCACTGGCGAAAGCATCTTTCACCAATTTTGATGCGGCCTCGTAACCGATCAACGGGTTGAGGCTGGTCGACATCGACAGGCTCTGTTCGACCATCGCTTGGCACTGGGCTTCGTTTGCTTCGAGCCCCGTGACGCAGAACTCGATGAATGCCATCGTGCCGGCGGCGAGCAATTCGACCGATTCGAGCGTCGTGTGAGCCATCACCGGCATCATGATGTTCAGTTGGAAATTGCCGCCGGTGGCGCCACAGGTCGTGATGCAGGCGTCGTTGCCGATAACGCGGGCGCAAAGTTGCATCATCGATTCGCACATCACCGGATTGACTTTGCCCGGCATGATCGAGCTGCCCGGTTGGCGATCGGGGAGGATGACTTCGAAGAACCCGCAGCGAGGGCCGCTGCCCAACCAGCGGATGTTGTTGGCGACGCCGAACAGCGTTTGGGCGATCGTCTTGAGCGAGCCGTGGGAATCGACGATGCCGTCGCGTGCGGCGTTCCCTTCGAAGTGATCGACCGCTTCGATGAACGGGATCGTCGTCTGTTCGGCCAGGATCGCCGCGACGCGGCTGCCGAAATCCTTGGCGGTGTTGATGCCGCTGCCGACCGCCGTGCCGCCGACGGGCAATTCGAGCACCGCGTCACGGGCCTGTTCGGCGCGTCGGATCGACAATTCGATCTGCCGGGCGAACCCGCCGAACTCTTGCCCCAGCCGCAGCGGCGTGGCGTCCATCAGGTGGGTGCGACCGATCTTGATGATCTTATCCCACTTTTCGGCCTTGTCGACGAGTGCCGAGTGGAGCGAGGTCAGCGCGGGGATCAGCCGATGCTGGATCTCCATCGCCACCGCGACGTGGATCGCGGTCGGGAAAGTGTCGTTCGTGCTCTGCCCCATGTTGACGTGATCGTTCGGATGGATCGGCTTTTCCGTGGCGAACCGATCGCCCCCCATCCGTTCGATCGCCCGGTTACTGATCACCTCGTTCACATTCATGTTGCTGCTGGTGCCCGAGCCGGTCTGGAAGACGTCGATCGGGAACTGATCCGCCAAGTCGCCGCCGGCGATTTCCTCGGCCGCCCCCAGCATCGCCGTCACTTCCGCGTCGGAGAGTGGCCGTTTGCCGGTTCCGGTCAAGCGTCCCAATTCGTGATTGGCTCGGCCGCAGGCGTACTTCACCAAGCCCATCGCGCGGATCATCGCCGGCGGCAACCGCCAGCCGCTGATCGGGAAATTTTCCACGGCCCGTTGGGTCTGGGCGCTGTAATAGGCGTCGGCGGGGACTTCGACATCGCCCATCGAGTCGTGTTCGATGCGGTACTGGGTCATCGATCTTTCGGGGTGCTGGAAGGGAATGAACGGGGAACTCGGTGCCGGGAAGAATCGCCGCCGAACGTCAGACGTCCGACATTTGTCGTTGGAAGTCCGACATTTGACGTTGGAAGTCACGCGTTTGCCGCCGGGCTTCCAGTTTCGGGTCATGGGTGTCAGCGACTCAGGTGTCGATGGTACCCCGAGCCGTTGGGGCGAGGTAGGCGGGCGATTCGGGTAGCGAGAATGAGCCGTGCATCGGTTGCGGGCAGCGGGCTTGATCGGGTTCGAGTATGTTGCGGCGAAAGTCGGCTGCGGTCGATTCCGACTCGCCCACTCACAGCAACCTGGGGCTGACGCATGCCGGAGTTACCCGAAGTCGAAACGATGTGCCGCGGGATCGCCGGGGTGGTCGGCAGCCGAATTGTGGCGGCCGAGCGTCCGCCGTGCGAGCGTCGTCGGATCTTGTTGACGCCGCCGATCGGCACGCTGGCCAAACGGATCGTCGGGCGGCGGATCTCCCTGATCGGCCGCCGTGGCAAACGGGTGTTGGTCCACTTGGACGACGACCAGGTGATCGTGATCGAGCCGCGGATGACCGGGTTGGTGTTGGTCGCCGCCCCGCCGACGGTCGAGCATTTGCGGTTTCGCTTGGGTTTGGCTGGCGGGCCACATGAGGAGTTGCTGTTTTGGGACCGGCGTGGCTTAGGCACCGTGCGGTTGTGGGCGAAAGCGGCTGCCGAACGGATTTTGGGCGACGATCGACTCGGCCCCGACGCGCTCGTGGTCACGGCGGAAACGCTCCGCGAGCGGCTCGGGTCGAGCCGTCGTGCGATCAAGGTCGCGTTGTTGGACCAGCGGGCCGTCGCCGGCATTGGCAACCTGTACGCGGCCGAAATCCTCTTCGTCGCCGGGATCGACCCGCGGACACGCTGCGACCGATTGAGCCGCCCGCAATGGTCACGGTTGCAAGCCGCGATCGTCGAAGTGTTGCACGACGCGATCCTCCACGAGGGTTCGACGTTGTCCGACGGGACCTATCGCAACGCGCTCAACCAGGATGGCGGCTACCAGAATCTGCACCGCGTCTACGACCGGGCGGGCCAGGTTTGTCCGCGGTGTGGCCAGGGGGTGATTCGGCGGATCGTGCAGGCCCAGCGGAGCACCTTTTTTTGTGGCGTTTGCCAGCGGCGTTGCGGCGATCATCGTTTTGCGGCGGCGGTTGAGATCGTTTAGAATGACGGATGAATGAAATCGAGTTGGCCTCAAGAATTTCGCTTTCGGATCGTTCCCCACTCGGAAATTTTGCCATGGATTCGCAGGACGGTACGGCCAAGCGGGCTGTCAGGATGCCGGTTTCATCGACACCGATTTCTCGCCGGACCGTGATCCGCGGCGCCGGGGCGGCTGTGGCGCTACCGTGGTTAGAAGCGATGACCCCGCTCGCTTCGACGGCAGCGGCCGGCGAGCAAGCGGCCTCGAATGCCGGTGGCCCGCCGGTCCGATTGGCGTTTTTTTACGTCCCCAACGGCGTCAATATGGACACGTGGCGACCCGAGTCTACCGGGGCGCTGGGCGAATTGCCGCCGATCCTGAAACCTCTCGAACCGGTTAAAGACCGGGTGACGGTGATCAGCGATTTGGCGGCCGACCATTGCAAGGGAAAATCGGCCGGGCATGAACCGGCTGGCGGCGGCTTCCTTGTGGGAGAGAAATGCAAACATTCCGAAACGCCCGAGGTCGCCGGCGCGTCGGTCGATCAGGTCGCGGCTCGCGAGATCGGCTTGAGCACCCCGGTCGACTCGTTGGCGCTCGGGATCGATCCTGGCCACCGCGGCGATCATGGCTACAGCGGCACGTACCTTTCGCACATTTCTTGGCGGAGCAAAACGACGCCGTCGCCATTGCGGATGAACCCCAAGGTGTTGTTTGACGACCTGTTTCGGGGGCAGCGGCCGCGGCCGGCGAAGTGGGGCGGTGGCGACTTTGGCGCCGCGTCGAACAACTCGTCGGTGCGGCCTGACACGATCGAACAGAGCGTGCTGGACCTGGTTCGCGAAGACGCGAAGGCGCTTCAGCGGCGGTTGGGGTTCAGCGACCGTCGCAAGGTCGAGGAATACTTGGAAGGCTTGCGGGGGATCGAACGACGTGTGCGATCGGCTTCGTTGGACGCTGAATCGCATCACCGGGAAGCGTTTCGAGACGCCCCCGGAGCGGATGCGGATGAACAGGAATTGCCGCCGCTGATCATCCCCGATGGCCGAGGCGTGCCGAAACTCTACGCCGACCACGTCAATCTGATGCTCGACATCCTGGTCTTGGCGTTCCAGACTGACACGACGCGGATCGCCTCGTTCTTGTTCTCGTACGAGAAGTCCGGGCGGTCCTATCCCGAGATCGACGCGCGAGGTTCGCATCACTCGTTGTCGCATCACCAAAAGAAACAGGAAAACCTCGACCAGTTGACGCGGATCAACACCCATCACATGGAGCTGTTTTCGCGGATGTTGGTCCGGATGTCCGAGGTCGAAGAGGGTGCCGGGTCGCTGCTGGACAACGTGATGATCCTGTACGGGGCCGGGATCAGCGACGGGAATCGCCACAACCACGACGACCTGCCGGTACTCGTCGCCGGCGGTGCGGGCGGGACGCTCGGTGGCGGCGTCCATCTGAAGCTCGACAAGCAGACTCCGATCTGCAACCTGTATGTCGACATGCTGCGGCGAGCCGGCGTGGCGATCGACCAATTCGGCGACAGCAGCGGGCCGCTGGCAGGATTGCCGAAAGCATGAGTTCGCTATCAAGCCGCGGCGATTCGCGCGGCAACCCGTCTCGGACGCGCGACGTTTGCTCACGGCATGTTTCGGCGAACGACGTTCCCGCGGCAAACGGTCGACTGATGGAACTCCCTCCGTCGCCGTCGAGGTTCCGTAGCGGCCTCAGGACCGTCAGCTCAGTCGTGGTCGCGGGCTGCGCCATGATCGGCTGCATCGCGGTTGGTGTGCCCCCAGCCCTTGCGCAGCCTGGCCAACAGGACAACCCGCTGTCCTATGACCGGAACATCAAGGGATTGTTTCGGACCTACTGTTATCGCTGCCACAACGAAGCCGAACCGAATGGCGGCGTCGATTTGGAAGCTTACCGCGACCCGCGACTGATCGCCCGCGATCCGGTCGTTTGGCGGACGGTGCTGGCGCAGATCCGCTCGGGTGAGATGCCGCCGCAAGATGCGAAACAGCCGAACGAGGACGAACGGGAGTTGATGGAGCAATTCATCGAACTCACGGTTGGCGAATTCGACTGCACGGCCGCCCGCGATCCGGGGCCGACCGTGCTGCGGCGGCTGAACCGGCCCGAGTACGACCGTTCGATCCGCGAGTTGACCGGGTTGGACCTGGGATTGTCGGCGGATTTTTCCGAGGACGCGATCAGTTACGGGTTTCGCAACATCGCCCGATCGCTGACGCTTTCGCCGCCGCAGGTCGAGCAGTATTTTGTCGCCGGGCGCCAAGTCGTGGCGGCGATTGCCGCCGGCTCCGATCGGGCCGAACCGCGACTGGACGATTCCGACCCGCGGCGCCAAGCGTATCGGCGGACGTTTCAGGTTCCATCGGACAATGCACAATCCGAATCGGACGCTTCGACCGAAGCTGACGAACGGGAAGTCGCCCGCGAACTGCTCGCCCGATTCGCCACACGCGCCTTTCGCCGGGATGTTGACGACGCGTTCGTCCAGCGGTTGATGGGGCTTTATGACGAAGCCCGCCGCAGGGAACTCGATCACGAGACGTCGATCGGGCACGGTTTGACCGCGATCCTCGTCTCGCCCAGGTTCCTGATGCGATCTGAAACGCCTCAGCGAGACGATGACGAACCGTTCCCGCTCGACAACTTCGATCTGGCTTCGCGGCTCAGTTTTTTCCTCTGGACCGGCCCGCCGGATGACGAGTTGTTGCAGCTTGCTCGCTCGGGCGATCTTGGCGACGACGACGTGTTGACGGGGCAACTGCGGCGGATGCTGGAGGACCCGCGGAGCGACGCGTTGATCGAACACTTCTTCGCAGCCTGGTTGCGATTCGACGCGTTGGCCGATCATCGTCCGGACGTGGCGGTGTTTCCGAATTGGAACGACGAGTTAGCCCGTGCGGTCGCGGAGGAACCTCGGCGGCTGCTCCGGCACCTGATCCTCGAAGACAGGCCGCTGGGGGAGTGGATCGACGCGGACTACGCGATGCTTAACGAAACCGTGGCGACGCATTATGGCATCGAAGGGGTGACGGGCGACGATTTCCGGATCATGCCGTTGGCGGACCGCCGTCGCGGCGGGCTATTGACGACCGCCGCGCTGTTGATTTCTCAAAGCGATCCCGGCCGGACGAACGTGCCTCGTCGCGGCAATTTCGTCGCCTCCGCGATCTTGGGGACCGCTCCGCCGCCGCCACCGCCGGACGTTCCCGAACTGCCTGAGGACGAAGAGTCCGTGGCGACGCAGACGCTGCGAGAGCGGCTGGAAGCCCATCGTGCGAACCCGCAGTGTGCGTCTTGCCATGACAAGATCGACCCGCTCGGGTTCGCGCTGGAAAACTACGACGCGATCGGCCGTTGGCGTGATCTGGAGGTCGGCAAACCGATCGACGCCAGCGGCGTATTGCCGGACGGCAGTCGATTCTCAGGGCCGACGCAGTGGAAGGAGATTCTGGTCGGCCGACAGGAGGAATTGATCCGTGTCATGACCGAACAGTTGCTGATCTATGCCCTGGGCCGTGGGCTGACACTCGACGACGAATGCGTCATCGAAGCGGCCGTCGTGGCGGCGCGAGAAAACGAGTATCGCCTGTCAGCGATCCTGCGGACGATTGTCACCAGCTACCCGTTCCGGCACGCTCGCAACCCGGAATTTTGACATTCGGCATCCTGAGACGTTCCAACGCATCCTGGCATCCTGATGAACGGGTGATCGCCCCCTTTGATCGGATACCGGTGTCGTTCCGTCATCGTTCAGCCCGGCGTTTTCAATTGCTCCGTCAACTCCTCGGCGCGAGCCCGCAGGTCGTCATCGGTTTCCATCGAAGTTGCCGTTTTGCGGCAAGCGTGCAGGACAGTCGTGTGATCACGTCCGCCGAAGTACTTGCCGATCTGGTGGTAGCTGGTTTGCGTCATGCTGCGCACCAAGTACATCGCCAGCGACCGGGCTCGGACCACTTCCTGCCGCCGTGTGCTGCTTTTGAGATCCGCCAAACGCAATTTGAAGCGTCTCGCGATCGCCTTGGCGACCCGATCGATCGACAGGTCGTTCGTCGGCTCGATCGCATCGATCGCGTTGCGGACGGCGTGAACGTCCGGCCGGATCCCCTTCATGCGGCACCGCAAGTCGACATGGGCGATTGCCGAATCGAGCGCTCGGGCTGGCAATTCCGGCTCCAATCCCGCGGTGAGCAGATCCAATTCCGCGTCGCCAAGCGTCACCTTCCGCCGACGGGCGAACTCGGTCAACAGAAATCGGCGGGTCTCGGGGCCAGGCAAACGGACCGGGACGGTCAAACCGGGAAGCATGCGGCTGACCAACAACGGACGCATCCCCGTCACTTGGGACGGCAGACGGCGACTCGTCAAAATCGTCGGTCGCCCCTCGGCGGCACGGAACTCGATCCGCGAAGCCAACTCGTCTTGAGAAGCCGGCTTGGTCGCCATCAGATGGACGTCGTCGATCACGACCACGGCGGCCCGATTCAGTTCACGCCGAAATCGCATCACGTCGTCGGCCTCGACAGCCCGCGCGTACAGCCGAGCGAAATCGACACCGGTCAAAAACCACACGCTCGATTCGCTCGAACTCGTGTCCCGCCCCGATCGCGGCTGCAAGCGGGCGGGGGCCGCAGCGGCTTGCAACGCCGGCTCCATCAACCGTGCGGCCAAGTGGTTCGCCAGCGTCGATTTGCCGCACCCGGCGGGGCCGATCAACAACATCGGGACGAGCGACAGCAGCCCGAACGGCTCGAATTCGGCGCTCGGCGACCCGTTGCTGACCTCGGCGGATGCGTCGGTGCCGGCGTAAGTGGCGGTGGCGGTGTCTTCAGCGATCAGCGGCGCGTTGCAGACGAACGCGACGAATCGGTTTTCCTCACCGACCGCAAAGACCGGCAGCAGCGAATCGGCCACGCGCGACAAGCGGCCGTTCGGACCACGAACGGAACGGGGGCTTCGCAGCGCGAACGTTTCGACCATCGCCACGGGGGTGGCATCCTCAACATGCGGTGGCATCGGCGGAATACGACGTAGCGACGCGGGGCGGTGGGCGGGGGGCTAAGGATCGTGCGGTTAAAAGTTTCGTGAACCTTTTGCGAGGGACGCGCCCTTCGGGTGCTTTGCACGCCAGGTTCCGCACACTTTTTGCCGCTCATTGCTAAGCAAGCCGCCCTCCAGTTTAGGTTTGCGACGGGTCGCGATCCAGAGAAATGCTCAAGTTTTCCACCGGTACCTCCGCCCGGTCCCGCAACCGCTGGTACTGGCGGCTGATCCGTTCGATCGCCCGTTCGCAGTCTTCCAGGCTCGAAAAACGGCTGAATCCGAACCGCAACGCCGTGTCGATTTGGCTATCCGGCACGCCCATCGCAGCCAACACGTGACTCGGGCGACTACTGCCGCTGGCACACGCCGAACCGCTGCTGCACGCCACACCGGCCATGTCGAGAGCCATCAGCATCGCTTGACGGTCGGCACCGGGAAAGGAAAGGCACGATGTACCGGGCAATCGCGGGCAATCACGGCCGTGAATCACCAATTCCGAAAAGCTCGCCAGCAACCCCGTTTCCAGCCGAACTCGCAACGCTTCCAGCCGACTCGTCGTCTCGAAGTGGGCCGCCGCCAACACCAGCGCTTCGGCCATCCCGACCGCCAAGGCGACCGGTTCGGTGCCGGCCCTCAGAGCGAGTTGTTGTTCCCCACCGCGAAACATCGGCCGCAACTCGACACCGGATCGGACCAGCAGCAAACCGACGCCAGCCGGACCGTGAAACTTGTGCGCGGCTGCGGTGATCGCCGTCACGCCCGAACGCCCGAAATCGAAAGGCAATTTGCCGACCGTCTGGGTCGCGTCGACATGCAACGGGACACCGGCTTCCTGACAAATCCGCGCCAATTCATCGATCGGCTGGATCACGCCGGTCTCGTTGTTCGCCGACATCACGCTGACCAAGGCGGCTCGCGGGGCCGCTTCCACGATGAATCGTCGCGCGGCGGGCAGGTCGATCCGGCCGTCGGCATCGACCGGGATCACGCGGACCGTTCGGCCCGCTGACGCAGCCGCGCGAGCCGGTTCCAACACGCTGGGATGTTCGATCTGGCTGATCACCAGCGGTCCATCCGGGTCACCCAAACCCTGCAGCGCCAATTGGTTCGACTCGGTCCCGCCGCTGGTCAACACCAACGAATCACCGCCGGGCGAATCGACGTCGGCCCCCAACGCCTTACCGAGACGTGAGATCGCTTCGTCGAGCAGATTGCGAGCCAGCCGCCCGATCCGATGTTGGCTCGACGGGTTCAGCGGCCCCAGATCCCAAACGCGGCGGATCGCGTCGGCCACCAACGGATCGATCGCCGTCGTCGCGTTGTTGTCGAGATAAATCACAGGAGCTTCACAAAGGGCTCAGGTCGGGAGGTCGTGAAGTTCGGGACGGATGGTCGAGATCCGTGGGAACCAAAGTAGCAGGCAAACTCCGTGTGCCGCAGCCGATTGCGGACGGCACAAGGAGTGTGCCTGCTACTTGGGCAAATTAATTTCTACCGCTCGCTTATGGGGCCGATTGCTCATCCGATCGCTCATCGGCCGAGACGCCCGGTTCTGCGGCCGCAGGCCCCGTCGCGGACCGCAACAACGACTCCGACCAGGTGTCTGCGAGCTTCTCGTAACCGGCATCGCGAAGGTCTTCAGACCAAGCGACCAGTTCGGCATCAAGGTATTCGTCAATCTTCTCAGCCAAATCTTGAGGCGATTCGGCGAGGCTGGCCAAGCGAAACAGCCCCGGGATCAGCAGGTACTGCTCGGCGATCGCCAACCGCTGCACGTGAGGCCAGAGGACCTTCGCTTCCGCAGGGTGACCCTGCGTCCAATCGTCCCAGAAAAAATTGCCGCTGCGGTCAGGATCGGTGTATTCCAGGAACCCGTGCAGCGACTTCGCCGCTCCCGCCACGGGGTTCGCCCCGACCCTTTCGAATTCGATCAGATGCCAAGTGTCCGACGCGGACGCGGGACGATCAACTAACCGCGATCGCACCAATCCGTTCACGAAACCGGACGTCGAGGTCCTGCGATCGATCGGCGTCAACTGGATACCGAGCAGCGGGATTTCGATGAAAGAAAACGTCCGCGATTCGAAATGAGTCGGCGAAAACTCTTTCCCCGACACGCGACCATAGGTCATCACGATCGCCAAGAAACAGATCAACGAAAAAACGGCCCCGATGCCGACGATCCAAGCGACCGGCAAGCCACGTGGCGACCTGGCGGCACGCCTGGGCACTTCGCCGGTGGCGGACGCGGCAGCACTCGTTGTCGGTTGGGAAGCCATTCGCGGCGAGGTCATCAACTAGGACGGAAAAAGGAGCCAGTCGCCATGAGGCGGCTTCAACTGACCGTGACTCGGCTGAGCCTGGAGTATAACGTGAGCGTCGCAGTACATCGGTCGGGAAAAAAGTGCCGGGTATCTGTTGCGAGGAACTCGCCCTGCGGGTGCTTCGCACAACAGGTTCCGGACACTTTTTTACCGCACGATCCTGCCCCAAGTTCTCACCAGCGTGGCGGTTCAACCCGGCAAGCTCGTGCCGGTCGCACCGCCCGATTTCAAACCATGCGTCATCCTCCCTTTCGATCGAACTCGCATCGGCTCCCGGTAGGCCGAACCGCAAACGGCTGGTTCGCCGCCGGTTCGCCATGGGCAGCCGCTTCCGGAGCCAACGGCTGGAGCGGATCGGTCGGCGGAACCTGTGCCCAGCGGTCAGTCGCCGGCGGGACGTTCCGACTCTGGTGGTGGCAACCTGCGTCACCATCGCTCACGGATGCGGCGACAACTCCGGACGTCGAGGCAGTGCGGAGTGATCCGGAAGCAGAAGAATCTCCAGAAATTCGTCGCAAACGGACGGAAGCGGTGCTGTTTCTGCACCGTGGGCCTGTTAACTTGCGAAAGTTGGCAAGCTTGGCAGGGCTCGCTGACGCTACCGAAGCGAGAACACGCATTCGGGAGTTGAATCGGATTTACGAGGAGTCGGCCAGCGCGCTGCGGGTCGAGGAAGTGGCGGGGGGGCACCAGATTTTTACGCGGCCTTCGCTCGCTCCCTGGTTGAGGCGGTTGCGGCATCTGCCCGCATCGCTTCAATTGGGCCCGGCGGTGATGGAAACGTTGGCGATCGTCGCCTATCGGCAACCGGTTTTGCGAGCCGATGTCGAAGCGATCCGCGGCGTCGCCTGCGGAGAACTGATCCGCCAACTGATGCAACGGGATTTGGTGCGGATTTGTGGGCGTTCGGAAGAGTTGGGCCGTCCCTACCTGTACGGCACCACGCCCCGATTTTTACAACTTTTCGGATTGAAGAACGCGGCCGCAATTCCTCCCCTGTCGGGGGCTAGTATCCGCGAGAATTCCGACGACACTTTGGCAAACTCGGAAGATCAACTTCAAGCTGCCCAACCGTCAGCGCCGATCGAACTTCCCGGTGCGTTAAACTTACCCCGTTTCGAATCGTCCCCCCCCGTTCAGACCACCCTCAAGGAGTCAGACGTGAACGTCGCGCCCGGCCCCGTCGTTATCGACGACATCAGCGAGCCCTTTGAATCCGATGCCGCCGTTGCGGTGCTCCCACCCCCCTCCAACTCCGTCCGCCCGGTCTCCGCCGAAGCTGACGAAGACGAGGACGAAGTCTTCTTCGATGATGACGAGGAGGACGACGATTGGGATGATGACGACGACGACGAGGATGACCTCGACGACGACGAAGAGGATGAGTGGGAGGAAGTCGGCGACGACGATGAGGACGAAGACGACGACGAGGAAGAAGACGAAATCGTCGAAGATGACGTCGACGCCGACGAGGTCGATGACGTCGATGACGAGGACGACGTCGACGTCGATGCCGACGAGGAAGAAGATGACCTCGAAGACGACTGGGATGACGAGGATGACGAAGATTGGGACGAGGAAGAAGACGAAGACGAGGAGTGGGACTGATCGATCGTGCCTCGCCGTGGCCGACGCGGTATAATCAGGGAGCTCTCTCCGAACCCCACGAGGCCCCTGATGACCGCACCGGTATCCCGACGTGATTGGTTGAGGTTCGCCACGGCGACCACGGCCGGATTGGTTTCCCAACTACCGGCCCCCCGCAACGCCTCGGCGGCTCGGAACCCACGCTGGGACGAATCGATCGAAAAGGGACTCGATTGGCTGCGTCGCAACCAATCGACACGCGGGCACTGGAACACCCAGGTCTACCCCACCGCGATGACGGCCCTGGCCGGCACCGCGCTGATCGGCAGCGGTTCCACGACCGCACAAGGCCCCTTCGCTCGCCAAGTGGCCCGAGCGACCGATTTCGTGATCAGCAAAAGCCGTGACAACGGGCTGATCGGCGACCCCCAAAGCGACGCTCGCTACACCTACGGTCACGGCTTCTCGATGCTGTTTCTGTCCCAGGTCTTGGGCGAAGAAGGGCTGATCGATCGCCGCCAAGAACTGGTCGATGTGCTGACCAAAGCGGTCGCCTTCAGCGGCAGTGCCCAGACCGCCGCGGGCGGTTGGGGATACGTCTCCGCTCGCGAAGGAAACGACTTCGACGAAGGCTCGACGACGATCACCCAAGTTCAAGGCTTGCGAGGTTGTCGCAACGCCGGCATCCCCGTCCCCGGCGAAGTCATCGACAAGGCCAAGGAATACATTTACGGCTGCAAGAACCCCGACGGCGGGATCAGCTACAGCAGCAAGCAGCGTGGCAGCAGCCGGCCGGCGATCACCGCCGCGGCGCTCGCGGCCCTCTACGACGCCGGCGACTATTCCAGCGAACACATCCCCGAGATGCTGAAGTACGCCAAGGAAAACCTTCACGACATCAGCGACTCGACCCGCGCCTTCGGCCATTGGCACTACACCTACCTCTACTACAGCCAAGTCGTCTACCGCCAAGGGGACGACCTGTGGTTGCCCTTCCGCGACAAGCTCTACGAACGGATCGTCAGCGACCAGCGAGCCGACGGATACTGGGAAGGCCAAATCCATCCGGTCTACATCACCGCCTGCAACCTGACGATGCTGCAACTCGATCGCGGCTACCTGCCGATCTACCAACGCTAACCCCGCTCTGCAGCCCGAAGAGGCAATGAGCTTTAAAGTAGCAGGCAAAGTCCTTGTGCCGTCCGCAGTCTCCGCGACTTCCGAAAGCGTCGCCGTGAGAAGGGCATTGCACTGGAAGTGTGCCGACCATTTTGCCTTTCGCAAGCATTCTCCGTCGCCCCGGGCTCTCACCCTGTGTGCCGCAAGCACCCGATGCCGACGCAATCATCCCGTCAGCCGTCGTGCTCGTACTCAGTCGCGCAGCGACGGTGCTCGTGATCGTAATCGAAACGGGCGACGATGACGGACGCGGTTGAGAGAGGCTGTCTGGGTGCGCGGCGGAGTCGAGTACGAGTACCGCTGCGCTGAGTACGAGTACCGCCCGCGCTGAAAACAAGTGGGATAGCAGTCCGGCTGACACCATTTGTCCCTTAGGGCGACACATCGGTTCCATCGCTGACTCATACGTCAACCAGCGTCTGACCGGCCCCGTCCCTGCTTCACCAACTCACCGGCCTGATCGCCTCCCAGCCGACAATTTTTTTGCGATTTTGGCCATCCTTTCGCATCCGGTTGCCCAGTAAACTACGGCATCAAGGAGCACGATCGCCTCATGGTCCGCTCCGGTTCCTCGGCCGAGACTCCATTACTTTTTTCCAGGACATTCGACGATGGGCAAGTACCTGCCAGACAAAGTTTCGGCACTCGACAAAGCCGGTTGGAAAAAGGCTCGTGAGGAGGCCGGCTTCGACGCGACGTTGTTCGGGGGGCCGGCGATCGGCTCCAAGCTCGACGAATTCAAGGCGATGCGTGGGAAGATCAAGCCGTCCGGCAGCGTGCTCAAGGACATGAAGAACCTCAACGCCTACATCCTGGCCGCGGTCGCCTTGAAGGCGGCATTTCTGGAATACCAGAAGAAAGCCCTCAAAGGGGGTAAAAAGCAAAACCTCGACTTTGCGGCAGAGCTGAAGACGCTCGCCGACAAGATGGAAAAGAAGATCGTCAAAGCCGAGATTCAGCACAAGAAGATTCACGATCTGATCGATCAGGCGACCGACGGGAAGTTGACGGACCAAGAAAAAGCTGTCGACGGCCTCTTCAAGGATCTGCTCGTCATCTGATCCCAGCCGATCGGGAACACACGGTGCCGTTGCCCCCGCGGCCGATTCGCCGGGACGGCTTTCAATGAATCCCTACCAGCCGCCGCAAGCGGAGACCGCAAGACAATCGCAGCCGGATTCGAAGCCGAACGCAATACCCCCCCCGGCAATACCCACCCGGCAATACCCACCCGTTTGAGCTCACTCTTCCTGCCGGCGCACAGTGGCGGAATCGCCTCTTACGAGTGCAGTCCCCGCTTTAGCGTTCAGCCTTTGCGTTTGAAAAAAATGATTTCTAAAAAAATTGACATCGCGGAAACTCGCGAGGCAATCCGAAAACTGCGTGCCAGGACCCACGCAGCCATGCATAAGCACCTCACCAGGCCTCATACCGCATAACCTATACGGGTCAATCGACATCGGCGGTGGCCGCTCGATCAGAATCTACCGAAATAATTCTGTGGAGCCGATTATTCGGCGGTGGCGTAAATCCGGACCCGCACATGACTGCCTGATCTTTAGCCCGGAGCCACACTTGACCGCCTGTTTTCTTAGCCCGGAGAACGTCAACTTCCGGCCGCGTTACCCGAAACCTTCGGCCGCGAAGGCGGCGCGTTTAAGAATCGCGCGGTAAAAAAGCGTCCGGAACCTTTTGCGAGGAACTCGCCCTTCGGGTGCTTTGTACAAAAGGTTTCGGACACTTTTTTACCGCTCATTGCTAAGTTCCCTTGAGGCGGAGTGGCTATGCCATCTTTCAAAACAGTGGTCGAAGGCGTCGGTTTGACGATTGACGCGGCCGGCGTGTTGGTAATCGTTCTTGGGCTGCTGGCGGCCATTACCCGCTTCGCCGTGAGCGGCTATCGGGCAGACGACCCGTACCGCCGATTTCGCCAAGACTTGGGGCGAGGGATACTCCTGGGGCTGGAGTTCCTGGTGGCGGCCGACATCATCCGAACCGTGGCAATTGACCCCACGCTCCGGGGCGTTCTCGTCCTGGGTTTAATCGTCCTGATCCGGACGTTCCTGAGCATAGCCCTCGAGGTCGAGCTGGATGGCCGATGGCCGTGGCAACGGGCGAACGAGGCAGGTCAGCAGTAACGCCGATCGCCGATCTAAGCAATGAGCGGTATAAGAATGTCCGGAATCTTTTGCGAGGAACTCGCCCTTCGGGGGCTTTGTACAAAAGGTTTCGGACACTTT
>RECD01000229.1 GCA_007694185.1 Planctomycetaceae bacterium
GGGTCCTGGGATCTGCCGATGCCAGTGCCAGTGATCGCGCCCTGGCGATCTGCTGGCTTGCGCACCTGGTGGGCGATTCGCACCAGCCGTGCCACGCCGGAAGCCTGTACGCCGAGGTCGTGTTTCCTGAGGGAGATCGCGGCGCGAACTCGATTCGGACAAGGCAATCGAGAAACATGCACGCGTTGTGGGACCAATTGCTGGGGCAACGCTACGTCCACGGGGATGTCCGCCGAAGAATGGCTGAAATCCAAACCGACACCGAGTTGGTGGCCCTCGCAGACGCCGTCATGGATCAACCGAACGGTCTTGATCCCGGCGTCTGGCTGAAGGAAAGCCGAGATGCCGGGTTGCAGTTCGTCTACACGCCGGAAGTGATTGACGTCGTGCTCCGGGCCCAACGCGCGGGATCGACAGACCTGGAAACGATCACGCTATCGGAGCAGTACCTGAAGAATGCTGGCCGCGTTGCTCAATTGAGAGCCTTATTGGCGGCCAGGCGTCTCGCCGTTGTGTGGGGTGAGGCGTTTGCCGCTGCGACGGAAGCTGGTGTTACCCTGCCGGAGGTGGGACCGACGCCCTAGCCCTGTTGGGCTAGCGGTCCAGCGTGATCACGGACTTGGCTAACCGGCTGACTCGGTTTGCAGAATCACGAACTCGTTGATCGGCGCTGATACGGAAGGCCCGACAGGTCATCAGCGGCAATCGGGTCGGGACGTCATGTCGTTTCGGTGCCGCTACTTCCTGGCCGCTGCGGCATTCATTCCCTCCGGCTGGATGGCTCGGTAGAGTTGAGTGGCGACTCCACCGGGCTGGCGATTCGGCACGGGCTGACGGCCTCGGCCTGCGTCGAAATCGTGGCCGATGGGCGTGCGAACGTCGCGTCCCGCTTCCTCGCTTTGGTCCGCTGGCCCTGATCCCCAACCTTCGTTCGAGAATTGTCCGCCATGAATCTCAAGCCTCTGTTGCTCGCCGCCCTCGCGCTGCATCCTGTCGCGGCGAATTGGCCCGACTTTTTGCCCAACACCCGCAACGTCGCCGTTCAGGCCGATCTGCCACTCGATTGGGCGCCGGACAAAAACATCGTCTGGACCTCACCGCTTGCCGGTGATGGCCAAAGCAGTCCGGTCGTTTGGGACCGCCGCGTCGTCGTGACGAGCGTCGAAGGCGACATGAAAGACCGCAACTTGGTCGTTTGCCTCGATCTCGAAACCGGCAAGGAGATCTGGCGACGTGACTTTGACAGTGGGTTGAAGGTCAAGAGTAGCCTCTACGTCAGTCGGGCCGCCCCGACACCCGTGGCCGATGCGGACGGTGTCGTCGCCCTGTTCGAAAGCGGCGATTTGGTCGCGCTCGATTGGGACGGTGAAGTCCGCTGGAAACGGCTGCTGACGGAAACCTACGGCGGGATCGAGGCCGAGTTCGGCTTGGCGGCATCGCTGGCCCAGCATGGGGGGACTGTTCTCGCCCTGATCGAAAACAACGGGCCGTCCTACCTGGTCGCGATCGACAAGTCGACGGGCGAAACGACCTGGAGGGCCGACCGCCGCAGCGTGATCAGTTGGAGTTCCCCAGCCGTGATGACGCTGGCCGGAATCCCCCAGGTGGTGGTCAGTTCTGTCGGCACCGTCGACAGCTATGACGTCGCCACAGGCGAACGCCTTTGGACCATCGGCGGTCTGGGTGGCAACACCGTCGCGACGCCGTCCCAGGTCGATGAAAGCCGTCTGATCATCGGTGCCGCCCCGGGGCGAGGTGAAGCCGACGCCGAGGGGGCCGCGATGTCAAACCTCCTGATCGAGGTGAAGTCGATGCCCAAAGCGGATGACGATACGTCCGTCGTCACCGCCGAGGTGGTTTGGCGTGCTGAAAAGGCGATGGCCTCGTTCTCCTCCCCGGTGGCCTATCGGGGCGTCGGCTACTGGGTGAACCGCGCCGGGGTCGTTTTCGCCGTCGACCTGGAGAACGGCCAGCCGTTGTTCGCCCAGCGGATCGACCAAGCCCCTTGGGCGACGGCGATCGGGGTTGGCGACCGGGTCTATTTCTTCGGTAAAGATGGGACCACGACCGTGATCCGGGCCGGCAAGACGTTCGAAAAGCTGGCTTCCAACACGCTCTGGAATCCTGATGACCTGAGGGCGGACGAATCGGCCGCGGGTCGCGAGGAGACACCAGAACGACGGGCCGCGGCAGCTAATTTCTCCGGTCCGATCCAATACGGCGTTGCGGTCACGGGCGATTCCTTGCTGATCCGGACCGGCAACCGGCTCTACCGCGTCGCTGGCGACTCAAAGTGACAAATGCACCGGGCAGACCAGCGAGATTGCGCTGACCGGCCCGCATGGCAGTTCGTGAATCACTTAACCGCTGCCGCCAGCATCGTGGCCGGAGCGAATGACTGGGGGCGAAGGGAGGTAGCTTCCCCATCGCGGTGCCTTCGCCTCCAACCGGTCGCCTCCGCTCTTTACCGGACATGCCCGAGTCGAGCCGGTCCCACTCCGCGATGTTGAGCGGCGGACACGGGATCAGCATGGCACGCGACTGGAGCTCCGAGACGAAGGTGATCGCCTGCCATGGCCAACGTCCCGGACGATGACGCGACGAGCGATCAACCGCCGGTTGAGGTGGCACTCAACGCGGTAGCTCCGGGAGTGGATGCAGACGCCTGGCCGAAAAACGTTTCTCGGCCTGTCGGCTAGCCGGTGCCAGGGACGCTCGAACGGGCAGGCCGCCGCCGCTAGATGACCTTCTCGGCGGCCCCTCCCGTAGATCGTCCTGACGCTGAACCCGCACGATCGCTTCCGATGCCGCCGCTGATCTCGTGCCGATCGCTGGGCCAGATGCCACCGCCGCGTGAACGAATGCGGCGTTTCCCCGCTCACCGCCGGGATCGCTGCCCCCGAGACTCATTCGGTACCGGTCAACCGCCGCTGCGGCGACATCGGCCACAAGTCTCCCCGGGCGAGCAACACATCAGCGTGTTGGCTTCCAAGGCGTCATCTACGCTCCTCTCAGTCCCCTCTGGGACAACCGCAGCGGCATCTCTTGCCCTGCTGGCTTGCCCGTGGGATCAACTCCGCCGGAGCGAATGACGGGAAGGTAGCTCGGCGACCTACCCGTAGTCCGGGCAGTTTGACGGCAGGCCGAACTGCAATCCCGGCTCCACCGGGCCTCGGCGATTCACCTTCGAAAGTTTTTCGACTTTCTTCTCCGAGTCCGTGGGGGAAATCGCAGCGGAGGGCGTCAAGGGAGAACTTGTCTCCTTGGCCGAGACGCCCACGCCGGTCAGCAGCGAGCGCCTCGTATTCCTCGCGCTGAAGCAATAAGGAAGAAACGATGGCGATTCAGTTCACTCGCACCCTTCACAGGCTGGAGCTCGATTTCGGCGAGATGTCACGGCTGGCCGAGAGTGCGCTCTACCTCCATTTCCCCGGCGGACCGAAAGCAGATCACGAGTTGTTCCTGCAAAACTCGTCACGCTGGTGGATGGAGTTCGCTCCCCGTCGCTTGGTCGACACCATTCACCGTTGGCACATCGACCCGGACCGGCCGGGCGTGCTGATGATCGACGGACTCGGGATCGATCCGGACCTGCCCCCCACCCCCACCGATGGACGCCGCAGCCCAAATAAGCTGACGACGTACAGCGAGCAGGTCTTGGTCGCGGTAGCCGGGATGCTCGGCCAGCCGATCGGCTTCAGTGACGAACGCAACGGCGATCTGGTGGCCGACCTGACTCCCGTTCGGGGTAAAGCGGCGGCTCTCACGAACGAGGGCGCTGGGAAACTGGGGTGGCACATCGAGCACAACGCCACCGGCTTCCTGCTCGATCCTCCTGTCCGGGTGGTCGACTACCTGGTCTTCTTCCACCTCCGCGAAGATCCGCGGGGTGAAGCGAGAACGCTGGTGTCCGACATCCGGGATGTGCTGCCGTTGCTGAGCCCCAGCGTGATCGAGACGCTGCGGAGGCCGGAATTCGTTCTGCGTCCGCCGTTGCAAGTCCGCGGTAGCCTGCCGGTCGAGCGACGAGAAGCGCTGAATGTCGCGATCCTCACGGGGCCTAGCGAAAACCCGCACGTCCGGGCAGCGATGTACGGCGACCTTACCGCCGGACTCACTGATGCCGCACAGGCTGCGCTGGTCGAACTCGAGTCGGTCCTGGACGCCACACAGCGGCAGGTTCCGACCACGCCCGGCCGCTTGGTGCTCGTCGACAATCGTCGCGTGCTCCACGCAAGGTTTCCCTACCAGCCGGCCTTTGACGGACGTGACCGGTGGTTGCAACGCGTGATGGTCACGACGAGCCTGGAGCCGCTGCGTCACTGGCAGCGAGACTCTGCACGCATCCTGTCGCCCGGAGCGTAGCGAGCAGGTGAACTGCTGAGGGAATCTCGGTAAAACCCTCCGCTGTCCGATGGATCAGGGCAAACGCGGCCTGCATCGCCAGGCCGCCGGTCAGCCACCGGGTGACTTCCGTGATGTCGGGAGTCACCCGGTTGGCACGCTAGCCAATGATCCCGCGGGGCCATCGCGGTGGTGGTTTGGGCAGAGATGTATCCTGCTGTGACCGTCGGGAGCCATCGCTCACCACGGGTACGAGATGCCGTAAACTGGCGGTCCATCGCCCCCAATCGACCGCTCTCTGACCATGTCCAGCCCTCGCGAATGAACGCTTCAACCCATTCGATCCTGCGAGTAGCTCGTCGCGTTCGTCCCGATCAAGGCAAGGCAGGTCTCGCGACTTCCGCAACAACCTTTCGCGGGTCAGCGATCCACCTCGGTGATTGTTTCGCGATCACCTGCTGGCATGTGTTGGTGGATCGGAATTACATCGAGGGTCGTTGGGTCGAAGAGAATCCAGCCGATTTCGAATTTGAAGTTTGCTCCTCCGATCGTCGCTCGATCGCCCGGGTCGAATCCGTCGTGAAAGCGAGCCCACGGCATGAGCATGACTTGGTGCTCTTGAAACTCGAGCCCTCCGACTCCGAACCCTGGCCCGAGGTCGGGATGAGGCTACTCGGTGAAGTGAACGAAGCCTTCATGGGTCCACCCGAAAAGTGCGCAGGTGCTCACCTGAGCGATTGCGAGCGCGCCGAAGCCTGCGGCTATCCGGGAAAGGGCGGCGGTAAGACACTCGCCGCCTACCCAGTCGACGTCGATTCCTTTCAGAATCGTGGACTAGACCATGACACCGGGTTGTTGATGGACTGGCAATTGCGGCAAGGTGGCCTGCTACCAGGGCTCAGCGGAGGCGCGATCATCGGCTACCGTGGGGATCAAGCGGCCTGCTTGGGAATGCCCTACCTGGGTGGCGCGGGGGCCGCGACATCTCGCGTTACGGTCTCGAACGATATCATCGAGTTCCTCAGCGACGCGTTGCCGGAAGCGATACTCA
>RECD01000196.1 GCA_007694185.1 Planctomycetaceae bacterium
TTGCCGGCAGACGAACCGGTCGGGCCGCAGGCAGATCTGCCCGCAGCCGGAGGGACGCCGCCTGTATCCGATGTGGGAGCCGCCGCTGGATCGGGGAATTCACCCATTGCGGCTGGTAACGCCTCCGCCGGGACGGGAGAACCGCAATCGCCATCGGATCAAATCGGCTCGCCCGCCATGCCCACGCCGCCTCCCGCAACTTCACCACCGCCAGCGTACGCACCTTCACCACGGCCCGCGTACGCGCCGCCACGGTCGCAAGGCGTGCGATCGCTAGCTGCGCCACAGTCGGCTCGGCCGCTTCACGACGATGGGGTCGACCCGATGACCCCGTTGCCTGAAGACCTGCCGCTGTATCGGCCGATCCCGCCGGGCAAGGCGGTCCGGTTGCCGGTGGTGGTGCGAGAAGGGAAGGGGAATGGCGCCGTCTGCGATGACACGCCCCTCTTGCGGCTTTGGACGGGTGGTTATTTGCGCGACCCGTTGTGTCGGGCTCCCAGCCGCTTGCCGCTACCCTGACCGTCACCTTGAGTGGCATCATGTCAGCGATTCGGATTGCAGATGAGTTCCGGTCTGATGGCAGTTTCGAACGCCGGATTCCCGTTTCGGACGCCCCCGTCCCACCGCGGTCATCAGCGCGGGTATCTTTAACGAGACTGTTGTTGGGTTCGGCTGGGGTCGAGATCGGGTGACGACGCCCTGCCGCCCGATCCACCAAGGTGACGCTCACGCATGGCATCGTTGTTCGTCGTTCGAGGTCGTGACCAGGGGAAACATTTTCCTCTGGAAAGCCGGCCGATGCGCCTCGGCCGAGACTCCTCTTGCGACATCCGGCTGAACGATTCCGAAGCTTCGCGGGTCCATGCGGAGTTGACGACCGATGCTGACGGCTGTGTCGTTTTGACCGACTTGGCAAGCAGCAACGGGACGGCGATCAACGGCATGCGGATCGGTCGGCATCGGCTCGCCAGCGGCGATCGGGTCGAGATCGGCGGCACCTGGTTGGTGTTCACAGGAGCCTCGCGGCCTGCCGCCGCACGGCCGGGGCATGAAGTCGAGATCGTCGGCCGGCCCGACTCGCAACTGACCGCGCCGATGATGGGAGACGCCTCGCGGATCGTTTCTTCCGTCGCCAGCGCCGCGCCGTTCGGAACGAGGGCCGATCGGTTTTCGCAACTTGCCACCGAATCGGCTGAGCGGCCGCAATCGGATCGCAACTTGGAATTGATGTATCGCACGGCACTGGCGGTCGGCCGAACTGACAGCATCCCCGAATTGCTGGAGCGGGTCCTGCGGTTGGTTTTCGATTGGGTCGCCGCCGACCGCGGTTGCGTGATGCTCCGTGAAGGCGGCTCGGATCGCTTGCGACCTGCCGCCCGCTGCGACCGCGATGTCGACGGCGGGCCGCCGAAGAAAAAGGGACGGATCGCGATCAGCCACACGATCCTCGATTACGTCATCGAACGCAAAGAGGGGGTTCGAACCAGCGACGCGCGAGACGATTCCCGGTTTGACTCGGCGAATTCGATCGTCCAGGGCGGCGTCCGCGAAGCGTTGTGCGTGCCGCTGCAAGGCCGCTACGCCGTCGTCGGTGCGATCTACGTCGACACCTACACCTCACCCGGAACGATCGTCGAATCGGGTTACCAAGCCCGCTTCAACGACGAACACCTGCGGCTGATGACCGCGATCGGGTACCAAGCGGCGTTGGCGATCGAGGACAACTATTACTATTCGGCGATGTTGGCCAGCGAACGGTTGGCGGCGATGGGCCAGACGATCGCGACGCTGTCGCACCACATCAAAAATATACTCCAGGGGATGCGTGGCGGCAGTTACCTGATCGAAGCCGGGCTGCGCCGCGAGGACACCGCCGCCGTCCGCCGCGGTTGGGGGATCGTCGAACGGAATCAGGAACGCATTTCCAGCCTCGTCATGGACATGCTGACGTTCAGCAAAGAGCGTGAGCCCGAGAAGGTGGACGCCGATCTGAATGAGACGGTCGCGGATGTGATCGAACTGATGGGGTCGCGGGCGGCGGAAATGAACATCGAGTTGCGGTTCGACCCGGCCGCTGACCTGCCGCTCGCCTCCTTCGATCCTGACGCGATGCACCGCGCGGTTCTGAACATCGTCACCAACGCGATCGACGCGGCTGCCGAAGGAAGTGATGACGCCGACGGACCGGATGATTCGCATGATTCGGATGATTCGCATGATTCCGGCGATCCGGTTGACTCTGCCAAAGCCGCTCGGGAATCCGACACCGATTCACCTGGCCTCGATTCCCCTAACCTCGATTCCCCGGACGTCGCGGCGACGGTGGTCAGGGAAAAACCTGGCGATGAAGCGTCGGTCGGAACGGGCGTCCTGATCGGCCGGGTGATCGTCACCACCGCCTTCGAACCGGACGTCGGTTGGGTGATTGCCGTTGCCGACAACGGGCCGGGAATCGGCCCCGAGGATCGGGAAAAGATCTTTTCGCTGTTCGAATCCAAAAAAGGGTCGCGCGGCACCGGCTTGGGCCTGCCGGTCAGCGAAAAGATCCTCCGTGAACATGGCGGCAGGATCGAGTTAGCGGACTCAGCCGCAAAAGGCGAGGACGCGGTGGGCGAACGGGTAAGCGGGGCCGAACGAGTCGGCACCTGCTTCCGGCTAATCCTGCCGGTCGCTGAATCACCAGCGCCCGAATCAGAGGTTCCCTCGCCCGGGTCGGGCATCCTGGGGACTCAGGTGATCGAACAGGGTTGAACCATGTCGCTGGAGGAGGCGTCCGCCGGGTGCCGCCGTTCCGTTCATCGCCGGCAACGCTAGAATGCCCGCTCAGACGAAATGGCGGCGGGTGGCATTTTCTCCCTCGACGTCTTCATCGACTTTCCAATTGCTGTCGGAACCAAGCATGAGCACCGCGACTTTGCCAGATCGCCAAGCAGTCGCCATCGAGGACACGTGGGACCTAACCAGCCTCTATGCCGACGCCGCGCTGTGGGAGGCCGATTTTCAGAAGCTGAATGGCCGGATACCGGAATTCGAGCGGTTTCGTGGGCGGCTTGGCGAATCGGTCGAATGCCTGCTCGAGGCGCTCGATTTCGACAGCGAGTTCGATCGGGTGGCCGAGCGGCTGGGGACGTACGCCTTTTTAAAAACGACCGAAGATCAAGGGAACAGCGATTTTCAGGCGATCAAATCGCGTTTCCAAAACCTGGCGATGCGAGCTGGTCAGGCGGCCAGCTTCATTCGGCCGGAATTGCTGGCGATCGACCCGGCGCGGATGACCGAGTTTCTGGCTGACCCCCGCTTGGCACTTTACCGTCTGCAACTGGAGCGGGTCCTGCGGTTCAGGCCGCACACGCTCAGCGATCGTGAGGAGCGGTTGTTGGCGATGCAAGGCGAAATGGCGGCCGGGGTCGGCAACGCCTTCCGGCAATTGAACGACGCCGATTTGCGGTTCGGCGAAGTTGAGGATCACCAGGGACGACGGGTCGAATTGTCCCACGCGACTTTCGGACAATTGCTGATCAGCCCTTCACGCGAAGTTCGGTCGCGGAGCTTCACGCAGTATTACGAGCAATTCCGCAACCACGAAAACACGCTCGCCGCGACGCTGGCCGGCAGCGTCCATCGCGACGTCTACTACGCCAAGGCGCGAGAATACCCGTCCAGCCTCGAAGCGTCGCTGTTCCCCGACAACATGCCGGTCGCGGTCTACGACAACCTGATCGCCGCCGTTCACCAATCGCTGCCGGCGGTGCATCATTACCTCGACGTCCGCCGCCGCAAGATGGGCTTGGACGACCTGCATCACTACGACACCTACGTGCCGATCCTCAGCGGGATCGAGAAACGCCACACCTGGGACCAGGCGGTCGACGTGATCCTCGAATCGCTCCGCCCGCTCGGCGCGGAATACACCGGCGTGCTCGCCGAGGGCTTGCGCGGCGGTCGCTGGTCCGACCGCTACCCGAACCGGGGCAAACAGAGCGGCGCGTTCTCTTGCGGCTCCTTCGACGGCGATCCGTACATCCTGATGAACTTTAAGGAAGAAGTGCTCAACGACGTCTTCACGCTGGCTCACGAAGCGGGGCACAGCATGCACAGTTGGTACTCGGCCCGTAGCCAGCCGTTCCAGTACTACAACTACACGATCTTCGTCGCCGAGGTCGCCAGCACGTTCAACGAACAGTTGTTGGCCGAACACCTGATGAAGCATGCCGCCGATGACCGCGAACGGGCTTTCCTGATCAACAACGAACTCGACAGCATCCGCGCGACACTGGTCCGCCAAACGATGTTCGCCGAGTTCGAGAAGCGGACGCACGAGATGGCGGAGGCGGGTGAACCGTTGACGGTGCAGTCCTTCCGCCGGGTTTATCGCGAACTGCTCGATGCCTACTTCGGACCGGAATTCGTTGTCGACGACGAACTGGAATTGGAATGCTTCCGCATCCCCCATTTCTATCGCGCGTTCTACGTCTACAAGTACGCGACGGGATTGAGCGCCGCGGTGGCGTTGGCCCGCCGGGTGTTGGAAGGTGGCGAACAGGAATTGCGGGATTACCTGGGATTCCTCTCCGGCGGCTGCAGCCAAGATCCGCTCGACCTGCTGCGGGGAGCCGGTGTCGACATGACCAGCCCCGAACCGGTTCGCACGACGCTGGCACGGTTCGACGAATTGACGTGCGAACTCGATCGGCTGATCTGAGCCGATCCGACTCGAGGGCCATCCGATGTCGCTGATTCGACTGACCGGCGGGAAACCCTGCGACCCCGCCGCGGGATATCGGCTCGGGGCGACCGCCGATCGCGCGCCCGTGACGTCATCCGCGCCCCCGCCGAACGCGACTCCGACCGACCTCTACGTCCGCGACGGGCGGATCGTCGCCGCGCAAAATGAGTCCGAGCGGGTTCGGTGGGAAGCGACCGCCGACGAGACGCTCGATTGCAGCGGCTGCGTGATCCTGGCGGGCGGCATCGACCTGCACACCCACATCGGCGGCGGCAAGGTGACGCTGGCCAGGATGCTGTTGCCCGAATCGAGCCGACACGCGTTCCTGCCGTCGACCCGGGCCGCCGGCGAAGCCTACCTGCGGATGGGCTATGGTGTCGCGGTCGAGCCCGCGATGTTGGCTTGCAACGCCCGCCAGGCCCACGCCGAGATGGCTGACACCCCGCATCTCGACACGGCCGCCTACGTGTTGCTGGGGAACGACCGCGTGCTGTTGGAGCTGGTCGCCGAAGGGGCCGACCAGTCGCTGGTCAATGATTACGTCGCCTTCATGGTCACGGCAACCCAAGCGATCGGGGTCAAGGTCGTCAACGCCGGCGGGATCGACGCGTTCAAGTTCAACGTCCGCGAATTGGACGTCGACACGCCACACCCGCGGTACGGCGTCACGCCTGGCCAGATCATCCGCAGGTTGGCCGAAGCGGTCCACGCGATCGGGTTGACCCATCCGCTGCATGTCCATTGCAGCAACCTCGGGGTGCCGGGCAACATCCGCAGCACGCTGGCGACGATCCGAGCCGCCGACGGCTTCCCGATCCACTTGGCGCATGCCCAATTCCACAGCTACGACGGCGGCCAGGGACGGCCCTTCGCCTCCGCCGCCGCCGAACTCGCCGAGGCGCTGCGTCAACACCCCAACGTCACGATCGACGTCGGCCAGGTGATGTTCGGCCAAACGGTGACGGTCAGCGGCGACACGATGCACCAACATGCGAATTTCCGCTACGCCCGCCCCCGCAAGTCGGCGTTGGTCGACATCGAGTGCGAAGCGGGCTGCGGCGTCGTCCCGTTCCGTTACCGAAACCGCCAATTCGTCCACTCGCTGCAATGGGCGATCGGCCTCGAGCTGTTCCTGATGGTCGACGACCCGTCACGGGTGTTCTTGACGAGCGATCACCCCAACGGCGGCCCGTTCACCTGCTACCCGCACCTGATCCGCCTGTTGACCGACCGGTCGTTTCGCCAAACCGCACTCGCCGAAATCGACCCCGCGGCGGCGGCTGCCAGCAACCTCAGCGGGATCGACCGGGAGTATTCCCTCGACGAGATCGCGATCATGACTCGCTCGGCACCAGCCAAAATCCTGGGGCTGACCCACCAGGGGACACTGGCGGCAGGCGCCGTCGCCGACATCGCCGTCTACCCCGAATCGGACGACCGCGAGCGGATGTTCGCCAAGCCACGCTGGGTGGTTCGTCGAGGCGAAGTGCATGCCTTTTCAACAACCGCGGACGCGGCGGAGTCGCCCGTCGAACCTGGCGAGATTTTTGCCGATGACTCGGCCGACGACCCCGCATCCGGCCCCTCCTTCACCCACACCGTGCGACCTGACTTCGATCAAAACTCGGTCGCCGACTTCGCCGCCCGCCACGACCGGCTCGCTTCCTTCTCGCTAGCGAACCTGGCGATCAGCGATGACGAGTTGGCCGATTCGATCGGCACCCGCCCGATCGTTCATCCCTGCCGAGTCGGGAGGCGATCATGACCGAAGACGCTTCGCGGTCGCCCGACGACCATCCTGCGGGCGACCCCAACGACCAGCCGGTTTGGTTCGAAGTTGCCGGAGTGCCCGTCGAGCCGACTTTTGCCGAAGCGTTCGACATGAAGGCGACGCGGTTGGTGTTGACCGCCCACACTCGCGAGTGGGCCCGCGATGCCGCCGCCGCCTTGGTCGGTTTCGGGACCAGCGTGATCGCGTGCGGGATCGAGATCGCTGTCGAGCGGGAATTGAATCCGTCCGAAACGCCCGACGGCCGGCCGGGACTAGCGATCCTCGCCTTCACCGTCTCCGGCAAGGAACTCGACAAACAGATCCCGCGGCGCGCCGGCCAGTGCGTGCTGACCTGCCCCACGACCGCGCTGTTCGCCGGGATCGATGGCGAAACCCGCGTGCCGCTCGGCAAGTCGCTGCGTTATTTCGGCGACGGGTTCCAAATCAGCAAGTTGATCGACGGACGGCGGTACTGGCGAATCCCCGTAATGGACGGCGAATTCCTCTGCGAGGCCGATACGGGGCGTGTCGAGGCGGTCGGCGGCGGCAATTTCCTGCTGCTCGGCCGGTCGCTCGATCAAGTCCTGGACGCCTGCCGCGCGGCGACCGAAGCGATCTCGCCGTTGGCCGACGTGATCACCCCCTTCCCTGGCGGAGCTACCCGCAGCGGCAGCAAAGTCGGCTCCAAATATTCCGGACTGTTCGCCTCAACCAACCAAGCCTATTGCCCGACCCTGCGTGGTTTGGTCGACCAACCGCTGGGGAACGACGTCGTGGCAATCGTGGAAATCGTCATCGACGGGCTGACGCCGCCCCGCATCGCCGCGGCGATGCGTGCCGGCATCCTGGCGGCTTGCGACCGCGTCGGCCCGCACGGCTTGGTCGGCATCACCGCCGGCAATTACGGCGGCAAACTCGGACGCCACCACTTTCACCTCCGCGAGGTGTTGGCATGAACGGCCTGACGTTGACACTCCGTTCCGCCCCCGATTGCGAACTGAACGCCTGTCAATTGGGCGGCGATCGCCTGTGGGGCGATGCGGGCCGGCCGGCCGATCCGGATGACATCCGGCGCTGGAAATTGCCGATCCTCGGTGGCCACCACTCGCTGACGCTCGGCGATTGCTTCACCGTCGCACCCGGCTCAGCCGGCCGAGTCGTGATCGAAGGTGACCTGAGCCGTTTTCATGGGTTGGCCGGCGATTGGCGCCAGGGGGAATTGGTCATCGATGGCGACGTCGGCGACGGGTTCTGTTCGGCGATGACCGGCGGCGTCGTGAGCCTGCGCGGATCGGCTCGAACTGGGGCTTGCCGCGAGCTACGTGGTGGCAGCGTCCACATCACAGGCAATGTTGGCGATGATCTCGGCGGCCCGCTGCTGGGGCGCCGCAGCGGCATGCGTGGCGGATCGGTCCTCGTCAACGGTGACGCCGGCCAATTCGCCGGTTATCGCCTCCGCCGCGGCACGCTTATTATCCTCGGCGATTGTGGCGAGTCCATCGGCTGCGATCTGGTCGCCGGCACGCTCCTGGTCGGCGGCCGCGCCGCGGGCCACGTCGCCCCCGGGATGCGTCGTGGCACGATCTTTCTGGGGAGCGGCGGCAAGATCTCTCCGCTCCGGTTCACGGCACCCGAAACCGCGTCACTGGGAATCGCCAAGCTGATCGCCAACAGCCTGCCGCCCGAAGCGGCCGCGATCGCCGAATCACTTCGCGGGACGCTGCGGCGGCAACTCGGTGACGTCACCGCCGGCGGCATGGGCGAGATCTGGCATTCCCCCCACGGCAATTGACCGCAACGCCAACCGCAAATGGTTGCCCCATCGGCGGGACGGGTCAGCTTCCTCACCGGCTTTTCACAAGGGAACGAAGGCCCCAATCGTGGCGAGTGATTTCGTGTTGTCAAAAAACTAAGCTCCGCGCTTAAGCCGAATTCGATGGCGGGGACGTCTGCTCAGTTTGCGCCTCTCCGCATTCGTCGCCTATTCCCATGGGTTATAAGAACCACAAGCAAAGCGGACCAACGTCGCGAGTCCGGCGACTACAGACGGCGTGATCGCTTCACGTCTACCGCTTGGAACGAGCGAGATTCGCGAGCTCCAAGACCGTGATGCCTGACCAACCGGCTTGGCCGGAAAGGGCGTCAAGCTCGGCGTCCGGGATATAGATTTCAAACTGTTCTTCGAGTGACATGATGATTTCGACCAAGTCGAGCTCGTCGCAGCCCAGCTCGCCCAGTGTTGTAGTCGGCTTGACCGCGTCGTACGCGAACCCAAGCTGATCGGCGATGATCTGCCGTGTCGCAGCCGTGGTGTCATCCCGGCTCACGCCACAACCGCCGGTTAGCATCGCAGCAAACATCAAAATGAAGGCGGTACGAGCGAGCAAGCATCGTGCGGAAAATAACGGTCTGTTTTTGTCCAATCCGTTGGGTACGGCCACCGTCTGGCGACGGTAGCTACGCCCGCCAGAGCGTGGATGTGGCGAAAGATATTTCACGCGCGATGCCAAGGTGATCATGATTTCATGGATTCCAGCAGCGTTGCGGACAAGTCTTGCAACGCACCGATGATGCGATGAGCGGCGGTCAATTCGCGACACCCATGGCCCCCGTGCAAATAGTTGATTTGTCTACCCTTTTACCCGTTGAAGCACAACATAAGCTTCGTCTTCTTTAATTTCTGTGCTGAATGAACTCGGCGGCTTGAAGTTTCGGAATGCTTCTCTCCCGACCCCTTGTCCGCAATACTTCAACCGAAGCCGCAGCACGTCGTCTTTGAGTTCGTAAATGCCGACATACCAAAATACGACGATCTGATTTTCAATGTCAACGAGATGGTCGATACCTTGAATTCCGCGGTTGGCCAAGGAACGATACGGCTTAACCTCGTCACCCGACGGGACACGAAACTCCAGTGGAAATCGCAGGTCCTTGGCGACCGCGCTGCCACGCAAGGTAAACTTCTTTCCGACCACGTCGACAAAGATCTCGGGAATTTCCGCTTCAGGGCCCGCTTCCTGATCAGGCGCAACAACCTTCCATGCACCTTGGAACGGCCGATAGGGCTCTTCGACCTGTGAATCACTGTCCTCAGCAAACGCGATCGGCGCCGCTGCAAGCAGCCACACTGCAAGGGCCCTTTGAAGGATACTCATGGTTCAATACTCGTTTCGTCGGCAGCGGTGGCAACCATCATTCGGTTGCGACATTCGATTGTCAACATCAATAAAAAGGTCCGATTCAACGACGCTGCGGGATCGCCGGATCATTCGGCGTCGTTCGTTTTCATCCGTTGCTTCAGATCTTCATCGGTTGTGATTTCCGCGATCGTCAGCGAGCCAACCCGATTTCCATCTTCGTCAATCAGCTTGAAGTTGGTCTGCGTCTGATCCTTCACAAGGTATGCCAACAGCCAGTAGGGCGGCGAAACATCGGTGTACGGCCAGAAGTCCTTGCAGAACTCGGGATGAATCGTTCCATCAGCGGTAACCGCAACTTCGCGAATCGGGGCGTATTCCGTGTCGAGTCGCAAGTCGCTGGGGTTTGTCGTTTGCAGCATCCAGACAGCATTGCCCGCGCGCAATCGGTAGCCATTGAACGCTGCGAGATAAGCAAACGTGTTTGTGTCCGCCTGCTTCATGGCCGCTGGCAACAGCGTTTGGATGAAGTCGATTTGTCTTGATAGCGGTCCGTTTTCCCGCTCCTCGAGGTGTTCGCAAGCGGATTTCGTGCCGCGACGCTCGCCGATTGTATCGCCCTGAGGGCAACGTTGCCAGTAAATCCTGGCAAACGGGACACCGATTGTTTGTTCTGGAGGAACGGCGGGTCTCCGATTCGCAGTATCAACCGTGATCCCTTCGTCAGCAGAATCTGGCGGGGTCGATTCGAAACGCAGCGTGCGTTATCATCCTGGATCTCACTCGGATCGGGGGAGTGCTCCGCGACACTCGTCGCTGACCGCTCCACCGGCTGGCCGAAGAGCCGACGAACAATGCAACCGCTAATACAAGATTTTCGCTACCGTCCTGAAATCGATGGTTTACGTGCGATCGCGGTGTTGGCCGTTGTGCTCTTTCATGCCGGATTTGGATTCACTGGCGGCTTCGTTGGCGTCGATATCTTTTTTGTTATTTCGGGTTTCCTGATTACCTCGTTGATCGTGAAGGACCTCGAAGCCGGAACGTTCACGCTTGTAGGTTTTTGGGAACGCCGAATCCGGAGGATCGTGCCCGCCCTGGCGTGCGTTGTTCTTGTGACGCTGATTGCCGGTTGGGTCGTACTGCTGCCGGGCGACTATGCGGCGCTGGGTCGATCAGCTTTTTTCCAGGGGTTGTTTGTCGCCAACATTCATTTCTGGCGCACCTCAGGATACTTCGATGGTGCTGCCGAGGAAAAGCCGCTGCTGCACACTTGGTCACTGGCCGTCGAAGAACAATTTTATCTTATCTTTCCGCTGTTGATGGTCATCCTATTCGCGATAACCAGGTTTCGCCGGCGGGGCCTGCTGCTGTCGCTACTGGGCCTGTGCGTCGGGCTCAGCTTGGGTGTCAGCATCTGGGGAGTGATCCACTGGCCGGTCGCCACTTTCTATTTGCTCCCCACCCGAGCTTGGGAATTACTTCTTGGCGCGTCGGTTGCCTTGCTTCCCGCTCCTGCAAATGGTACCCGTGAGATCTTATCGGGAGCCGCGATCGTGGGTGTCGTGCTCCCTTGTTGGCTGTATACTTCGGCCACCCCGTTCCCAGGGCTCGCCGCGGTGCCGCCCTGTGTGGCCGCCGGGCTGTTCATCTGGGCAACCGGGCGTCGTCATCCCGAGGCGCGCGTGCCGTTCGTTGCCCGAGCACTTTCCGCGCGTCCGGTCGTGTTCATCGGCCTGATCTCGTATTCGCTCTATCTATGGCACTGGCCGCTGTTCGCCTTCAGCAATTATTTGTCGATCGAGCCGCTGTCGGCCGGCTACCGCTGTTTTCTGGTCGCGACGAGTTTTTTGCTGGCTATCGTCTCATGGCGATTCGTCGAGACGCCATTTCGTACTCGTCGGCATTGCCATTCGCGTCGCTCGACCTTTGCCATGGGGGCGGTGGCAACGGGATTGATCCTAACCGGTGGACTCGCGGTTCAATTCAGCTACGCGATACCGCAACGGTTCACTCCCGCAGCGCTTGCTTACGCCGAGGGGCAGGCCGACGCGACATTCATTCATGATTTGGAGATCAGGGACATTGTCGCCGGCCGGCTGACGCCGATCGGTGCCTCAATACCGGAAGCGCCGGTCGACTGGCTGGTCTGGGGCGACAGCCTTGCGATGGCCGCGACCCCGGCTTTTCATCAGTACCTGGAAGCTCAAGGCCTCGCCGGCCAGGCTGCCACCCATTCCTGGACCGCTCCGCTGCTCGGGTACTTCAAAGGCTTGCAATTCGGAATGGGGCTCGACTCACTGGAGTTCAACCAAGCGGTTTTTGAGCACGTCAAGCTGATGGCGATATCGAACGTGGTCCTCATCGGAGCGTGGAGCGGTTACGAGCAGGAATCCGCAGATCATCCGAGCAGCGGCACATTCGAAGCGTCACTGGTTGCGACAGTCCGAGCGATTCGCGAAGCGGGAGCACGACCGTGGATCATGCTAGAAATACCGGCACAAGGGTTCGACGTGCCTAAGGTGCTCGCTCAATATGAGATGGCTGGTAAACCGATTGAGCCGCTGTGTGCCAAGCCTGACCCCGATGGATACGCTATCGTCAATACACCTGGTCTGGTTGAGCGGTTGCAAGAGGCCGGTGCCACCTTACTTGACCCTCGGCCATACTGCCTCAGTGAAGATGGGACACACTATCGAGTCGCCGATGGCGGCACCGCGCTGTACCGAGATGCTGGGCACCTGAGCACCCATGGTGCCGCTGTCATCATCGTCCCCTTACTCGAAGACTCACTTCCTGCGGGCAGCATTCCCTGACCACGCGAACGACTCGCTGCGTTGCACTCAACCGCCGCGGCGTAGTCCAAGCGGCTCCTTCGGAAGGTGCCACCGGCTCCTTCGGAAGGTGCCACCCATTTTTCGAGGCTCCTGCGAAGGGTGGGCGATCGGCCCACCGATCTCCGGCGGGCTGGTTCGCGGCCACCCGCGAGGACGGGCAACTTCCGGCACGCCCAGTAGCGCCCATTCCTCAGTGACCTCAAGCCTTGCGTATTCTCATCACGCGACTCCGGACGCAGCGTTCGAGAGCGTTACGGGTTGGGGTTGATCGTTAGCAGCAGGTTTCCGGCGGCGACCTGAGTGCCGGGTTGCGTGATGATCTTGCCGACCTTGCCGTCGATCGGTGAGTTGAGGGTCGTTTCCATCTTCATCGCTTCCAGGACGAGCAACTTCTGGCCCGCCCGAACGCGATCCCCTTCTTTGACGGCGACATGGATCACCATGCCCGGCATCGATGCCCCGACCTGGCCGGGATCGTCCGGGTCCGCTTGGATCGCCGCTTGCCCCTCGGGCTCCAACGAGCGGTCGATGACGGTGACCTCGCGGGGTTGACCATTGAGCTCGAAGAAGACCGTCCGCGACCCGTCCGGGTAGGCGCTGCCGGTCGCCAAGTACTTGATGATCAGCCGCTTGCCCGGTTCGATGTCGACGGCGACTTCATCCCCCGGTTCTTGACCATAGAAAAAGTTGGGCGTCGGCAAATGGGTCACTTCGCCGTATTCCTGAATGTGCTTGGCAAAGTCAGTAAAGACCTTCGGGTACAGCAGGTACGACGCGACCTCGGCATCGCTCGCAGCGGCATCGAGGAACTCGGAAGCCTTCGCTCGCGTCGCTTCGATGTCAGCCGGCGGCAGCGATTCGCCGGGGCGACCGAGCACGGGCGGTTGTTGGCCGAGCACGACCTCCATCACCCGCTCCGGGAAGCCACCCGGGGGTTGCCCCATGCGGCCGGCGACCAAGTCGATCACCGAGGCGGGGAAGTCGATCGGCTTGTTTCCCCGCAGGACGTCTTCGATGGTCAGGTCGCCGGCGATCATGAACAGCGCCATGTCACCGACCGACTTGCTGGTCGGGGTCACCTTGACGATGTCGCCGAGCATTTGATTCACCTCGGCATACATCTTGCAGACCTCGGCCCAGCGGTCGGACAGCCCCAACGCCCGAGCCTGCTCATACAGGTTCGTGTACTGCCCGCCCGGCATCTCGTGTTCGTACAAGTCACCGGTCGCCGCCAGCGCGACGCTCTCGAACGGCAAGTAGAACTCACGGGCGGCGTGCCAATAGGTCGCCAGCTCCGTCAGCGGTTCGGTCTTCAGTTCGCTCGCCCGCGGCGTGTAACGGAGCGCTTCGACCAGCGTGTTCAAGTTCACTTGAGACGTGCCGCCCGACAGCGGCGCGAGCGCCGCGTCGGCGATCGCAAGTCCCTCGTCCGCAGCCGCCAGGATCGAGGCGGCCTGCGTGCCGGCGGTGTCGTGCGTGTGGAAGTGGATCGGGATGCCGATCTCTTGCCGGAGCGTTCGCACCAAGGTTCGGGCGGCGGCCGGTTTGCACAGACCCGCCATGTCCTTGATCGCGAGCAACTGCGCGCCGCCCTGTTCCAATTCCTTCGCCAACGACACGTAATACTTCAGGTCGTACTTGGTGCGGTTCGGGTTCTGCAAGTCGCCGGTGTAGCAGATCGCCGCCTCGCAAATGCCGCCCGATTCGAGCACGGCGTCCATCGCCACCCGCATGTTCGGCACCCAGTTGAGCGCGTCGAAAACACGGAAAATGTCCATCCCGGCTTGGGTCGCCTCGCGGACGAACAGCCGCACGACGTTGTCCGGGTAATTCGTGTAGCCGACCGCGTTGCTGGCCCGCAGCAGCATCTGGAACAACACGTTCGGGATCGCTCGGCGGAGTTCGACGAGCCGTTGCCAAGGGCATTCCTTGAGGAACCGCATCGACGTGTCGAAGGTCGCCCCGCCCCACATTTCGATCGAGAAGAGTTCCGGGACGAGACGGGCGTAAGCCGGGGCGATCCGCAACATGTCATCGGTCCGCAGCCGCGTCGCCAGCAGCGATTGATGGGCGTCGCGCATCGTCGTGTCGGTGATCAGCAGCCCCGGTTGGGCGTCGATCCACTTGACCAACCCCTCGATCCCGTCCCGTTTCCAGCGGTCGCGGGAACCGAGCGGCATTTCGGTCGCCGGCGGCAGATGCGGCAGCGGGGCGGGTTGAGTACGGGTCGCTTTGGGACGTCCCCGGACCAACGGGTTGCCGTTGACGATCGTCTCGGCCAGGAACTTCAACATCTTCGTCGCGCGGTCGCGGCGGAGCGGCAATTCGAACAGGTCGGGCGTCTGGTCGATCATCCGCGTCGTCGATTCGCCGGCGAGGAACGCCTCGTGATTCACCAAGCGGGTCAGGAACGGGATGTTCGTTTTGACCCCGCGAATCCGGAATTCACGCAGGCAGCGATCCATCCGGGCCGACGCTTCCTTCAGCGTCCGGCCGCGGGAGGTCACCTTGACCAGCAACGAGTCGTAGAACGGGTTGACGACGGCGCCGCTGAAGGCGCTGCCGGCGTCCAGCCGAATGCCCATGCCGGCGGCCGACCGATAATGGCTGATCCGCCCGTAATCGGGACGGAAATGGTTCGCAGGGTCTTCGGTAGTCACCCGGCACTGGACCGCAAAGCCGCTGGTACGGATCTCGTCCTGCGAAGGCAAGCCGACGATGTCGTCCGTCAACCGGTGCCCCATCGCGACCAGGATCTGGCTGCGCACCAAGTCGATCCCGGTGACCTCTTCGGTCACCGTGTGCTCGACCTGAATCCGCGGGTTGACTTCGATGAAGTAATACTGCAGCGCGTCGTTGTCGTACAGGAATTCGACCGTCCCGGCGTTGTCGTAACCGGCCTCATGCCCGATCCGCAGCGCGGCGTCGCAGAGTTCCTGGCGGATCGAGGCCGGCAGGTTCGGTGCCGGGGCGACCTCGACGACCTTCTGGTGGCGTCGCTGTACGCTGCAATCCCGTTCCCAAAGGTGCAACAGGTTGCCATGGCCATCCCCCAACAACTGGACTTCGATGTGCCGAGCGCGAACGACAAACTTTTCGACAAACACCTCGTCGCAACCGAACGCCGACAACGCTTCCCGCTGGGCTTGCTCGAACGCCGCGGGCAGATCGGCGGCCCGTTCGACGACCCGCATGCCGCGGCCGCCGCCCCCCTTGGAGGCCTTGAGGATCACCGGAAGCCCGAGCGACTTGGCGACATCCATCGCTTCGTCGACGCTCGCGAGTGCCGTTTCGGTCCCGCCCAAAACGGGGACATCGGCACGCTTGGCCAATTCGCGAGCGTGAGGCTTGTCACCCAGCGACCGCAACGCATCCACGCTGGGGCCGACGAAGCGGATGCCGACATCCTGCAACGCTTGCGCGAAATCGGGATTCTCCGACAGGAAGCCGTACCCGGGATGCACCGCGTCGACGTCGTGTCGTTGACAAATCTCGACGATCGCCGGGATGTCGAGGTAGCTGCGGATCGGTTCCCCCGGTTTGCCGATCTGATAAGCCTGGTCGGCCTTGAATCGGTGCAGGGCGTATCGGTCTTCGTGCGAATAAATCGCCACGGTCCGAATCCCCAGTTCGGTCGCGCTGCGAAAGACACGGGTGGCAATCTCGCTGCGGTTGGCCGCCAGCAGCTTGCGGATCGGGCGGAGAGTCATCGTTGTCGAGCCGTGGAGTGACCGGAAAGAAACGAGCAGGTTTGGCGAGGGTGAGAGGACCACGGCCTCCACCCGGTTCCAAAATGTAGCGACTCGGAGTTGACTTGACCGCCCCACTTCGGCCACCCCCCGGCCGGAACTGTCGAAAACCGCCGATCGGGTTGGGTTTCATCGGTCGCAGGGCTTACAATCGGTAGCAACCATTTCCGGAACCGCCTTTCCCGGGCTGCTCACCGTCCTCCCCAGGCCCCCAACATGCTCCGCCGACGTCGCTTCCTGCAAGCCATCGCGGGTGGGCTCGCGGCATCGACCTCCTCGGTCGCCGTCGCGAAACCGGCCGACCCGACGGAGGATCTGCCCGGCTACCTGCGGCGAACCCACGGCGGCATCGATTTGACCGCCTACCGCCGATTGCTCGGGGCGGCCAACGCCTTTAAGGAAGGGGATGAAATCGTCGGGGTGGCGGCCGCGGACGAGGCGTCGAGATGGCACGCCCGGCAATTGCTCGCCAACACGGCGATCGAGTTCATCGACGCGAATCCGCCCCATCGCGATGCCTTGTGGGAACGGATCGAACGCGACCGAAGTCGCGAGGCGTTGCCAGCGGCCTCATTGGTCTCGCTCGGCGACTTGCGGCGGTTCCTGCTAGCATCCGACGAATCCGCGATCCGGGCGATCCGAGACGGGCTGTCCAGCGATGTGATCGCCTGTGTCGTCAAGCTGATGAGCGACGACGAGTTGACGTCCCTCAGCGCGAAATTGTTCAACCCGTTGCCCGGTAGCCGGATCGGTGCGAAGGGGTATTTGGGAGCCCGGATCCAGCCCAATTCGCCGACCGACCACCCCGACGACATCCGCTGGCAAGTCCTCGACGGTTTCGCTTACGGTGTCGGCGATGTCCTGCTGGGGACCAACCCCGTCTCGAGCGACCCCGATTCGGTCTTGGCGGTCCAGCGAACGTTGCAGGACCTGTTGGTCACCTTCGGGTTGACGGACGCGATGCCCCACTGCGTGTTGTCTCACATCGACGTCCAAGCCGAGGTCGAAAGCCGGCATCCCGGGTCGACGGAGCTGTGGTTCCAAAGCATCGCCGGGAACGACACGGCCAACGCGACCTTCGACATCACGATCGAAAAGATGTTCCGGCATGCCCGCCGGCGACGTGGGCCTTACGGACTCTATTTCGAAACCGGCCAGGGGGCGGACTTCACCAACGGCCATGGGCATGGCTGCGACATGCTGATCCATGAGTCCCGCAAGTACGGTTTTGCTCGGGCGCTCGCGTTGGAAGTCGCCAAAGCCCGCGGGGCCGATGACCCTTCCGCGGCATGGGTACACGTCAACGACGTCGCCGGTTTCATCGGCCCTGAGGTGTTTCGCAGCCGCGAACAGTTGGTCCGCTGCTGCCTGGAAGATCTCGTGATGGGGAAACTCCACGGGCTGACAATCGGACTGGATGTCTGCTCGACGTTGCACATGGACGTGTCGCTCGATGATCTCGATTGGTGTTTGGATTCGATCGCGCCGGCGGCTCCCGCCTACCTGATGGCGCTGCCCACCAAGATCGACCCGATGCTCGGCTACCTGACCACCGGCTACCAAGACCACGTGCGGTTGCGACAACGGTTCGGCTACCGGGTCAATGACCGGATGGCCGAGTTCTTTCGACAACTCGAGGTGCTCGACGAAAACGGCGCCCCGGGTGAGCATTTTGGCGATCCGTTGTGGGTCCACTTGCAATATTGCCGTCGCCGCGGTGACCAGCGGGACGAAGCAGCGATCCGCGCGGAAGGGCGGCGCCAAATGGAGGAGGTCCGCGGCCGAGGACTGTTCCTTGCCGAGGGGCATGGCCGACAACCCCATGAGCTGAACCGGCAACTCGGGAGCGACATCCGGCGGATCTACGCGGACGCGAAACGGAGCATCTGGCGTGAGTGGGACCGTGAGTTCGTCGAATCGCTCCCCGGCTGCGTGCCGCTGGCGACCCGTTCATCCGACCGCGAAGACTACATTTTGCACCCCGCCACGGGTGAGGTGCTGGCACCCGCTTCCCTGACGAACGTCGACGAATTGCGTGCCCAACATGCGGCCGCCTACGACATCCAACTGGTCGTTTCCGAGGGGCTGAACGCCCTCGCGTTGATGGATGAAGGGAATCTGATGCCGCTGCTGATCGGCTTGCAGACCGGTTGTTCGCGGCTGGGACTGCGGGTCGCCCCCGAGTTGCTGGTGCTGGCGTCCGGACGGGTCCGCGCCGGCTATCAGATCGGCGAGCGGTTGTTCGGTGGTTTGGCTGGCGCCAGAACATTGTTGCACGTCATCGGCGAACGTCCCGGCAGCGGCCATCACACGATGTCCGTCTACATCACCCGTGCCTCCGGCGCCGATTGGGGCATCGCCGGGCGAATCGATCACGACGTCACCCGCGTCGTCTCGGGGATTTCAACCACCACGCTCGACCCAGCCCGCGGGGCCGCCGAGGTGCTGCGAATCCTAGCCACCGTATGACGTATCGCCTTGCTTGGCCAACTGGCGCACTTTTTGTCGTCTTCCCAGGGAATCCAGCCGGGACGGAAATCCCAGCATGGCGTCACTTAGGGAATGTCCGAAACGATTCTGTTGAGGTGCTTAAACCCCGCGTCAACAACGGCCCTGGTGTACGGTTACGTCTTTGCGCCCTCGGTTACACAAACCAGGGCAAGCGATGGCCTTCACAGATGTGCCGCTTTTGGGCTGCGGAACGGAGCACGGATGGCAGCTTTCGCCTTGCAGGTGCCTTCGGGACTCAGGACGGTTCGGGAGGAGGCACGAGCGTCGGCGGTCAGCGCTGATCGCCGGTCGCTGCGACAGACTCCTGCCAGGCGTTCATGATGAATTCTCGACGTGAGAGCTTGGGAAGGGGTTGATTGTCGGCAATGCCTCCGGCAAGCGTTTGCCACTTGCGATAAGTCGCCTCATCGAGTGGCTTCTGGGTTTGCGCAGCATGACCGGGAAAAGCCTCGTTGTACTGGCCGATGATTCTTGTCGCCTCGGGCTGTCCCGATGGGGCCAGCCCGTGAAGACCGCCTCGCGTGCCGAACCACTGCACCGCCGCGAAATCGCCCGAGGTCGGCGGGACGTCACTCACGTAGATCGTCGCACCCCGGTCGCCATGCAGGCGATGCTGGATTCTGCCAACATCGACGTTCTGGACAGCGACATCGTCCTGAAGGCTCAACGACGCGGCCCAACCGGCCGCCTGACCGAGCGAACACCAGATCGGTTCCAGCCGCAAGGCTCCGAAGCCGAAATGGCTGGCCGAGCATGCGACCGGCACCAGCAGGTTGTCGGACTTCGTCGGGACGATGACGCCGTAGGGAATCTGATAAGGCGGAACCGGCTCGTAGAACTCGCCGTCATGTTTGCCGTCGTAGCGTGTGCCGATGCGGCCGGTCCCGTGGCAATTGTGAACATAGTCGCCGATCGCGATGCTGTCCTTGTGGAGGATCGATCGGGCGTCGCCGACCGCCTGCCGGGTGTCGCGGCCGGTGAAGACATGCTGACCGACAAGCCGCCGGGCTTCACGGATATAAAGCTTCGGTGAGATCCCTTCGGTCTGTTGAAACTCATCGCGGCAAAGGCCCCAGCGGCGTGCGTCCTCTCGGATGGCCTGCGGAACGGCATCGTCATTTTGCAAAAAGTACAGCAGGCCGAGGTTGTAATCGTAGTGCTGCTGGACGATGCGACGTCGCGTTTCACCGTCACCATCGGGGTAGCCGTCGTTGATGTCGGGCATCGACAGACGCACCGGGGCATGCGGCGTGTCGTTCATGTCGGTCTTGTTGTTCGGCATCAGCGGCATGTGAGCCCGGAAGATTCCGCTGCGGTCGGCGGCGAACACCTTTTTTAGGTTGCCACTCGTGAAGACCGGCAGGACACCGACGAAGTCATCGCGGTTGTACCTTTCCGGCTTGGACATCGCCCGCATGTTGGGCTTGTCGGTGGTCATGATCAGCCGCAGGTTATAGCCCTGAACCTGGCCATCGGCTTTGCCCTCCGCATCGCCGGCCATCGGCTCGCCGTATTGGTCTTTCGATTCGCGGCCGACGTGGTAGGGTTCGCCCGCGAGTGCCATCAGGTCGCCTTCGTAGCTGGCATCGATGAAGACGCTGGCTTTCAGAGTGACTGTCTCATCGGCCACTTGAAAGCGGGCAGAAACGATCCGCCGCCGGCCTCGAACGAACTCGCCGGACTCGGCGCTGACAATCTCGTGGTCCTTCAGCACGGTGATCTTCGGGTACTCCGCCAACATGGCTTCCATCACCAGGAGATTTACGGAGGGCTCGCCATGGGTACCCCGAAAGGCCGCCTTGGCCTGCTCCGAGTCGTTCCCGTATTGCTGTTCGTAATGAGCCTGAACACGTTGGCTGAAGTCGAAGTAGAAGCCGGTCAGCGATTCGAATGATCGAAAGTCGGTATAGGAGAGCCCGCTGGTCATCAGCCCGCCGATGCGATCGGTCGGTTCGACCAGCAGGACGGTGTGATCGCCTTTCGCGGCAGTGACGGCTGCCGAGATGCCGCCGGGTGTCGCTCCATAAACCAGCACCTGCCGGTCCTGAGCTGCTCGTCCTCGCGCTGACGCGGGCTGCTCGCCGCCGGCGGTGAGCGAACTCAAACTTAAACACAGCAGCACGACGGTCAGAAGTAGCGAAAACCGGTATCCCGTCATAGAAAACGTCCGTGGTCAAGAATTCGAGCCATCAGGTTGAATCGACAGAGCACCGAATAGCGTCAATCATACACGGGAAGTGGTTCATCGGAATCCACTGACAGCGCGGTCCAATTCATGATCGTGCTTGCGGTCGGTAAGCAATGGGCGGTAAAAATGTGCGGTAAAAAAGTGTCCGGACATTTTTTTTGCGGCACGATCTTAAGCATGCCGGCAGGTGTCCTTGGGGAAAACAAAAACCAGCGGTTGGCCACATTGATCGCCAGGTTAGCGGAAGGGCGCAAGCCCTCCGGTATTGCCGCTGCCGAGTACCGGACGGCTTGCGCCGTGCCGCTTAGGGTTGAACGATCAATAAGTGATGCATTTTTGTGTTTTCGCCAGGGCCGAGGACCCCAAAGGCGCGATAAACCACGCCAGTAAAAAAACGACCATTCCTAAGTAGGGTGGCAGGATCAATTCTGCATGATCCACGAGGCTGGCCAACGGGTTGTCGATTTGCGCGTTCAAGTTATGCGGGATGAAACCTGTTGAAGTGCTTATCAGCAATACCCCCGCGGGTGGGTGCAGCCGTGTTGTCACCGGCCCCGCACTCTGGTTGGCAATACCGCAACGACGGACGGCCACAAATCGGGGATTGTGCTTTACGAAATCCGTTGCAAGACGAGCGGCTGAGTGAGACGCCACGAATCTTGGGCCATGTCGGATCGGATCTGTCCCTGACGGCATCGTCTGCAGAAATGGCAGAATCGGGGCGTTTCGGATCAACTGATCCCGGGTCGGTGGGGTTCGCGGGGCTGCGTTGACTTTGACGGCAAAAAAAGGGGTTGCCAAGTCACGTGGAAGGGCGTGATTTGACGTGCCCGAAGCCGTATACTAAGCGATCGGTAGGAGCGTCGGGTTTCGGGTACGTCCTGCTCGCCCCTCCTTTTCGCCCTTGGCTGCCTTTGCCCTGGGTGCCGCATGGTTGTCGGTCGCTGACTTTGTCCATCCGCTTTTCTCCGGGTTTCTCCAATGCCAATTCATGTCGTGCTGCGAGCCTTCGGTCACGTTCGGTCACACGGCGCCGGCTGTGGGATTGGGCTGCTTTGCTTGGGATTAGTCTTGCTCGGGGGTTGTGACCGCTCCGCGCCCCAAGGGGCTGCCGATTCGGTTTCGGGGACTTCGTCTTCGATCGCTGATTTGGCCGGAGGCTCCGTGCCGGGCGATGGAACTCAAGCCGTCGGCAATTCGGGGTCCAAGGTCGGTACCGCGGGGGTGATCAGCGAGGCGGATGCGGAGGAGTTCGCCCAGTTGCTGCGGGCGGCGGTGCAGAACAACGACCAAGCGGCGTTTTTGCGGATGCTCGATATCGACGGGCTGCTCGAACGTTCTTGGAGTGGGCTGGCGATCAGTTCGTCTGCAAAGCAAGCGTTCAACGGCGGGGTGAAAACGAGTTTCATCGAACAGGGGGCGTTGTTTCGGGATATCCGCCAGGCGGTGGAGCAGGGTGGGTCGTTCGAACCGCTGCGGATTCGCGAGCGTGACGGGGATCGGACCGCGATCTTCCGGCTGTTGCTCAACGGCGGCGGGCTGAATTACCAAGAATTCCGCGTGATCAGACGGCCCGACGGTTCGCTGGCCGCTGACGACGTCCATATCCTGCTGTCGGGTGAATGGATGTCCGAAACGTTGCATCGCAGTTGCATCGCGGTTGCTGCGGAACTCGACCGCGGCCTGTTCGATAAACTGACCGGCAAACGTCAGTTGCTGATGAAACACATGGAAGAAGTCGGCCGGATGGTGACCGCCGAGCGACAGGGGAACTCTGCCGAAGCGTTGCGGATCTACGCGACCCTGCCAGCGGGGTTACAGTCAGACAAAAACGTGTTGTTGATGCGGTTTCGGGCCGCATCGAACTTGAACCAAGACGGCCCCTACATGGAAGCGATGGCGGACGTGCGAAAGCACTTGCCGAACGACCCGTGCGCCAGTTTCCTGTCGATCGATTACCACCTGATGCGAGGCGAATTCGATGAGGCGATGGCGGGCGTCGAGCAGGTAGACGCTTCCGTCGGTGGCGACGCCTACCTGCATGTCTTGCGGGCCTCGCTGCATGCCGAACAGGATGACTTGGACGGGATGCGGGCAGCAGGACTGGCGGCAGTCGAAGGCGAGCCGACACTCGTGGACGGCTACTGGACGATGATCAATTGCGAAAACCTAGCCGAGAACTATGACGAGGTCGTCCGCTGGATCAAGGCGCTGTCGGTTCACGACCCGCATGAAGCGATCGATTTCATCGGTGCGGACGGCTTCGAAGACTTCGTCGCGTCGGACGCCTTTCAGCAATGGCGGCAGTCCGAATTGAACCTCAATTGAAGCCACGCCCCGAAGTTGGCACGGTCTAAGGACGCAATGTAGCGGCACGGCGCAA
>RECD01000035.1 GCA_007694185.1 Planctomycetaceae bacterium
GGACTGTCTCGGCGGCCCGCCGAATTGTTTCAATGGCCTGTGAACGGCCTTGGGGGTTGTGACCCCTGCCTCTTGTAAGGCGTTGGTGTCGCTGGAGTTAGCATAGCCGCTTGCCTGACCCCTCGCAATCGGGGATGCGGCGGGAACGGTTTGGTCGGCCCGGCGGCGGGGCCTTTGCATAAGTCGTTATGGCTCATAGACTTCGGGCTTGCCTGACGCCTCGTCCCCCCGGTGGTACCGGACCACTCGCTGCTTCAATAGCTTCGCCGCCCGGGTTGTCCCCTGGCTGACGTGCTCCTGCAACGACCGCCGAAACTTCGCGATCTCCTCGTCCAAGATATGCCGAAACATCCCCTGATGCCACCACTCCTCAAACCGCCCCAAGACGTCCACCAGCTTTTCCGGCTCCACCCGGATGCCCCCTTCGGCGCCGTCGACGAACTCGGTCGGTCGGATGATCCCCTGCTGGCAAATGCCTACGACCCAGCGGTCGACCACCGGGATTCGGAGCGGCTCCATCAGGTCACAGGCCAGGTTCATTCGCCCCGAGCGGAATTCGTGGAGCGCCCCGAGTGACGCCTCATAGCCGGCCGCCTCCAGCCGGGCAGTGCAGCGGCGGTAGAGCTGCATGTAGCCGAGGCTCAGGAGCGCGTTGATCGGGTCGCGGGGCGGACGCCGGTTGCGACCGGCGAATTTCCATCGCGATCCGAACAGCTTGCCGAATTCGCCGAACCAGAGCGCCGCGCCGTGGCCTTCCAACCCCCGCAATTGGTCGACCGAACCGGCGGCTTGCGCCGCTTCGATCACCTCGCCAAACTGGTTGACCAGGTTCGTGGACAATTTTTTCCCCTGACGCTGGTAATGCCGCGCCGCCGTTTGCGTCGACATCAACTTGCCGACCACGACCCCTTTCGCCATCGACAATTGCCAGGACGCGTCTTCGTATGCTTGAAATTGCAGCAACCGCTGCAGGACACGATCGGACGAATCGATCGCGATCCGCCCCCGCACCTTCAACCCAGCCGGATCGAGCAGCGTGCAGGCGATCCCGTGGCGATGCAGCAGATGGATCGCTTCCGCCGTCGGCGTCACCGATCCATACGCCAAAACCTCCTCCAACCCCTCGATGTCGATCCGCAACTGCTTCCCCTGAACCGTTTCGAACATCAGGTGCTCGGACTGACATCGCAGCTTGCCCGGACCGATGACGTGAGCGACGCCGGCACGGACCTGGGGGATTTGGTTTGCGTTGTTGGCCGGACGGCTGCCGAGTTTGAAGAATTTCATCGCTGCCTCAGAGCATGATCGGTTCGTGGTCGGGTGAATCGGCTTCGTCGATCGCTTCGATCACGAGCGTCTGGTCGGGCGAAATGATGACGGCGACGCCCGTGTCGGCGTGACCGCTGCCGCCGTCAACCCGCTGGCTGCGGCTGGAGGTTCGGATCGGCCACGCCTGGACCCGATCGGCAACCGGGTCGATCTCTTGCACCACACCCCGGATCAACCCGTCGAGCCCGCGGCGGGTGCCGGTGTAGACGAACAACGATTTCTGCACCCGCCGGGCGGAGGCTTCCATCAACTTGGCAACCAGTCGCAACCGCTTGGGGTCAGCGATGTCGTAGGCGACGAGGAAGTTCATGATCGGGTCAGGCCAGGAGTGAGTCGATGGCGGCGGCGAGCCGATCGCCAGCAGGTCGCAGAACGGATCGTCGGGGTTCTCCCGGTCGGCGGTTTCGGTATCAGCCGATTGCATGGGATCGACTCCGCCGCACCAGCCCATGACGCCACCACCAGGCGGTTCCCCCAAGCATCCCGATCGCGATGACCGCGTTCCAATTCACTCGGTTGGCCGCGGTCCGGGCCAGCGGCGCCGCGACCGATTCGATCGCCTGGCCGCCGAGTTGACGGGTGCCGTCGATGAACGGTCCCGGATCGCTGAGGAAGGCGGTGAGCACCGCCCCGCCGGCCAACACCCCTTTGTGTTTCCAAAGGAACTCCATCCCTCGGTCGCCGTACTTGCCGATCACGGCCAGCAGCTCGTCAGCACGCCCGCCGCGTGCCAAGTCGCCGTCGCGGTCGAGCATCACGATCCGCCTGCCGTTGCGGGCGTTCACTTTGGCGAGCGCCCCGGCGGCCGGACGACCGTAAGCCATCAGCAGCGGTTCGATGATCTCGCGGTGGCGCAACATCGCGGTCGCCGCGTCGTCGCCATGCTTGACAAAGATCGCCAACCGCTGCGGACGACTGACGATCCAGGTCGCTTCGTCACCATGGCGGGCGAACAACTTGATCACTTCCGTTTCGTGCGGCTTGGCAGCCTGAGCCCATCTCGCGACCGTCGCCGGATCGGCCTTCGCCGCTGCCGCCGCGCCGTCGGGGCCGAACTTGGCACCCAGCTCATCCGCCTGCCGACGCACACCCCGCTGGGCCGCCGAGCCGCCACGAGACCATTTGCCGCCGATCGATTCGATTAGCTCGCGGGCAACTTGGCTCTTGCCCCCAGCGACCGCCGGCGGCAGCCCGCTCACGCCCGGGGGGATGATGAGCATCAGCAGGAACAGGAAAACGATGGCGCGGCGCATGGTTTCTCGGCGATTCGATTTTTTTGGAACTGGGAAATGGGGACGTGGCTTTTTCGGGGCGCGGCGCTATTCGCCCAACTGTTGGGTGACGGCATCGCGGAGTGACCGGATGCGGGCTTCACGCCACCTCGCCAGTTGCGGCAACAAGCCGTCCGTCTGGCCGTCGCCGAGCAGGATCTCCACCTGGAGTAGCGTCATCTGGTCGCTCAAGGCTTGTTCGAGCGTACCGGTGGGGTCTTGGATGCGGTCCCAGATCGTTGACAGCACTTGGTCGATCACCAGCGCGGCGGCCAGCGACACGCCGCAACTGACGACACTCGCTGACGCCCCGGCGCCGATCACAACGCCCGAGCTACCCAGCCGGGCGGCGATGCGGGTAGCCAGGTTACGAAGCACCCGTTCGATCACAAGGGAAACGGCGAGCAGCGCGGCGTCGTCCGCCAACGAATGCGCCGAGGCGGTTGATGCGAGGCCTTGCGCCTGGGTCCGCGCGGCGGCCGCGTCCCGGGTCGTCTGCAGGTCAAAGTCGATCCCGGCTTTCGCCAAATCGGCGCGGATCGTGACCAGCAACTCGCTTTCGATCCCCTCGATCCGGGCGGTCAACCGAGTCGCCATCCCCGTCAGTTGCCGCTCCAGATCCGCATCGGCGAAAACGTGCCGCTCGAACGCTTCCCGCAACAGCGTCTCTTGCCTCCCCGACCCGGTACCGGGGATCGCGTCGACGGTGAGCGCCCATTTGCTGCGGAACGACAGCGCGGTTTCCGCAAACGGGCGGGCCCCTCGGCGGGCGCGTTCGAAGAACAGATCGAGACCATGGATTTCCGTTTCGACCGCGCTCGCGATTTCTGCGTCGGCATGGTCAAAGTAGGGGCTGAATCCGCCCATCCACCTGGCGACCTCATCCGCGGTCGCGGCCTTGCGGACGGTTGTGGGTAGATCGAGTCGGTCCACAGAGCCCGGCCGTGGGATGGCGACCAGCCAATATCCGGCGATGCCGACGGCGATCAGGATCGGTAGCGAACGGGTCAAGGATGGCATGGTTTTCTCTGGTGGAAGCCGGCGCAAGGATCGGTCGGAAAAAAGTGTCAGGAGCGGGTGGCGCTGTCGCGTGCTGGGCTCGTTGCGAATATCCCGAAGGGATTGAGGCTATTGGCCGGCGGTCGAACGGAGCGAACACCGCCGGTCATGAGCGCCCACACGACAATCCTCAACCCTGAATGGGTCGTAGATCCTCCCCGGCGGACGGTCTCTGCTACCCCTGCGGGGTCGACGACGTTTTTCCTTTCATCTATCCAAGGGTGCGCTGCGCGACCCGGGGCTAATCGCTTTAGCAATGAGACGAATGGTCTGCCCAGCATGTGACAGACCCGCAAAAATTTCGGATGATGCTGTCACACGGACGACGAAACCGCGTCATGATCTCGGCGTCCGAGCGTGTTGCTGGAACCCGCCCGCGAGACGCGAACCACGCGACCGCGTTCGCCTGCCCCGGCATCCGCACCAAACCCATCCACACAGGACTGACAAAACCAATGGACGAAACCGCCTGGCTGTGGCTCGACCGGATCACGATCGTCTCCGCCTTCCTCGCAGCCGTCTTCTCGATCGCGACCTGGTTGGGGACGCAGTGGCTGCGGAAAGCCAAACGCCAGGCTGAGGCACGGCGCCGGGCCCCGATCACGATCCGGCTGAAGGCCGGCGACCGGCTGTTGGATCTTCCCTATCAACCGCGCCGCGACCAGCTCAGCCGCAGTGAATTGAGCGGCTTGCTCAGCTTCTACCATGGCCCCGATCGGTTTGATCCGGTGATCATGCGGCGAGTGCTGGAATCGGGCGACCTGAACCGGGTGCTCGCCGACGATCGGCCGGAATCAGGCGCCCACGAGGTGTTGGTGGTCAAGGTTGACGACGAGTTCCTGTCGGCGGTCCGGAGCGAGATCAGCGAACGAGACCGCTCGGCAGCACCAATACCCCAAGGATCACCCCCCGAAGCGACCCCGTCCGAACAAGTAGCTCTTGGCCGGCCGCCGCGGGTTTGGAACCTGACGCCGCACGAGGTCCATTACGACGACGGGCGGGAGCGGCGCTCGATAAAAAGCGACGGATCGCTGCGGCTGGGGCAAGTCGATCAGCCGGAATCGCCGATCGACGGTCTGGCGACCGTGACGACTCGCTATGAAGAGCCGGAGCAGGTACCGGAGGGGATCGAACCGGGCGACGTGTTGATCGTATCGACGTTGGTAGGCGACAAGTGGGACAAATCGCGTCGTCCCCCTGGCATCACGCTCCTGGTCCCCGACACCGGCGCAACGAGCCGCCGAGACGACGCCGGCCGGATCGTCTCGGTCACCCGGTTCATCCGCAAATAGCGAAAAACGCCCCGCTCACCCGCAGAACGGCATCCAGGAACGACCACCCATCAACCGGCGGCGCCCCGCGGCGCCAAAAGCACCACCGTACGGCACGCACCGCCAGCAACGCACGGCAGAAGCCACGTGCAACGGCAACCCGCCCCCCAGCCCCCAATCTTCAATGGCCTTTGAACGGCCGAGGGGGTTGGAAGGGCGGGTTTGGTTCTGGCGTTGCGGGCAAAGACTGGGTTTCAATGGCCTTTGAACGGCCGAGGGGGTTGGAAGCGGGAGTTGGACTGAGCTTAAGGTAAGGTGTCTGCAGTTTCAATGGCCTTTGAACGGCCGAGGGGGTTGGAAGGGCGGGTTCGTTTTACCCAGCGTTTTCCTTGCCCATTCGCTGCGGTTTGCAGA
>RECD01000144.1 GCA_007694185.1 Planctomycetaceae bacterium
TTTCCTGTGCCCGTTGGGTCGGCCGGCACCCTCGTGCTGTGTTCCCATTGAAAATTAGGGTAGGACCGGACGGCTCGCGCCGTTCCGCTAACAAAAATAGCGGCAGGGCGCAAGCCCTCCGGTGTGTCAACCCGAAAATCGAATTGGAACAAAGCACTAGCCTCGACTCGCCAAGTCGGGCCCCGTACCCTTCCCACCTCGCCTTCCTTCCTCCGTACGTCCCCGATGTTGATTTCTCAGCGTAATTTGTCTCGTCAAGCGATTCGCGTGGCGAGCCTGCTGTTTTTCTTGCCTTCTCTGACGGTCGTCACGAGGGCCCAGGACGGTGCGAACGGGCAGGTCGATTTCGCTCGCGATGTCCTGCCGATCCTCTCCGACCGCTGTTTTCACTGTCACGGGCCGGACGAGAGCGACCGTCAAGCTGACTTGAGGCTCGATTTGGAAGCGGAATTGACCGTCGATCGGGGCGGATACGCGACGGTCGTTCCTGGGTCCGTGGACGCCAGCGAGCTGTTCGATCGGATCACGACAACGGATGTCGACCGCGTCATGCCGCCACTCGACGCGCAGCGCACGCCGCTGAGCGACGCGGAAATCGCAGCGATCCGCGGTTGGATCGAGGCTGGCGCCCCGTGGGCCAAGCACTGGGCTTTCGAACCGCCTCGCAAGGCTGACGGGTTGATCGCTGACGGCGGGGACGATGGGAAAGCGGAAAACCCGATCGACATCCTGGTGCGTCGTCGACTCGGGCTCCGTGGCCTAGAACTGGCACCCGAAGCCCCGCCCGAGGTGCTGTTGCGGCGGCTCTCGTTCGACCTCATCGGCATGCCCCCGACGGCCGAGGAACTCGATCGCTTTCTCGCCGATCCCTCACCCGCGGCGTATGCGCAACAAGTCGAACGGTTGTTGGCATCACCTCACCACGGCGAACGGATGGCGATGTGGTGGCTCGATGCGGCCCGCTACTCCGACACCGACGGGTTTCAAGGCGACGCGACTAGGACCAATTGGCCTTGGCGGGACTGGGTTGTCCGGGCGTTCAACGACAACCTGCCGTTCGACCGATTCACGTTGGAACAGTTCGCCGGTGACCTGTTGCCCGACGCCACGCCGGAACAGGTTTTGGCGACCTGCTTTCATCGCAATCACATGACCAATGGGGAAGGGGGGCGTGACCCGGAGGAATCGCGGATCGACTACGTGATCGACCGGGTCAACACGGTCGGCACGGTATGGCTGGGGCTGACTTTGGGATGTGCCCAATGTCACACCCACAAGTTCGATCCGATCTCGCACGACGACTATTACCGGCTGTTCGCTTTCTTCAACAGCATCGACGAAGACGGCAAGGCGGGGGGTGGGGCAAAGCCGTTTCTCAAATACCGCTCACCCGCGGCCGAGCCGGCGGTGGACGAAGCCCGCGCCTGGGCCGAGCGTCAGGAGCAGGTCGAACAGCAAGCCAAACGCGCGGCGCTCGAAGATTTTCCAGCGTGGTTGACCGAACGGATTGTGAGCGTTCGCGGCGGTTTCCAGCCCTGGCAGGTCCCTGATATTCGCCGCGCCGATGCGGTCGAGGGGACGGAAGTGATGCTGCTGGAGGACAACATCATCGCCACCGCCGGGCCGCAGCCGCGCCAGGAGGATTACCTGATCACGATGCACCCGGGGGAGCGACGGGTGACGGCACTTAGGTTGGAGGTGTTGGCCGACCCGAGTCATTCGGGGGGCAAGTACTCGCGAGGTCGGACGGGAAACTTCATCCTGACCAATGTCAAATTGCAAATCCGTCGTCGCGGCTTCTCGCAGGTCCGCGAAGTCGATCTGGAGACGGCGCTCGCGAGCGTCGAGCAAAAGGTGACCGGTCGCAATTACGGGAATGTCAAGGACACGCTCGATGACGACCCCCGCAACGGCTGGACCCTGCCCGAGGAATGGGTGGCGGGCGACGACGTGGCGGGTGCTGACGCGGTAGGTGACGACGTGGCGGGTGCTGAGGACGCCTCAACCGGGCGAAGTGAGTTCCCCTCACCCGTTGCCCAGTTCGTCCTGGCCCAGCCGACCGTGGTAGCCGACGACGAGGAGTTGGTGTTGATCCTGCAGCACCGCTCGACCGATGGGGACGCGAACCTCGGGCGTTTCCGAATCACGTTGACGGATCAGGCCGGCCCGGCCGTTCGGTCGCTCGATCCGATGCCGCTGGAGCAGCTCGCGGTGGTCGTCTCGGCCCAGCACGATCAGGGGGCTGACGAACCGGCCGACCCAGACAGCCCCGCACAAGCCGACGCTGTGGAGGACGATGACGAAATCGATCGAATCCGGACGCGGATCGACGAGTCGTTGGAAGCGAGACTGGTCGATCAGTTCCTGCGGGACCGGGACGTTTACCAGCAGGCGAAACGCCGAGCGGATGAAGCCCGCCGGCATCTCGCGGAGGTTCGGGCTGGGGCGGGTGAGTTGAGGGTGATGGTGTTGGGCGAACGGTCGGAACCGCGGGCCAGCCATGTCTTGATCCGAGGCGTTTGGGATCAACCTGGGGCGTCGGTCGAGCCGGGATTTCCAGGCGCGATCTTGCCTGGGGAGCCCGGTGCCGACTCGACGCGGCTCGATTTGGCTCGCTGGCTTTGCCACCCCGAGCATCCGATGACGGCCAGGGTGGTTGTCAATCATCTGTGGCAGATCGCGTTTGGCAGCGGCTTGGTCCGCACGCCGGAGGACTTTGGGTTGCAAGGCGAAGCGCCGACCTATCCGGAGCTGCTCGATCACTTGGCGGTCGAGTTGATCGAAAGCGGATGGGACGTGCGTCACCTGTTGCGGCTGATGGTCACCAGTCGCGTCTATCGGCAATCGAGTGAAATGTCTCCCGAAGCGTTGCAAGCCGATCCGGAAAACCGGTGGTTGGCGCGTGGTCCGCGATACCGGCTGCCGAGTTGGATGATCCGCGACGCCGCCCTCCGCGCCGCCGGGCTGTTGAATCCCGCGATCGGCGGTCCGCCGGTTTATCCCTATCAGCCGGCGGGCGTGTGGGAAGAGATCTTCATGGGCCGCTACAGCTATCACCCCAGTCCCGGGCCGGCCCAGTACCGCCGGACGTTGTACGCGTTTTGGCGGCGATCGAGTTCCCCGACGTTTCTGTTCGATTCGGCCCAGCGACGCGTTTGTGAGGTGCAGTTGTCGCGGACGAACACGCCGCTGCATGCGCTGACCCTGCTGAACGACGTCGGCATGCTGGAGTCCTCGGTGGCGTTGGCCCGCCGCGTGATCGCGGGCGAGCACGATCCGAACAGGCGTTTGCGATTCGCGTTCCGTCAAATCCTTTCTCGCGACCCCGACCCCGGCGAAGCAGAGGTGCTGCATGCCACCTGGTCGCGGGCGGCTGAACATTATGCGAATCATCCGGCCGACGCGCAGACGCTCGTCGCCATCGGGCAGGGGGAACCGCTGCTCGGCGACGAGGCGGCCGAGGTGGCGGCCTACGCGATTTTGGCTAGCTCGATCTTCAACTTGGATGAGGCCATGACGTATGAATGAGGCACACAATCCGGACGCGTTCGAGAACCTTGCAGAAAGCTCCCGAAACCGTCTGCTCGAAGCCGACCGTTTGAGGCTGGCTCGTCGCGCCTTTTTGGGGAGCTGTTCCGGTGTCGGGTTGGGAGCAATCGCGCTGGCGATGCTGGAATCGGCGGCGCGTGCCGGCGAATCGAAGTCCGCGATCGCGGACGCCGAGCGACTCGGATTGCCCGGCCTGCCCCATCACGCGCCGCGGGCCAAACGGGTGATTTTCTTGACCCAATCGGGTGGGCCATCACAGATCGAGCTGTTTGACCACAAGCCGGACCTGATCAAGTGGGCCGGCAAAGAATTGCCGGAAAGCATTCGGCAGGGCCAGCGGCTGACGACGATGACGTCCGGGCAAGCTCAGTTGGTGATGCCTTCGCGGACCTCGTTCGAACGCTATGGCCAGAGCGGCGCGACGATCGGCGAATGGTTGCCCCATCACGCGGGGGTCGTGGATGACCTCTGTTTCATCAAGTCGATGGTCACCGAGGAGATCAATCACGCGCCCGCGATGACCAAGTTCCTGAGCGGACATCCTCTGGCGGGACGCCCGAGCTTGGGGGCGTGGGCCAGCTACGGGTTGGGGAGCGAGAATCGCAACCTGCCGGACTACCTGGTGTTGATCTCGAAGATGAAACGCCCCAGCGACCAACCGCTGTATGACCACTATTGGGGCAGCGGTTTTTTGCCGTCGCGATACCAAGGCGTCAAGCTTCGCAACGCCAAGGAGCCGGTCCTTTACCTGCGTGACCCCGATGGCATCCCGAGGGAAATCCGTCGGGAGATGCTCGATGGGATCGCAGAGCTGAATCGGATCAAATTCCGGACGGCGGGCGATCCGGAAATCGAAACCCGCATCCGCCAATACGAGATGGCCTGGCGGATGCAATCGAGCGTGCCGGAACTGAACGATCTCAGTGACGAACCGGAGGAAACGTTCGAGCTGTATGGGCCCGATTCGCGGCGGCCGGGCAGCTACGCGGCCAACTGCGTCTTGGCCCGGAGACTCATCGAACGTGGCGTTCGGTTCGTCCAACTGTTCCACCCCGATTGGGACCATCACAGCCGGCTGAGTTCCTGGTGCGTCGCCCGCTGTCGTGACACCGATCAAGCCAGTGCGGCGCTCGTCACGGACCTGAAGCGTCGCGGCCTGCTCGACGACACGCTCGTGGTCTGGGGAGGCGAATTCGGCCGCGGGGTCGCCGGCCAGGGCAAATGGGACAGCCCCGAGGGGGGACGAGATCACCACCCGCGGTGCTTTACCGTCTGGGCTGCCGGCGGCGGCATCCGACCCGGCATGACGCATGGCGCGACGGATGATTTCAGTTACAACGTGGTCGAGAACCCGGTTCCGGTCCGGGACTTTCACGCCACGATCCTGCACCTGTTGGGGATCGATCATGAACGGTTCAGCTACCGGTTCCAGGGACTCGATTTCCGGCTGACCGGGGTCGAGCCGGCTCAAGTCGTTCCGCAATTGTTGGTTTGAAGCCCGGGTAGCAACGAAGGAGCCGGACGCCGTAGCCGCCTATGTTTTCGCTCGATGAAATTTATCAAGCCCATTCGCTGGTGCAGTCGGTACTGCCACCGACGCCTCAATACGTTTGGCCGCTGCTGAGTCAGCGGTTGGGGATTGAGGTGATCGTCAAGCATGAAAATCATCTGCCGACCGGCGCCTTCAAGGTCCGAGGGGGATTGGTCTATCTCGACCGCTTGATCCGTCGCAAACCGGCCGTCCGCGGGGTGATCAGCGCGACCCGTGGGAATCACGGGCAGAGCATCGCGTATGCGGCGCGACGGGTCGGTTTACCGGCAACGATCGTCGTCCCGGTCGGCAATTCGCCCGACAAGAATGCGGCGATGCGGGCACTCGGGGCGGAGTTGATCGAGGTCGGCAACGATTTCGACGAGGCACGTGCGGAGCTGGGCCGATTGGCTGAGCAGCGGGGGTACGAGCCCATCCCTTCGTTCCATCGTGACCTGGTGATCGGGGTGGCGACCTACGCATTGGAACTGTTCACCGCGCAACCCGACCTCGACACCGTCTACGTCCCGATCGGACTCGGCTCGGGCATCTGCGGGCTGATCCGAACCCGTGATCTGCTGGGGTTGAAGACCACCATCGTCGGTGTCGTGTCGGAGCGGGCGGCCGCCTACGCGCGGTCGTTCGAGGCGGGGCGGGCGGTCACGACGCCGACCGCCTGGACCTTTGCCGACGGGATCGCGACGCGACAACCGGACGGCGACGCGTTGGAGGTTATCCTGGCCGGGGCGGCTCGGGTGGTGGAGGTCTCCGAACGGGAGATCGCGGCCGCGATCCGGATCTTTTACGACGACATCCACAACCTGGCCGAGGGGGCCGGTGCGGCGGCCCTGGCGGGAATGATCCAGGACCTTCCGCAGCATCCCGAGCGGCGGTGCGGCGTGATCCTGTGTGGCGGAAATCTGGATCGCCACCGGGCGGTCGAGATCCTCGCAGGGGGTGTTCCCGAGGTTCGACCGGGCGAATCGGTCGACGGCGAGTCAGGGCGTCAGATGCTTGAAATGCGATAACCGGGGTGGGCCGGGTCGAACAGCGGTTCCTGCCAGCGGGCACCCAGGCCACTGGCTTGAGGGAGTGCGAATTCGCCCGCAGTGATCGATAGCGGCCGATCGATCAGCAGCGGATAGAGCGTCGTCAGGTGGGCGCGGACCGTTTCCTGAAACGCCACGCCGGTGTTCGAGGCGGCGATCTGAATGCCCGCCAACAGGGTCATCGGACCGGTGCAGTCGTGCATCAGTGTCGGGACGTTGTGGACTTGGGCCAATTCGGCGATCCGCCGTGTCGCCGAGATGCCGCCGACCCAAGTCGGGTCGATCATGATGTAATCCGCCGCGGCCGATTCGAGGACCTGGCGGTAGCCATCGGCCATGGTCAACATCTCGCTGACCGCGATCGGCACGGGACTGTGGGCGCGAAAGGCCGCCATCGTCGCGATCGAATCGGGGCGCAGCACATCCTCCAGCCACAGCGGGCGGACTTCCTGCATCGCGGTGGCGATCTGGCGAGCGGCCGCTAACGAAAAAAAGCCGTGGCCGTCGAGCATCAATTCGATGTTGTCGCCGACGCGTTCGCGGATTTGACGGAACGGGCGCAGCCCCTCGTCGATGTCGTGTTGGGTCAGGTAATGTCCCCCCTGGCGGCGATAGACGCCATCGAAGGACCACAGCTTCATGCCGCGATAACCCAACGCGATCAGTTCCTCGGCCAAATCTCCTGGCTGATTGCTGCTGGCCCAGTTGTCCTCCAGCGGTCCCGGTTGTCCCGGATCGCCATGCCCCGGCCAGCCCGAAGCGGCGGGTGTGCGACGATTCGAGCGGCCATAGAACGGGCCGCCACAACTGTTGTACACCGGCACCGCGTCACGGACGGGGCCACCGAGCAGTCTCCAAATCGGCCGTTCGGCTAACTGCCCCGCGATGTCCCAAAGGGCCAGATCGACCGCAGACAAGGCTCGCAACTCCGCGCCGACGCCGCCGAACGCGGTGATCCGTTCGTACAAAAACCGCCAGTGGCTTTCGATCGCCGATACATCTGACCCCAACAGGCGGGGGGAGAAAAAATCGTGAATGACCGCCGCGGCGGCCGTCGGGATGTAGTAGGTTTCGCCATGACCGATCACCGGGACGCCGGCGACCGCGCCGGCATCGGTGTGGATGCGGAGCGCCATCAACCCAGGCATGACGTCGTGGGGGATAGCCGTCTCGAGCGACGTGACCCGTGGCCCTTGGCGATAGGCATGCGTTTGAGTGGGGCCGGAAGCGAGGTCGAGGTAGCGGTTCATCGGCGGGATATCGGCGTTGGCGGGTGATGCGAGAGGGGAAGGCGTGGCGACGGGGTGATTGCGGGAAGCGGCGATCAGATCAAGCCGACGAGCGACTCGAGAGCCAGCGGTTCTCGGGTCGCGAAGGGTTCCCCGTAGCGGCGCTGGATCAAGCGACCCCAATGGGCCGCGTCATCCCGGAAGCGATCTACCAACGTCGGAGGGGTCGTTTCGCGGCCGACGACGAACTGGCTTTGGTAAGCCAGGATCGCTCGCAGTTTGTCCTCCCATTCGTCGCTGATGTCGACGACGAACGCGGGCGAAATCGCCAGTCGCAAGTGGATGCAGTGATAGTAATAGATCCGCTCGGGGTGATGCGGCTGGCCCGGCAGATCGGTCTTGCTCAGCTTGGCCCAGAATCTCGCCGCTTCGACCAATTCCGTCGCCGCGGTGTGATCCGGATGGGCGTCTTCCCAATAGGGGGCAAACAGCCAGCGGGGTCTGAGGTTGCGAATGTAGCCGGCCACGACCGCACGGCTTCGCAAGTTCGGCCGCAGGCGTCGATTCGGCAGGCCCGCGTTGCCCCTCCAGGTCACTCCCAAAATTTCGGTCGCGGCAGCGGTCTCGGTAACTCGGATCGAATCGCTGCCGTGAGGCGTCGGTTCGCCACTGGTCAAATCCAGGATGCCGACTCGCATCCCCAGTCCGAGCATCTTGAGGATCGTTCCGCCCATTCCCAATTCGGCGTCATCCGGGTGGGGGGCGATTACCAAAAAGTCGAGTGGTTCGATGGGGAACATCAGCGGGTGTGGGCGTGGGTGTGGGGCCTCCGGATGTCGCGTTATACTTCCCGAGGTCGGTAAAATCGACTGGCGTGACGATCGTCTCGCCGGGGGTGTCGGCCCTTTCCGCTACCTCCATCCCGACCGGACGCCGCCACGCGATGAATCACGACCATCACGACCATTGCCCTGCCTCGGGGCATGACCACTCGCATCCGCGGTGGGGCGGCGAATGGGTGCAAGTGGCGTTCGCGGTGGTCGCTGCGGTGTGCCTGATTGCCGGTTTGCTGAGCGGCTACCTGCTTCGCTCTGACGGCTTCGGCTTGGCAGACGGGTTGATCGCGATTTCTTACCTCGCGGGGGGATTCTTTGCGACCATCGAAGCCCTGCACGGCTTGCGAGCCGGTCGATTTCAAATCGATTTTTTGATGGTTCTGGCTGCCATCGGCGCCGCCTACATCGGGCATGCCGAGGAAGGCGCTTTGCTGCTGGTCCTGTTCAGTCTCGGGCATGCCGCCGAGGACTACGCGATGGGACGGGCCAAGCGTTCGATCGAAGCACTTGCCGAGCTGCGACCGACCACCGCCACGCTGATCGACGAGCGAAGCGGCGAGACCAAGGACGTGCCGGTCGAGGAACTGAAAATTGGCGACACCGTCATCGTGAGGCCTGACAGCCGAATCGCTGCCGATGGCGTCGTCGTGCAGGGCGAAAGCAGTGTCGACCAATCGACCGTGACCGGGGAGAGTCTGCCGGTGGACAAGTTGCCGGTCGAGGATTTCGATTCGATCCGTGACAACTGGCAGAGCTTGGCCGGGGAACACAAACTCTTCGCCGGCACGATCAACGGCGCCGGCGCGATGCGCTTGCGGGTCACCCGCACGGCAGACGACATGACGTTGGCGCGGGTGATGCGATTGGTGACCGAGGCCAAGACGCATCGCAGCCCCACGCAGCGGTTGACCGACACTTTGGAAAGGCGGTTCGTCCCGGCCATCCTGGTGCTGGTGTTTTCCTTGCCGTTGGCCTATTTGGTAATCGACGAACCTTTCTCCGCTAGCCTCTACCGTGCGATCGCGGTGTTGGTCGGGGCCAGTCCCTGCGCGTTGGCGCTTGCGACGCCCAGCGCCGTGCTCAGCGCCGTCGCCCGTGGCGGTCGGGACGGCGTGCTGTTCAAAGGGGGCGGCCCGTTGGAACTGCTGGGCCAAGTCGAGGTCATCGCGTTCGACAAAACGGGGACGCTGACGGTCGGCAAACCGGAAGTGGTCGACGTCATCCTCGCGCCGGGCCGCACGCGGGGCGAGCTGCTCGACATCGCCGCCGAGGCGGAAACGTTGAGCGACCACCCGTTGGCGGGCGCTGTCGTGCGGGCGGCGGAGGCGGAAGCGGCGGCGACTCCAACTCGTCGGTTCGATTCGGCGGATTCTACCGGCCAGGACGTTACGGCGGGGGCAAGTCCCGAGCCTGAGGAAGGAGCGGAAGTGGCCCAGGTTGAGCGGATTACCGGCAAGGGGATTCGCGCGAGCCTCGCGGCGGGCACCGTCTGGATCGGCAACGCGCGACTCTTTCGTGAGCCGGCGGACGACGCCGAGGGGAAAACCCCGCCGCCGCTTCCCGATTGGGTCCTGCATGCCGACGAATCGCTCCAGGCCCAAGGCCGTTCTACGATGATCGTCTGTTGGCGAGGAGAATTTTTGGGGGTGATCGGGGTGGCCGACGTCGCCCGTCAGACGGCCGCAGAAATGATCCGGACGCTCCGCCAGATCGGTATCCGCCGGATGGTGATGCTCAGCGGCGACAACCAACGGGCCGCCCAGGCGATCGCGGATGAACTCGGGATCGATGAGGTTTTTGGCGACCTGTCGCCGGAGGACAAGCTCGATGCGGTCGGTCGGCTCGCGGGGCAGACGCCGGTCGCGATGATCGGCGACGGTGTCAACGACGCGCCGGCGTTGGCCGCCGCGACCGTGTCGATCGCGATGGGGGCGGCCGGTTCGGACGTGGCTTTGGAAACGGCCGATGTCGCGCTGATGGCCGACGACCTTTCCCGCTTGCCCTTTGCCGTTTCGCTCAGCCGCCAAGCCTCTCGTGTGATCCGGCAAAACCTGTGGATCAGCCTGGGCATGATCGCGGTGCTTGTGCCCGCTGCGATATTCGGATTGCAATTGGCCGTCGCGGTCGTTTTCCACGAGGGTTCGACTCTGGTGGTCGTCCTGAACGCGCTCCGTCTGCTCGCTTTCCGTCCGCCCGTCGCGGCCGATTCCGGAGGGCTTTCCGAAGACGCGGTGGCTTAGAGGCGACAGCGGTAGACGAACGCCGGCGGCACGTTGCGCCACACGGTCGGGCTGCGACGGACTTCGCCGAACGTCGAATGCAAACGCTTCGCGAAGCGGCGACCGGCTGGCAGCAGCACCCCCTGCCAGTACGCGAAGGTAGCGAACTGCCCCCCGGGACGGAGGACGCGGAGCATCGCGTCGAAGCATTCGTTCTGGAGTGATTCCGGAAAGGCGGCCCAAGGTAAGCCGCACAGGATGGCATCGACCTGGTCGATCCCTTGGTCGCGGCAAAGTTTTTCGACGTCGGCGACACTCGCTTCCAGCACGACCGCATCGGGACAGCGGGCACGGGTCCGTGACGCCAATTCGGGCGATTTTTCAATGGAAAAGAAACGGCTCTCCGGCCGCAGGCACTCGCCGATCCGCTCGGTAAACACGCCGGTACCCGGGCCGTATTCGATCACCGCTCGGGCCGATTCCCAATCGACGCTGCGGACCATCATCTCCGCCAAGCCGGGACTGCTGGGCAGGACCGCGCCGACCTGGATCGGATTGCGGATGAAGTTGCGAAAGAACGTGGACGCGTCGGACATCGAGACGAGGGCTAAGTCGGATGCTGGGAAACGGTCTTCATAGCCGCTACGTCGCGACGGGCGGTGGTCAGGATTCGAACCACTTCTTGATCGCCGCGACGGTGGTCGCTCGACCGGCACGCGCGATCGAAGTGGTCAACGGGATTTCCTTGGGACAGACGGCGACGCAGTTCTGGGCATTCCCGCAAGTCGCGACTCCGCCCGGGCCACTCAGGGCGTCGAGGCGATCGCCGGCTAGCGCCTTGCCGGTAGGATTCTGGTTGAACAGCATCGCTTGGCTGATCGCGTGCGCCCCCACGAAGGCGTTATCGAACGCGGCCAATTTGCGGGCTTCAAACTGTTCTGCGGATTCCCCGGTTTCCCGCTGCAATTCGATCTTGTTGAATTGCGGGCACGCATCCAGGCAGCACCCACAACTCATGCATTGGCTGAGTGGGTAGGCCCGTTCCTGGTCGGATCGGGGGATTCGCTCGCCGGGACCGAGGTCATAGTAGCTGTCGACCGGGACCCAGGCCTTGACCCGTTGCAGCGCCCGGAACAGGCGTTGCCGGTCGACCATCAGGTCGCGGATGACAGGGAACTTTTGCATCGGTTCCAGGACGATCTCGTCCGGGTTCTCGACCAGCAGGTGGTCGACCAAGGCGCTGCAACTTTGCCGGACTCGCCCGTTGATGACCATCGTGCAAGAGCCGCAGACCTCTTCCAAACAGCCGCAATCCCAGGCGACCGGGGAGACCTTTTTGCCGTCGACCGTTTGGCCTTTGGCGGCAATCTTTTGCAGCACGCTGATGACGTTCATCTCGCGTTCGTAGGCGATCTCGAACAACTCCCAGTAGGGTTCCTTGCCCGGGCCGTCCTGACGTTGGACGCGAACACGGATGTGAGTCGGACGGTTCTTCGGCGACAGGACAGGGGCGATCACGGCGAAAACCCTCCAGGTGAAAAATGCGAAAACGGAATGACGAAAGGGTGACGAATCAGCCGGCGGATGGGGCGGCTTGGGGTTCGGCCAGCCGCGCGGCGGCCCGTTCCTTCCAAACCTCTTCGATCGCGTCGGCGCCGACCAAGCCGTACAACCGCGGTCGCGGGGGAATCAGGGACGTATCCACGTCCTCGTAGCTCATCTTCGGCTGATTACCCGTCGCGTCCCATTCGGCGATCGTGCTCTTGAGGAACTTGCGATTATTCGCCTCGAACTCGTCGCACCACTGTTCCGCTTGTCGGCGTCGTTCGACGGGCTCTTCGGACGTCAGGCTGGGCTTTTCGAAGTCGGGTTTGTAGTGGGCGCCTCGGCACTCGTCACGGAGCAACGCGCCGTGCAGCAGCGATTTGGCCAACGGGAACATGTCCTGCACCGACTTGGCGAAGATCACGTTTTGGTTGGTCCAATTCCCGCCATCGGAGAGGCTGACCCGCATCGCCCGCTCGTGCAGCTCGTCAACATGTGAGATCGCTTCTCGCAGTTGATCGTTGCGTCGCACCACGGTCGCGGTTCGCGTCATCACGTCGCCCAGTTCCTGGTGGATCAGGTATGGGTTTTCGTCGCCGGTGGCGTCGTTCAAGAGCCGTTGATGGCGTGTCTTCTGGGCCCCCACCGAGGCGTCGACCAGCGACGAGGGGATTTCCGCGTGACCGCCCTGCTGGTTGGCCGCGTAATTCACGATGGACGGGCCGACGAACAGGCCGGAGAAGATGCACGACAGCAGCGAGTTCGCACCCAGCCGATTGGCACCGTGGTAGTGGTAATCGCATTCGCCGATCGCGTAGAGCCCCTCGATGTTGGTCATCTGGTTACGTGGTGCCCCCATCAGCAGGCCGCCATCGCCCGACTTGACATAATCGGCCCACAGCCCGCCCATGCTGTAGTGGACGGCGGGGAAGATCTTCATCGGTTCGAATCGCGGGTCGACCCCTTGGAACTTCTCGTAAATCTCGAGGATCCCGCCTAGCTTGCGATCCAATTCGGCCTTGGGGATATGCGTCAGATCGAGGTAGACGGACATCCGATCGTTTTCGACGCTCAGCCCCTCGTTGACGCAGATGTCGAAAATCTCGCGGGTCGCGATGTCGCGAGGAACCAAATTGCCGTATTTCGGGTAACGTTCTTCCAGGAAGTAGAAACGATCGGCGGCGGGAATGTCTTTTGGCGCTCGGGCGTCATGCGGTTTGCGAGGTACCCAGACTCGGCCGCCTTCACCCCGCGCCGATTCGCTCATCAGCCGCAGCTTGTCCGCGCCGGGGATCGCGGTCGGGTGGACCTGAATGAACTCCGCGTTGGCGTAGCGGGCTCCGGCTTGGAAGCATCGGCTGGCGGCGCTGCCGGTGCAGAAGACGCTCATCGTGCTCTTGCCGAACAACAAGCCGCAGCCGCCGGTGGCGACGATCGCCGCGTCGGCTGGAAAGCCGCGGATCTCCATCGACACCATATCTTGGGCGACGACGCCACGGCAACGTCCCTGTTCGTCTTGGATCGGGCCCAAGAAATCCCAAAATTCGTACTTCTTGACCAACCCTTCCGCTTCGCGGCGCCGGACCTGTTCGTCCAGGGCGTACAGCAATTGCTGGCCCGTCGTCGCACCGGAGAAGGCGGTCCGCTTGTAGAGGGTTCCGCCGAAGCGGCGGCGGTCGATGAAGCCTTCCCCGGTGCGATTGAAGGGGACGCCCAAGCGGTCCATCAGGTCGATGACCTTGGGGGCCCAGAAAGCCATCTCTTTGCAGGGCGGTTGGTGATTCAGAAAGTCACCGCCGTAAACCGTGTCGTCCAGGTGCTTCCACTCGCTGTCACCGAGTTGTCGGGTCTGGTCGTTACAGCTATTGATGCCGCCTTGGGCGCAGACGCTGTGCGAACGTTTGACGGGTGTGAGGCTAATCAAATCGACCTTCACGCCCAGTTCGGCCAACTTCATCGTCGCGGCCAAACCGGCCAACCCGCCTCCGACGACGACGACTCGATGCTGTGCCATGATGGATCACTCCGAAGATGCCCGCCGAGATGGCGGTGATGTGGTACGCGTTCGTTATGAAATCGGACGTTGAATCACGGAAACTCGCGGTCGGCTGAGCGATGCCCCGCTCAGACCATTACCCGTGGGCGGTCCGGATCGGACCGCAAATGACTGCTGTGCTAACCGCAACCGGGAGGGGGATATTCACTCACTGAGCCGCGTCCGTCGGTTCGACGGCTGAGGCTGGTGGTTGTGCGACAACCGGGTCGGGTTGGGTTCGCTTCTTGGTGCTCAGCGGCACCCAGCCGGCTTCGACGTTCGCCCGGTACATCCGGTCTTCGATCGCCTTAGCCTCGGCCGGATCGGTCGAGATCGCACCCCACCAGGCGCTGGTACCGATTACCAACAGGACGACGCCAAACGCGGTGCAAACCTTGAGTGCCCGTGCCTGAGCCTTCGCCGAAATCCACAAGCCCCACGTGATGCCCGAAGTCCACAAGCCGTTGGCCAAGTGGAATACGCAGGCCCAGACGCCAATCAGGTAAAAGGCCTGCCAGAACAGACTGTTCATCGCGATCGCCAAGGTGCTGGCGGCGTTGTAGGCCCGAAATTGTGCGAAGCCGTAACGTTCCCCCAATTCGACCCAGGGGGTCATGTGGACCCAACCGTGGAGGTGCCAGACGTGCATCATCAGGTAGACGAAAGCGATCAAGCCGGTGATCCGTTGCCAAAAGTAGCGACGGTTGCTGGCGTATTTGTAATGCGATGTGTTGCTGTGGCCGGTCCGAGCGATCCAGATGCCGATGATGGCGTGGAACAGCAGCGGGGCAAAGATGAATCCCCACTCGACGACCGGCAGCAACGCGCCGAGCGAGTGGATCATGTAGACGGCTTTTTGGAACGTCTCGGTGCCGTTCAAGATGCTGGCGTTGGTCGTCAGGTGGACGACCATGTAGGCGCCCAGCGGGACGATACCGGTCAGCGAGTGCAACCGCCGAATGGCGAACTCGTGCCGGATGAAAAAAGAAGTCGATGGCGTGCCGGGATCGGGTGACATGTCGTTCTGTTGGGAGTGGCGATGGCCGGGCGGTGACGCCGGAGGGAACCGCAAAAGCACCCCACCGAACAACGTCAACTCGCCGATTCGCTCGACAGTGTAATTTTGGCACTGTTCAGAGGATACCCTCAGGGCGACAAATACCCGCCAGCTCCTCCATTTTGAGACCCGTGCGGCGGCTGGCGGGATCGATTTTGGCGGTCGGTGCGGTACTCGAAAGCCAAGCATTTCGTTATGCTCCGAGCCGTCCGATGTGATCCCGAGTGTCCTGCCCCGAGGCCCCCGACATGCTCGACCTGCGACAACTTGTCGACGACACGTACGCGGAGGGATTCCGCAGCCTGTACGGCGAGATCCTGTTGACCGGCCGCGATCGGACTTGGTTGGGGCATGCCGTCGCGGCGGTCACGGGCCATGCCAGCAGCACGATTTTGTGCGATTGCGAAGCCGGAGTGGGGGGCTGGGTCGACGCGGCCGACACGCCGGACGGTCGCCCGGGCGCGATCGTTCAATTCCACGTTCCCCGGTTTCGCAAGGATCGTCGCGAGCACCTCGAAAAGGTGATGCTGGCAAGGATCAGCCAGAACGCGTTGACCTGTCCCACGATTCGCTGCTTCAACCGGCTCGACACCCCTGATTTTTTCAAGTTGGGACGAAAAATCGCCCTGTTCGGCGACGGCTACCAGTTCCGTGACGTGCGGCATGGCGAGCGGGGTTGGGTGATTCCGATCTTGGGAGGTGAATTTTTCCTGTCCCGCCGATTCGGCTCGATGGACGGCGTGATGGGAGGCAACTTGTGGTTTTTCGGGACGACTGAGGATGCGGCGATCCTGGCGGCGCAGCGGGCCGCCGAGGCGGTCGAGTCGGTCCCCGACACGATCACGCCTTTTCCAGGTGGGGTCGCGGCCAGCGGCAGCAAGGCGGGGAGCCGTTACAGTTTCATGATCGCCAGCACCTACGCCGAGTACTGCCCGACGCTGCGGGATCGCCTGGGCGAGCGTTCCAAGTTGCCCGCAGGGGTCCGGTCGGTGATGGAAATCATCATCAACGGCCGCGACTTAGGGTCGCTTCAGGCGGCGACTCGGGCCGCGATCTTGGCGGCGGCTGACACTCCCGGCTTGGCCAAGATCAGTGCCGGAAACTACGGCGGTCGGCTGGGCAAGACCTTCGTGCATCTGCACGAAGTGATCTCGGATCAGATCGGCGGCTGACGCCCCCGACGCACCGCCCGGCAGAGGTAGGTGTCGGACGGTTAATCAGCCGGCGGAGGATTCGTCCCTGTGGGGCTCGGCGGCAGCCGATTCGTCGGGCAGCAGTAACGCCAAGGCGACGCGGCAGGCATCCAGGTAGTCGGGGATCGACAGCGTTTCCTCCGCCGTGTGGATGTCGCATTGGCCGCAACCCAGCGTGACCGCGGGGATGCCGTGGCGGTTTAGCCAGTTGGCATCGAGCCCACCGTTGGTGACTTCGCCGTACGGTTCGCGGCCGACCGCGCGGATCGCCCGGTCGGCGGCGAGCACGGTCGGGTGGTCGGGGGGGAGGCGGAACGCTTCGTAATCAACCGACGTGTCGATTTCGACCCTGCCGGTCACCCCGGTGTCCGTGGCGATTTCGGCCGCGGCCGACCGAAACGCTTTGGTGATTTCCTCGACGATGCGTGATCGCATCGCCGGGTCATGGCTGCGGGCTTCCGCCCGCAACTTCACCAGCGGCGTGATCACGTTGGTCGCATCGCCTCCGGAAATCACGCCGACGTTGGCGGTGCCGCTTCCCAGACCCGGTTTCTGAACCGCTCCCAACCAACCGTCTCGATACAGCCCGTCGATCGCCCGGGCCGCCATCACGATCGCGCTGGCGCCCGTCTGAGGGGCGACGCCGGCGTGCGCTGGGACGCCATGAATGACGATCGTCATCCGTTCCCCACCGGTCGCGCCGAGGGTCAATTTTTCCACTCGTCCGCCATCGAAATTGAAGGCCCGGTCGATCGGGCCCAATAGCTTGGCGTCGAGATACCGAGCGCCGCACAAGCCGATCTCCTCCTGAATGCAGAACAGCAGCTTGATCGGGGCATGTGGGCGGCCGGACGCGAGCAGCTCGGTGACCGCAGTCACGATCGCGGCACAGCCGGCCCGGTCGTCAGCCCCCAAACCGGTCGACTCGCGAACGCTCTTGACCGAATCGCCGTCGACAACCGGTGTGCTCCCCTGGCAGATCGGGACCGTGTCCGCGTGAGCCGAAAGGAGCGTCGTCGGGCCTGCGACGGTGCCCGGCAAATCGACGATCAAGTTTCCGACTTCCCCGCCGATCGGGCTGCGGCAATTGGCGTCATCAAAGCGAATCCGACGCTCGTCCACGCCGGCGGTGCGGAGCAGCCCGATGATCCGATTCATCACGTCGCGTTCTTTACCGCTGATCCCATCGATCGCGGCCAGGGTCAGAAACCGATTCAGAGCGGCGGGCGTGTCGATTTCGATCGTTGGCATGATTAAACGCCCGGAGCGAGCGGGTTGAGATGAATACCGGACGGGCGAGCCCGTGCCGCGCTCGGATGGAGCCGGCCGCCCTGTCGGCTTTCGGGGCCGATTCGCGGATGCATCCGATTAGGCGGTGCGGAGAACCGTGGCTTGCCTACAATAGCGGACGGCTTCCGGTCGGCAAGCGCCCGCGGTTGGCCGAGCCCATTCGTTCCCATTTTCACCGATTGCTCCTGATGTCCCAATCGTTACCCGATCCCGCTGACCAAGACGCCTCGTCGGAGCCGCGTCGCGTGGAGTCGGCGGACGGCCGCGAACCCGGCGGTTCGAACGTCGCCCCCCGACGCCACCTGCTCGATCTGTCGCTGGCCGAGTTGCGGGATTGGGTGGTCGAGCGGGGGGAAAAGCCGTTTCGGGCGGCTCAAGTTTGGCGCTGGATCTACCAAGGGAGGGCGGCCGATTTCGAATCGATGACGGACCTGTCTCGCTCGCTCCGCCAACACTTGGCTGAGGATTTCGTCCTGTTTGCCGGGTCGATCGCGCGGCATCAGACGTCACCGGACGGGACGGAGAAACTGCTGATCGGCTTGGCGGACGGGGGCGAAGTCGAGTGCGTCCTGCTGCGCGACGGGCCGCGGCGGAGCATCTGCGTCAGCAGCCAGGTGGGCTGTGCGATGGGGTGTGTGTTTTGTGCCAGCGGGTTGGATGGCGTCGATCGGAATTTGACTCGGGGCGAGATCCTGGAACAGATGTTGCGGTTGCAGCATCGGCTCGATCATGAGGAGCGGCTCAGTCACATCGTGATGATGGGGATGGGCGAGCCGCTCGCGAATCTCGAGCGGGTGTTGTCGGCGCTGGATGTCGCCCGTAGCCCCGAAGGTTTGGGGATCAGCCCGCGGCGGATCACGATCAGCACGGTCGGGTTGCCCCCCGCCATCGATCGTCTGGCGCGGCACGGCGTTCCCTACAACTTGGCGGTCAGCTTGCATGCCCCAGAAGACGAACTCAGGAATCGGCTCGTCCCGGTCAATCGCAAGATCGGCGTCGAGGCGTTGATGGCGGCTGCCGACCGGTACTTCGAAGCCAGCGGCCGCAGGCTGACGTTCGAATACGTGCTGCTGGGGGGGCTGAACGATTCGCCGACGCAGGCGGCTCAATTGGGACATTTGCTTCGAGGACGTGGCGCGATGCTGAACGTGATCCCCTACAATCCGGTCGCCGGGCTGCCCTACCGGACTCCGACCTCGACGGCGACCAGTCGTTTTCGCGAGGTTTTGGAGCGAGGCGGGATCAACGTCAACTTTCGCGTCCGCAAGGGGGGCGAGATCGATGCCGCCTGCGGTCAGTTGCGGCGTAACCGACAAGCGACTCAGGCCGGAACTCCGGTCTCGATCGCTGCCCCCGAATCGGCTTGAGGAGAATCGAGTTTGAGCGAGTCGACCCGCATCGTGCTGGAATTGACCGGCCCCTTGGAACGTGCCGTCGGACGGGACGAAGTGACGATCCCGTGGACGGGTGACGGGCGATTGGGTGACCTGTTGCTCCGTTTTTGTCATGAATACCCTGCCGCCGGCGAATGGCTGGACGGGGATGGCGGGCTGGGTCGGCCGGATGCGGCGTTCCCGGCCGGTTTTTTGGTGATTCGCGATTCCGCCGCGCTGCCCGCCAAGCTCGACACCCCCGTCGTTGCGGGTGATCGCTTGACCTTGATGCCGTTGATCAGCGGCGGTTGAAAGTTTGACCATGTCCCATCTCGAGTCCGGTTCCTCCGTTTCGCCGCGCATTTCCGCCGACTTGTCGGACGAAGAACGCGAAACCTACGCCTGGCAACTCGATGTCCGCGACTTCGGCGAAGTGGGGCAGCGGAAACTGAAAGGGGCCAGTGTCTTGGTTAGCCGTGTCGGGGGGCTCGGTTCCGCCGTCGCGTATGAACTCGCCGCCGCCGGTATCGGGCGGCTGATTCTCGCCCATGCCGGCAACGTTCGCCCTTCCGACCTGAATCGCCAATTGCTGATGACCCACGATTGGTTGGGCAAGCCGCGGATCGAATCGGCCGTCCGTCGGCTGAAGGAATTGAACCCGCGTTTAGAAATCGTCGGGGTCGGTGAGAATTTGTCGCCCAGCAATGCCGATCGCCTGGTCGGCATGGCCGATTGCGTCGTCGACGCGGCACCGATGTTCCAAGAGCGATTGGCTATGAACGACGCGGCTCAGCGGCAGGGCAAGCCGGTGATCGAGGCGGCGATGTTCGAATTGGAAGCTTCGTTGACCGTCATTCACCCCCCGGAAACGGCGTCCTTCCGAGAGTGGGTTCCGGAAGTCCCCGCCGGATGGAAACGTAGATTTCCGGTGGTCGGTGCGGTCAGCGGGACGGTCGGATGCCTGGCGGCGATGGAGGCGATCAAGCTGATCGTCGGCCTCGGCAAGCCGCTCAAAAATCGCCTGCTGAGGATCGACCTGCGGTCGATGCGGTTCGACACCATTCGGTTGCGCTGACCGAGTCGGCCGGGGTATTCCGTCGCTCCAGACCGTCCCTCAACGCCTGCTGCTGCACCGCACGAAAAGCACTTTTGATGCCGCTGACCCACCCGGATGGGTGGCTTCGGCAGAGCCCGAAAAACTTGCTTTGGGGGCGTTAAAAAGTTGCGTTCGCCTGCACGGAAGCGTTAGACTAAGGCTTGCTGAGGCGAAAGCCGCGGCATGCCGATACCTGCCCCCGCCCCCTCCCCCACCCGCAGCGGAGCCGATCATGCTTTCCATTCTTGGTCAAGCGACTCGTTACTGTGACGGTATCAGCCGTCGCGGATTCCTAAAGATCGGCGGGCTGTCATTTGGTGCCGGCGGTTTCTCGCTAGCGGATCTTTATCGGGCTGAGGCGGCGTCCGGTAAATCATCGTCGCAGAAAGCGGTGATCAACATTTTCCTGGCGGGCGGGCCGCCGCATCAGGACATGTGGGAGATCAAGACCGACGCGCCGAGCGAGATTCGGGGCGAGTTTCGGCCGATCAAGACGAACGTTTCGGGGATCGAGATCTGCGAGATGTTCCCACAATTGGCGGGGATGATGGACAAGGCCGCCGTGCTGCGTGCGGTCGTCGGTTGTCACGGCGGCCACGAAGCCTTCCAGTGCATGACCGGTTGGGGACGCAACGATCTGCGAAGTGTCGGCGGGCGGCCGGCGATCGGATCGGCCGTTTCCAAGCTCTACGGACCTGCCGACCCGTCGGTTCCGCCTTACGTCGGGCTGGCGGCCCCGACCAGTCACGTGCCTTGGTCCGATCCGGGCGTGCCAGGTTTCCTCGGTTCGGCTCACGCGCCGTTCCGCCCGGATGGCCCGGGCATGCAAAACATGACGCTCAACGGCATCACGCTGGACCGTTTGGGTGATCGCCGTCAACTGCTCGGACAACTCGACCAGATGCGTCGGGAGATCGACATCACCGGTGCGATGGCCGGGATGGATGCCTTCGGGCAGCGGGCGCTCGACGTGTTGACCAGCAGCAAATTGATCGACGCGCTCGACCTGTCGAAGGAAGACCCACGGATTGTCGAGCGGTATGGCGACGGCAAACCCTACCAATTCCAGTACGACGGGGCTCCGACCTGCAACGACCACCTGCTGATTGCCCGGCGGTTGATCGAAGCCGGAGTGCGGGTGGTCAGCCTCAGCTACGGTCGTTGGGACAGCCACGGCAACAACTTTGGCATGGTTCGTGACCATGGTCCGAAGCTCGATCAGTGCGTCAGCGCCTTGATCGAGGACTTGGATCAGCGGGGGATGCTCGACGACGTTTCGATCGTGGTTTGGGGCGAGTTCGGCCGGACGCCGCAAATCAACGCCCAAGCCGGACGGGACCACTGGCCACGGGTCAGCGCCGCGTTCTTGGCCGGTGGTGGCATTCGTGGCGGCCAAGCGATCGGGGCGACCAACCGCTTAGGCGAAGAAGCCGCCGAACGTCCGGTCCACATGCAAGAGATCGTCGCCACGCTCTATCACAACCTCGGGATCGACACCGCGGCGGTGACCATCGCCGATCCCACCGGTCGTCCGCAATTCTTGGTCGATCACCCGCCGATTCACGAGCTGATTTGACCGGCAGTCCGCTAGCCGGGCACGCTCGACGGAAATACCTGGGTCAAGGACGACCGCTCTCTACCTTCCCCTGACCCATTTTGGTCGTCGTATGAAACGAAGTGGCAAACTTCACGGAATCGTTTTGGTCTGGGCGGCCGGATTGGTCAGCTCGATCACATGGCTTCCTGTGACTCGCGCTAACTCAGCGGGCGATCCGCCGATCGTTCCGGTCACGCAGTTGCGGATCGAAAACGGCGGTGCGCTGGTCGCTGATTCGCTGGTCGGCGGCGACTCCCGGTTGCAATTGGTCGTCACCGCCGAGGGGGCGGATGGGGAAACACGTGATTTCACTCGGGTCGTCAGCTACGCGGCCGAACCGGCCGGTTTGGTCGAGATCGATGATCATGGGATGGTGATCCCGATCGCCGATGGCGAGGTGACGGTCACCGCGCGACTGCCTTCGGCCTGGGCCGGATCGGCAGCTCAGGTTGCCACGACAACGATTCGGGTCAGCGGTGTGGGACAGGAACCGCCGATTCACTTCCAGCGGCAGATCGTTCCGGTATTCACCAAGTTGGGCTGCAACGGCGGCGGCTGCCACGGCAAGATTTCGGGTCAAAACGGGTTCCGTTTGTCGCTGCTCGGTTTCGAGCCGCAGGAAGACTACGAGTTCTTAGTGAAGGAGTCTCGGGGCCGGCGGATTTCGCCCGCCAGCCCGCACCGCAGCTTATTGTTGACCAAGGGGACCGGGGAGGTTCCGCATGGTGGTGGGGCTCGCTTGGAACCGGACAGCTACGAATACCGTTTGTTGTGGCGTTGGATTGCCCAAGGGACTCCTTTCGGTGACCTCACGGCTCCGGGTGTGGAGTCGATCGAGGTGTTCCCCGGCCGGCGCCGACTGTCGACAGGTCAGTCGCAACAAGTTTCGGTGGTCGCCCGCTATAGCGACGGTTCGGTCGAAGACGTCACCGCCGCTGCGGTCTACGAGTCGAACGATCCGTCGATGGCCGAAGTCTCGGCGACCGGTTGGGTCGAGACCCAGCAATTGGTCGGTGACGTGGCTGTGATGGTTCGCTTCCAAAGCCACATCGCCGTCTTCAACGCTGACATCCCCTTCCCCGCCGATCGACCTTCGGACGGCCGAGAAGACGCGGCGGTCGATGCCGGGTTCGCCCGGTTGGACCAGCCCCGCAACGCGGTCGACGAGCATGTTTTTGACAAGCTGCGGGCGCTCGGGATTCCCGCTTCAGCCGATTGCGATGACGCGACTTTCCTGCGGCGTGCGACGCTCGACATCGCCGGTCGCCTGCCGACGCTCGAGGAGGTCCAGCAGTTCGCCGCGGACGCTTCGCCGAGTCGAGAAAAACGTGACCAGTTGATCGACCGGTTGCTCGACAGCGAGGATTACGCCGACCATTTCGCGGGCAAGTGGGGCGCTATCCTGCGGAATCGACGCAGTGGCGGGACGCTGCAATTTTCGAACATGGCATTTCACCACTGGATTCGCCAAAGCCTGTTGGAGAACAAGCCGTACGACCAGTTTGTGGCCGAGTTGCTGACCGCCTCGGGGTCACCCGCCAACAACCCAGCCGTGATGTGGTACGCCCAGGTTCCGGACTTGGAGCAACGGACCGAGGACGCGGCCCAATTGTTCATGGGCCAGCGGGTTCAATGTGCGCGTTGCCACCATCATCCCTACGAAAAATGGAGCCAAGCCGATTACGCTCAGTTGGCCGCATTTTTCTCGCTCGTATCGAAGAAGCCGGGTGATAGCGGCCAGGAACCCGAGTTCTATTCGCGGCCGGGTGCCCCGACCGCGCAGCACCCCAAGACGGGTCAACCGCTGCCGCCGATGGGCTTGGACGGAGACCCGATTGAGGTCTCCGCGAACGAGGACCCGCGGGTGCATTTGGCACGCTGGATGGTCGATCCGGAAAACCCGTTCTTCGCTCGGTCGCTTGCCAATCGCTACTGGAAACATTTCCTGGGACGCGGCCTGGTCGAACCGGAAGATGACATGCGGGTCACCAACCCGCCTTCGAACCCGGCACTGCTCGACGCATTGTCCTACGAGTTCGTCGCGTCGGGATACGACCTCAAGTCGCTGGTGCGGCTGATCTGCCAATCCCACACGTACTCTTTCTCGAGCCAGGCGTTGGACGCGAACCTCGACGATCGCCGCAGCCATTCCCGGTACTACCCCAAACGGTTGGCCGCGGAAGTGCTGTTGGATGCCGTCGATACCGTCACCCAATCGCCGACCGCCTTCCAATCGATGCCGCCGGGAACCCGTGCGGTAGCGTTGCCCGATACCGGCTTCGGATCGTACTTCCTCAGCGTCTTCGGTCGTCCCGATTCGACTACCGCTTGTGAGTGCGAACGGTCTCAAGAATCGAACTTGGCTCAGAGCTTGCACCTGTTGAACTCGGAAGAGGTTCAAGGCAAGTTGTCCGCCGAAGTCGGGCGTGCGGCCAAATTAGCGGCCGAATCGGGTGAACAGGATGAAGCGGCGATCACACGGCTTTACCAAATCGCCTTGGCCAGGGTCCCCACGGCTGACGAAATGAGCGCCGTGCTCGCCTACGTCGGCGGGCGAGAAGATCGCAAAACGGCGATGGAAGACGTCATCTGGTCGTTGATCAATTCGAAAGAATTTCTCTTCAACCACTGATGCGTCCGAATCGGCCACCCGTCCGGGTCACGCGTCGGGCGTGATCCGTTTGGTGCAATCGATCACCAACCAGGCGGATGCGGCGGCTAGCATCATCACCCCGCAGAGCACGAAAGCGGGTGCGTAATTGGTTTGGCGGATCTGTTCACCGTTCACCATCACGAGTGTGCTGAACCAATCGAGCAACATGCCGATGGCCAGCGGCGTCAGGAACGCCCCGAAGTTGCCCGACATGTTGTTGATGCCGAAGACGGTCGCGGAATAACGACCCCCCATGTCGGTGCAGGCACCCCACACCGTCGGTTGATTCCAGTCGGTGAAGAAACGGGCGATCATCAGCCCGATGGCGACGGTAGTCGGATCGGTATAGCCGACGGATGCGATCACCAGCAGGCCGCCGATCCCCAAGCCGGTTCCCGCCACCGCCGCCCGGCACCAACGCCGGTTCGAGAAGCGTTGCAGGGCCCAGTCGTTCGCGTAACCGCCGAAGATTCCGCCCACCGCCCCGCCCCAGAGCGGCAAGCTGATCAGCACCCCGAGTTGTCCGCCGCTGTCGACGCCGAGCGACTTCAGGTAGCTGCCGAGGATCAGCACGAACACGACATCGGAGCCGGCGTTGAGGAATTGCTGGGCCACCAGGATCAAGAAACTGCGGTTCTTCATCGCGACACGAAACGGCAGTACCCGGGGCGGTTGGCCGGTCGTCGGTTGTTCCTTCGGCTGTTCCGCAAGCGATTCGTCCTCTGGTTTTTCGTCCTCCGGTGTGTTGCGGAACAGCAGCAGAAACAACGCCGCGAAAACGACGCCGACGATCGATAGCGTCCACAGCGAGGCGAGCCAGCCCAAGCCGAGATAGCCCATCAGGAACGAGCCCATCACGATCGACGCCATCGCGCCACCGCCGCGACCGAACGCGCTGGCGATCCAGCCCTGGATTTGAGTCCGCTTCCGCAGCGGGAACCAGGCTCGGGTAACCTGGCTGAGCGCCGGGTAGCAGCCCGCCTGGGCGAACCCGAAGCTGCCGCGGACGGCTAGCAGCGACGCGAAGCTACCGGCCAGCCCGTGCAGCGGCAGCAGCAGCGACCAAATCACGATGATCGCCACCAAGAATAGGTGCGGGCCGAACAGGTCGGCGAGAATCCCGCCGGGGATTTGGCCGAGCGCGTAAGGGAAGAAGAATGCCGACCCGAGCGCTTCCAGTTGGGTGTTGCTGAGTTGGTACTCCTTCTCGATCTCGGGCCGAATCAGGTTCCAGGTGTAGCGGTGCAGGTAGAGCAGGAAGGAGGTGGCCGCGGCCAAGGCGAAGATCAAGGGCGGCTGGGGACCGCGGGTCTGCTTCCGGCCGACATCGGCCACCGGCCGATAGGCCGAGGCAAATTCCGTGGGTTCCCCGGGACGATCGTCCGCTGGCGTGACCGAACTCATGCGTTGTTCTCCTGCTGGGCTGCGAGTGACTCAGCGGCACGACGCTGATTGCCGGTATTTTTTGCGCTGCGGATAGACAGAAAGCCGGCGGGTCGTACTGGAAGGCTCGATCGGAATGCGGCCGCCGACGCGTCTTTCGCGATCCGTTCGGCAGCCGTGGATGGGGCGGGTCGGTCGGATTACCGGATCGCGGCGTCGGGAAGTTCCTTCCCGATCCCTTCGTCGAGCGGCATTCGGTCGGGGACGGCTTCGGTGGCGACCAAAAGATCATCGAGCGTTTTTCGCAGCACGCCGATCAGATCCGCGTAAGCCGGATCGAGGATCAGGTTGGTCGTTTCCTCGGGGTCCTCTTGGACGTCGTAGAGTTCTGCCAGATGACGATCCGGGCCACCATCGCCGTGAGGATAACGGATGTACTTGTAGCGATCGGTTCGCACGCCGCGGACGTTCGGCGTGTAGGGGAACTGCTTTTCGTAGTTGTAGTGATACAGCCACGCCGTCCGCCACGGAACGGCGTCAAAATCAGCGTCCCCCTGAGCGATCCCTTTCCAACTGGCTCCGTGAGTTTTGGGCAGCGGGGGGACGCCGCAGATATCGAGGATGGACGGAGCGAAATCGGTCGTCAGCACCTGTTGATGAATGACCCGCGGTTGATCGGGCGGGGTCAGGCCAGGATAGCGAACGATCAGGGGGATTCGGATCGACGGCTCATGCATCGTCCGTTTGTCGATCATCCCGTGTTCGCCCGAAAGGATGCCGTTGTCCGTCGTGTAGATGATCAGGGTGTTGTCGAGTTGCCCCGACTTTTCCAGGAACTCGTAGAGCCGCGCTACCGAGTCGTCGACCGAGAGGATCGTGCCCCAGTAGGCCCGCTCCATCCGGGCGAAGTCGGCGACACCTTCGGCGGAGCGGTCTGGCCATTGCTTGCGGTAGTCGAACAACGGGCCGTAGATGCCATGCCAAGTATCCAGGCGTTGTTCGAACCAAGCCGGCTTGTCGTCGAGCATGAAGGCGGTTCGGGGGTACTCGATCCGCACGTCGTCGAACGTCCGCTCGTACTTCGGCTCGGGGTAGTAGAAGCTGTGGGGCGCCTTGTGGCCGATCGTCAGCGCCCACGGTTGCCGGTCGGTGGCGACGGAGGCGTCAGGGGGGGAGACGGTTTCGAGCCAATCCAGCGCCATGTCGGTGACGACCGTCGTGTAGTAGCCGGGCACGACCTTGCGTTCACCACCGTGGAAGCGGAACTCGGTATCGAAATACTTGCCCTGCCCTTTGTGGGTCACGAAGTAATCGAACCCGCCCCGAACATCGTCGTTGTCCTCGCCCATGTGATACTTGCCGAGGTACGCCGTGCGGTAGCCCGCCGTTTGCAGCGCCTTCGGCCAAGTCGGCAGGTCTTCGGGGTATTCCGTGAAGTTGTTCGTCACGCCATGGGCGTGAGCGTAAAGGCCGGACAGGATGGTGGCGCGACTGGGTGAGCAGATCGAGGTCGTGCAAAACGCATTCTTGAAATGCAAGCCTTCGCGGGCCAGCCGATCGGTATGCGGCGTTTTCAGATGGGGGTGCCCGGCGATCGACAGGGCGTCATGCCGTTGGTCGTCGGTGAGGATGAATAGCACGTTCGGCCGCTGAGGCGGGTCCGCCGCCAGTCCCGCGACAGGCCCGAGGGCCAATAGCCCGAAGCACATCAGGATCGATCGGCTCAGAAGTCGCGTTCGAAACATCGGCTGAATATCCCGGGGAAGGGGTGAGGCGGGCGAGATGGTTCGAGTGGGGCAAATCGGGGCCGATGACAGGCAGTTATCGCCCGTGCTTCAAGCGGTCGCCAAGCATGTTGTCCAATTCGGGCTCGGCATAGATTTTTTTGCAGGTCGTCAGGAAATCGTACTCGACCCGCCGGAACGTCACGGTCCCTGCCGAATCATCGATTACCACGTAGCAGCTTTGGTTGTTGTCGTCGCGGGGCTGTCCGACGCTGCCGACGTTGACCAATACCTTTTCGTTGGTCAGCTTGAAGACATACTCGCATTCGTCGGGGGTGACGAATTCGCAGTGCGTCGTGAACACCCCTGGCAGATGGGTATGCCCCATGAAGCAGTAGCGTTGGATCTTCGAGAACAGGATCTCCATCTTTGCCTGATGAAAGATGTACTCCGGAAAGACGTACTCGTTGGTGGGGTCGCGGGGTGACCCGTGTACGAACAGCCAGTCGCCATCCGACCGACTGCGGGGGAGTTCGCCGAGGAAATCCCAGCGACGATTGACCTGATGGGCGCCGCCGGGCCCCTGATCCAGCCGATCGCGGGTCCAGTAGATCGCCCGCAGGGCGACCGGGTTGAAACCGTCCGGATCGAACAATGCCGCCTGGTCGTGGTTCCCCAAGATCGTCCACTTGGCCTTCTGAATGACGTGGTCGAGGCATTCGCAGGGGTTGGGGCCGTAGCCGATGATGTCACCCAAGCAAACGATCTCGTCGACCTGCTGTTCCTGGATGTCCTTCAGGACGGCTTGCAAGGCTTCCAAGTTGCCGTGAATATCACTGATGACGGCGCGTCTCACGGGCAGCAACTCGGAACGTGGGAAGGAATTGGAAGCTCAATCAGTTTCTCAACGGTCGCCGAACGGCTGTCGCCGAATGACGGCCGCTTCCGCACGGGATCGTCAAGTTTAACTGCAACTTCCTTCTTCGGACACCCGATTCGCGAATGACGTCCGGTTCGTGGGACGGCGGGAAAGTTCGGCGACGATTGCCGGCCACAAGAATCGACAGCGAGCGGATGCGTCTGCCTTTCGAGAAAGCGATGAAGACCAGCGATACCCTACCGGCCAACGCCGTGGAGCCCGCGGGAGCGAAGGCGGGCGTGTTGGCGATCGAAACGAGCGGACGGACCGGCTCGGTCGCCTGGATCGGAACGGATGGCGCGTCGGTGCGGATCGAAACTTCGGCTCGGCAGCGCAGCGCCGCCACGCTTGCCCCGGCGATTCGTTGCTTGCTGACCGATATCCGTTCCTGCTCGGGGCGAATCGATGCGATCGCCGTCGGCGCCGGGCCGGGGTCTTTCACAGGACTGAGGATCGGGGTCACGACCGCCAAGATGCTGGCGTATGCCTTGGGGTGCCCGGTCGTCGCCGTCGACACGCTGGCCGCGATGGCAGGTGGCTGTTGGAGGCGTTTCCCGGATTTGCCCCAAGTACTGGTCGCCATGAATGCCTACCGGCAGCAGGTATTTGTGGCGCGCTGGGAGCAGGCAGGTTGGGAGGCGACGGCCGAGTCGGATCGGTTGGCTCAGCGTTCGGAAGTCTGGTCGCTGGAGCGGTGGAAAGACGCGGTCGCGACGTCGCCACGGGAGCAGGTCTTCGTCGCGGATCGGAAACTGCTCGATCTGGTCCCGGCCGGTTCCTTGCCCGCAACCGCCTGGCTTCCCCCGAAGGCGATCGACGTCGGCCAGTTGGGACACCGGTTACTCCGACATGGCCAAGCGATCACGTCCTTCGAATTGAAACCGAACTACCTCCGGGACAGTGCAGCGGAGGAGAAACTGCGGTAACTTATCGGCCCGGGTGGTCGAGCGGATTCCTATTTCAGCCAGATGTCGGAATCAGCCGCTGCGGACTGCCGGCCGCCCGTTCGAGTATTTTTTTCGATATCATCCGACTCAACCGAGCGATCACGACGAGAGGAACGATGGACACCCGATTGCCAGACGCCCAGAAATTGCGGGACAGCGTCATTGCGGTTCCGCCCTTGGCGGTCGATGCGGACGGCAATGCCGTTCGTGAAGAGAACGCGAAAGTCATCCGGCACATCACCTCCGGAGGCGTGTCCCACCTGCTTTACGGTGGCAACGCGCTCTTCTATCACGTGCGTCCGAGTCGCTACTCGGCGCTGTTGGAGATGTTGAGTGAACTGACGGATCAGACCACCAGCGTCGTCCCGTCGGTCGGTCCCGCCTATGGCCTGATGATGGACCAAGTCGAAGTCCTGCGCGAATTCGACTTCCCGACGGCGATGGTCCTGCCTCAACGCGACATCGTGGATGACGCGGGGATCGCCAGCGGCATTCGTCACGCGGCCGAAAAGTTGGGCAAGCCGCTGGTGGTCTACATCAAGTTCGACCGGTGGCTCAGTCAACGCTCGCTCCGCAGCCTGGAATCGGATGGCGTGGTATCGTGGGTCAAGTACGCCGTCGTCCGCGACGACCCGTCCGACGATCGTTACTTGAGCGAACTGTTGGAGGTCTTCCCGGCTGAGCGAATGATCAGCGGGATCGGCGAGCAGCCCGCGATCGAACACGTACACGGCTTCGGGTTGGGCGGCTTCACCAGCGGCTGCGTCTGTGTCCATCCGTCGCAAAGTCAGCGGATGTTGCGGGCGATCCAAGCCGACGAATTGGATGAAGCGGCTAAGATCCGCAAGTTCTTCGAACCGCTGGAAGACTTGCGTAACGAGATCAATCCGATCCGAGTCCTGCACGACGCGGTGCGGTTGGCCGGGATCGCCGAGACCGGGCCGCTGTTGCCGTTGGTCAGCCCGCTTGAGGAGAACGATCTGCGGCGGATCCGCGACGCCTTGCGGCAGATGTCGGGGGACGCGGTCGCGTCCTGAATTTCGTGCCGATCCCCGATCGCCCGACCTTCGATTCGCCTGACTCGCGGTGGCGGGTTCGCTTGACCGACGACGGCAGCCCGACCTTGGTGACGGCTGCCGATGGCCAGGCGATGCACAGCGGTTGCGGGGCCGTCGCCGAGACGCGGCACGTCTACCTGCGCGGTGGCAACGTCGAACGGCGACTCGAACAGGGCTTGCCGACGCGGGTGCTGGAAGTCGGATTCGGCTCCGGATTGGGATGGTTGCTGACCGCCGATCTCGCGGTCGCTACCGACACGCCGTTGTCCTACACGGCGTTGGAGATCGAACCGCCTCCCGCCGCCGTCATCCGTCAACTCGACTTGGGGCGGTACGTGGACGATCGCGGGTTGGTCGATGAGTTCTGCGATTGGCTGGATCGCGTCAGGCCGATAGCATCGGGCGGCGGCGACAAAGACGAGGCCGAATTGACATTTCGTTTCGGACCCGCGACTCTGAGCCTGGTGATCGGGGACGCGTTGCGTTGGTGCGAGCAACGGACGGGCGAGTCGCGGGAGGTGACCGACGAACCTTTCGACAGCATCTACTTCGATCCTTATTCGCCCGAAGTCGCGCCGTCGCTGTGGCGAACCGAAGTGTTCCGGACGCTGCGCGGTCAACTTCGCCAGTCCGGTCGATTGGTCACCTACTGTGTCAGCCGTGCGGTTCGAGACGGTTTGTCGGCTGCCGGGTTTCGGGCCACTCGAGTGGCCGGTCCCCCCGGCGGCAAGCGAGAAGTCTTGATCGCCTTCAACCAACCTGAGGAGTAACCCGATGTCAGTTGCGTCTGCTTGTCAAATCGGCCCGATGATCGCCGATTCCGCCCGTTTGGGAGTGGCTTATGCTCAGCGACTGCTCGCCGGGATTCCCGCGGACAGGTTCGCCCGTTTGGCCACCGTGGATGGCCATGCGATCGAGTCGAACCACCCAGCGTTCATCTTCGGGCACCTCAGTCTCTACCCGTCGCGGATCGTCAGCGAATTGGGGGCGGACGCCGCCACGATCGAACCCAGCGACGAATACGTGCGATGGTTCGATCACCGGGCGGCCTGCGTCGATGATCCTGACGGCGGCATCTACCCACCGATGGACGAGATCACCGAGCGTTTCTTTGCTGCTCACGCCCTGGCGATCGAAGTGCTGCAAGCCGCCGATGATTCCCGGTTCGTCGTCGAAAACCCGAACGAGGCGATGAGAGCGAAGTTTGCCACGATCGGCTCGATGCACGGCTTTTATGTCGGCGGCCACCTGATGTTGCACATCGGCCAACTGAGTGCGTGGCGCCGCATGATCGGCTTGGGGCCCGGCTGATCCGCCGCCCGGACCCACTACGATTCCATCTCAAGGCCTTGCCTGCCGGCTCGCGCAGGCGGGCTCAGTAGAGCATTCGGGGGGCGCCGGCGACCCGTCGTTCCGCCAGCGAGCGTCGATCGGGCAACAGCAGCGCGCCGACGAACATCATCGCCAGCGTCGCGGTATGCACCAACCAGCATTCGCCGCTGAGGATCACCGTCCGGCAAGTGATCACGGTGACCGCCAGCAAGATGCCGAGAAACCATCGCTCGGCGGCCAGTGCTAGGGGGCCAACCAGCAATTTGCTGGCAGCTAGCGAAACGGTGCCAATCACCGGAAGCGACACGGCTTCGAGCAAGCCGATCCATTGAACCCAAACCGGCATTTTCCCACTCCTGGATCGCGGTTTTGATTTGCGACGGTGTTCGGTCCTCCTGACCAACCGTATTGCACCACTGGTACCCGGAAATTGCAGGACGAAGAAAGCCGAAACTTGAGCGAATTCTTGAAAAAGTTCCCGAAAATAGTTGGCGCCAATTTGGTCAGGTCTCTTGGCGCGGCCCTCAATTCCCCGACAATGAATCTCGGGAAGCTTGAGTCATCCCGATGAAGGACGGTCGAACATCCCCTGTGCGGCAAATAAGGCCCACGTAAACGCCCTCGTGAGAAAAGGAGTGGTTCGATGGTGAGGTCTCTTCGAGCGGTTGCGGTGATCGATTTGGGGGATTGTGAAAACTCCTCGACCACCTCCTGTGTGTCCCGGTACGCCCAACGGCGTCTCAACGGACAACCTCTGGTCCGACGGATTGCGGGCCGAATCAGCGAATCTCAGATGGTTCGCGATGTCTACGTCAGCGGAGCCGGGATTCCGACCCGCGTTTTGACTTCGGGTATTCCCGGAGCCGAACTCTTGAACATGCCGCACAGCCACGTGTTGGAGCGGTTGGCTGCCGCGGCGGATCGGAGCGAAGCGGAATGGGTCGTCTATCTGCCGGGGAACCGGCCGTTTGTCGATCCGGTCCTGGTTGACCGGTTGCTTGTCGAGGCCCAACGGCACAGCGAGTGCGATTTCGTCGGTTTCTTTTCGACCGGCGGCGGTTGGCAGCGAATGCAGCACTTGGGCTTGGCGGGTGAAATCTGTCACGCCGATTCGCTCCGGCGTCTGCGACGCAACCTCGATCGCTTGACCTATTGCGAAGAGGACGCCTGCCTGGCCAGTTACTTCCAGGACGCTCCCGGAGCGTTTCAGATGCGGTTCATCCCAGTCCCAGCGGAACTCGATCGCGCCGACCTCCGGTTCGCGGTTCAAACCGAGCAGGATTGGGACGATGTCCAATTGCTCAGCGACACGATCGACGCTGAAGAAACCCACTGGCAGCGGCTTGCCAACCTCGTGTTGACCAACTCCGGCTTGCGTGAATCGATGCAGGTAAGGAACGGCTGAATCAAGCCGTTCTCGATACGGCCAATTCTCGACACGGCCAGTTCCCGGCACGGCCACTTGTTGGTGCGGGCCGCTGACGGAAACCGACGCCGCCGTTCGGTAGGCGAAATTCGCCACCACCGCTGCTGACCAACTCGCGGCACCCTGTTGCCAGGATGCCGCTCCTTCGGTCGTGGGTCAATCTCGGCGAGCCATGGCTTGCAGCAGGTAGAACAGCAAAGTCATGACCGCTTGCAGCGTCGCGGCGACGTAGGTCAGGGCAGCCGCGTTCAACACACGGCTGACGTAATAAACGTCGTTGTCCGAGACCATGCCGAGGGCGACCAACTGCTGCTTCGCCCGCGAAGAGGCATTGAACTCGACCGGCAGGTTGATGAGTTGGAAAAAGACCACGGCCGAAAACAGTGCGATCCCGGCCCACAACAAGCCCGGCATCGAAAACAACACGCCGAACATCAGCAGGTAGATGCCGGCGCCCGAACCGAGACTCGCCGCGGGAACGGCCAGGTTCCGGATCACCAAAGGGGCGTAACCGTTTGCGTCTTGCAACGCGTGCCCGACCTCGTGGCAGGCCACGCCCACCGCCGCCATGGAACGGTCGTTGTAAACGCTGGAACTCAGCCTGACGACCTTCGATCGCGGGTCGTAATGGTCACTCAGCTCGCCGGGAACCAGTTCGATCGGTACAGAATGCAAGCCCGACGCATCCAGCATCCGCCGCGCGGCCTCGGCCCCCGTGATCGACGTCGGCACTTGGCTCATCGACGAAAAAGCTGACTTCACACGCCACTGGGCGTAGAGGCTAAGCAGAAACGGGGGGATGATGAACCACAGGTAGCCCATGTCTCTTGAATCCGAAGTGTTGTTGAGTTTTTTGGTTCTGGGGCCGTCGCGACGTGCGACGAAGCCGCTACGGTCACCCCCGTTTTTGGCAGCCCAAAGCTGGCCACAAGCAAGAGTGCAACCGCTGTGCCATTATTCCGATGTGTCGAGTGAAAGGCAAAGCGACCGCGTCCCTCGCGGCCGAATCGACCGTGCGGAAGAATCGAGCGACCGATTGGACATCCTTCAAATCCTGAGGGATACTTGAACCGAGTCATTCGAAACCGTCCGATCCCGATCCTCTGATGCGGCCATTCGCGGATGAAACCGACACAATCTTTACGTTCGCTGCGCCCGATCGGTTTGGTGCTGTTGCTCGGATCGCTGGTTGGCTGTCCCGTCGGCAGCGACCAGATTTGGCGTGAGCCACCCGAAATGTTGGTCGAGGCGACAGCCAATTCCTCCAAACAGGCTGAATCGGCAGAAGCCGAGAGCCCGATTGTCGATGTCAGTTCCGCTGGCGAGAAGGGCGTTCCCGACCAGGATCCGCTGGTGTTACGTGTCGGCGAGGCGTTGCGAGCGGGACGAGAGGGGCGGCAATTGTCCACTGACCGACATGCCGCATGGCAGATAATGCACGGCGTTTTGGCTTACGGACGGGGGTTCGAGATCCAAACTTCGGCCGGAATGCGTCCCGCGGTCGACTTCGCCTTGGGGGGCGGGCCGATCAAGGGTTTGGTGCTTCGTGGTGGTGACCGCTTCGAAACGCCCGATGGGAGCATTCGAGGTGTTGTCGCCGAACTCGATCCTGGTCAAAAAATCGGCCAAGGGCACCGCGACCAATGGTTGGCCTACATGGCTCGCAGCGACCTAGGAGCCGAGGACGTGATTCAGACGCTCGACGGACCGCTGGCGTTGGAAGGCTGGTTGCGTCAGATGGAGTGGGACGTGCCGCTCAACTTCGAGCGAGAATACAGCTGGACCCTGGTGGCCTTGGTGACGCATCGGCCCACCACTCACACCTGGACGGCTCGGGACGGTCGGACCTACAGCATCGATTCATTGCTGCAGAGCGAAGTCGGTCAATTGGGGCCCGATAGCGCCTGTGGCGGCTCGCATCGGTTGTGCGCGATCGCGACCGCGATCAACGCTCGCCGCGCAGCCGGGTTACCGATCAGTGGCGTTTGGGAGGATGCGGAAGATGTGGTGTCGTTGGCGATCGAGCAGGTTCGCGATTTTCAAAACGCCGACGGCTCGTTTTCGACCCATTACTTCGATCGGCCGGGCTGGTCGCTCGATTTGACGACGACCCTGGGGACGACCGGACACGCTTTCGAATTCCTGGCGGTTGCCGGGGACGAGGACTTGCTGCGGGAGCCCTGGGTTCGCCGTGCGGCGGAGATCCTGTGCGATATTTTGGAGCGGACCGCGGGGCTGGATCTGGAATGTGGCGCCCTCTATCACGCCCTCAGCGGGCTGTCGATCTACCACGAACGGATGACAGCCGGCAGCCCGGCTGCGACCTGACGTCAGGGAGTTGAAACGAAAATGGGGCGGAAACCGACGGTTTCCGCCCCACTCGAGAATCCTTCCATCAGCCCGTGACGAGCTTTCCGCATGACTGATTCAGACCGCCAGGCCGAATTGGCCGGGTAGCGACCGCTGATGGCAGCGACCGGGCGACCCGATCAGGCTTGGAAGGAGCTGCCGCAGCCGCACGATTTGACGGCGTTCGGGTTTTCGAACGTGAAGCCCTGCTTTTCCAGGCTCTCGTGCCAATCGATGGTGGTGCCATCGAGATACAGAGAGCTTTTCTTGTCCACGACCACGGCAACACCGAAGCAGTCGTACTTGCTATCCGCCTTTTCGTCGAACGAATCGTCGAAATTGAGCGTGTAGTTGAAGCCGCTGCAGCCGCCACCGGCTACGCCGATCCGCAACAACATCGAGTCTTCGAAGTTGTGTTCTTTCTGAAAACGACGAACTTCCTGAGCGGCTCGCTCAGTCAATTTAAGTGCCATCGAAAATTTGGCCTCCGCGTGAGGAAAACGAAGTAGTATCCACAAGATAGTATGTCATAAGTCGTCCCCGTGACAAGGGTTTGCCACGGATCAGGCGGCGCGGCGGCGCTGGGGGGCCACATTTCGCAGCGATTCGAGTTGCAACACGACGCGTGTTGGGGCGGGCGGAGGCGACACGGCAGACTGGCCCTGTTGCCCCGACAAACTTGCCAAATTGGCCGGAAACAGCAGCGTCATCCAAGCCAGACCGCTGGCCACAAACAGGAAGATCGTGCTCCCAAACGGGGAGGGGGCGATCAGCAGGACCAGCAAAGCCGCCGCGGTGATCGCCGCTCGCGGCAAGGTCGGAATCGGGAGTGATTGTCGGTCGATCCGCTGCTGCCAACCAGCCGAACCGGCATGCAGCAGCGACAATGGCACGAGGTATCCGCACAGGCAGACGCCTAAAATCAAGAGGGGAAGGTGCCCGCCGACGATACCGACCTGAGCCAGCAGGGCGAGCGACCAGACGCTACTGAGCCCCGCCGTGGTTTTTGAAACGCGAGGTTCCTGGCTGCTGCGCAAGGACCAACAGCGGTAGCCGCACAGGATCGCACCGGCGAGCAGGAACCCCGAGGTGGCGATCCCCAGCAGGCCGTGCTCGCGGCTCATCCAGTGCTGACGCAGTCCCGCTTCGCTCATCACGCACGACATCACGCCGGCGAAAGTCGCGATCGACAGCAGCAGCGCCAAAAAACGCTTCTCGAATTCGGCCATGAGCTTGTCGTTTCCGAAGGCGAAAGGGGGCTGGAGGTTGCGAGCCAGGCGTGACCCGATGGGGCGTGTGCCGGCGGGCAGCGACCTAACCGACACGCGTGACGAATCGTGAGCGACCGGGACGAACCGTCTGGACCGACCGATTCCGACGAGTCGGGAATTAGGCCAAGCCGGTGCGCGAAAGCAAGTCCGAATGTCCCAGCGATCTCGCCAGTCGCGAACTGAAGGCGACCGGGGCTGGTCCCGGCATCGCTGCCGGGGCATTGTCTCAGCCGACCACCCCGCGGTGCCACCGTTTCGCCCGCATCGCATCGATGGCGGGCCAAAATCGGTGACTTTAAAGACCGGTCAGCTTCGGTGTGAACCTAGGCGGCATCCTTGAGGAATCCGTCGAGTCGCTGCACGCGGCTGGGGCTTTGCAGCTTCGCGACCGCCTTGGCTTCGATCTGGCGGACCCGTTCACGGGTGACCTTGAAGATCCGGCCGACCTCTTCCAGTGTGTAGCTGTAGCCATCGACCAGGCCGTAGCGGAGCCGGATGATTTCCCGCTCGCGGAACGTCAAGGTCTGCAGCAACTCGTCGATCTTGTCGCGGAGCATCCCGTTGCCGGCGCAGCGGACCGGGTTTTCGCTATCACCCGCTTCGACGAACTCGCCGAAGCAGCTATCCTCGCCTTCGCCGACGGGGCGATCGAGGCTGACGGGGTGCCGACCGATGTCCATCACCCGGCGGACCTCGTCGACCGAGACCTCGGTGAATTCGGCCAGTTCCTCGCAGCTCGGTTCGCGGCGGAGTTGTTGCGTCAGCTTTTTCTGTGCCTGACGCAGCTTGCTGAGGACATCGATCATGTGGACCGGGATCCGGATGGTCCGGGCCTGATCGGCGACCGCCCGGGTGATCGCTTGACGGATCCACCAGGTGGCGTAGGTGCTGAACTTGAACCCGCGACGGTACTCGTACTTGTCGACGGCCCGCATCAGCCCCGTGTTGCCTTCTTGGATCAGGTCGAGGAACGACAACCCACGGTTGCGGTATTTTTTGGCGATCGAGACGACCAGCCGCAGGTTGCCGCTGCACAATTGCCGTTTGACCGCTTCGTAGCTGTCGAAGTGCCGGCGTGCCTTGGCGACCCGGTTGTGCAAGCTCTCCGGGCTTTCCTGGGTAACCAGCATCAGCTCGCGGAGTTCCTGACGCAAGTCGGAAGCCTCATCTCGGCTGGCGGGGTCGGCGCCCAGCATGGTCAGCCGTTCGCGGATGAAGTCCATCCGCGAGGAGATCTTTTCCAGTTGCGACAGCAACGGCGTGACGCGGCGGCTGCGGAGCGACAGTTCCTCGACGAGCTGCAACGCCTTGCGGCGGTTGCGCAGGAACCGCTTGCGAACTTCGGCCCGCAACCGGGGCGAGGTGCTGCGGCGAACGAGGATCTCGAAGTCGTGCTTGTTCTGTTCGACCAACACATCGAGCAGGCGGAGGTTGTGGGGCATCCGCGCGGTGATCTGCGCCTTCGTCAAGCGTTCGGTCAGCGAGACCTTGATCGTACGATCGAAGGGGAGTTCGCCACGGTGGACCTGGTGCAGCGTCGCGACCGTGGCCCGCAGGGCATAATCGTTCTCGAGCAGCGCCCGGCGGAATTGACGACGGGTGATCTCGATCTTCTTGGCCAGCGAAATTTCCTGATCGCGGGTCAGCAGCGGGATCTCGGCCATCTGGCTGAGGTACATCCGGATCGGGTCGTCGCTCGACTTGGCGATGTCGGGGCCCGCCAGCAGCATCGCGCCGCCCTCGCCTTCCAAGTCGGCCGCGTCGGCGGCACGGAAATCGGACTCGGCGGCGTCGCCGAATTCCGTCGCCGAATCGTTCGAGTCACCGCCGACGACGCGGAGCGTGCGGGTCGTGTTGCGTGTCTCCGCCTCGGCTCGGCGGTTGATGCCGCCGGCGTGTCGGACGACCGGGGCATCGACGAGTTCGATCCCGCGAGATTCGATCGCCAGCAGTAGCGATTCGAGCTTCTCGGGATTGACGTCTTCGTCGGGCAGGTAAGCATTGACGGCGTCGAAGGTCAGATAGCCGGTCGTTTTTCCTTGGGCGATCAGACGGTCGAGTTCTTTATCCATCAATTGCATGACAAACCTCCTGTTTGGTGCCCGTCGCCAGGGTCTGGGTGGTGGCGACGAACGGTTATTGCGGGAAATCGTTCGAAATTGGGGTGATCTTCACCCGCAGAGATTCCGTACGATCAAGTTTCGAAAACGTGGGCGGTGACGGGCAGGTCACCTTGGGACGCGGTCATCAGCCGCGAACAAAACGGGGCGGTCCCGGGTTCGGGGGTCCGCTGGTAAGAATGCACTCCTTTGCGTTAGTGAGAGGGGACGGAAATCTTTTCCGGGCGGTTGGGGCGTCGGCGGTCAGCCGGGCCGCAAGCCGTGTTGCATCCGCCGCGCGGCGATCAATTCGCCGAGCATCCGGGTTGCCGAGTCGATGTCTTGCGAAGCCTCTTCGATGCGGTTGACTTCCCGGTGCTGCGTCGGCCCATCCTGCTGGCGATGGAACCAAGACAGCAGCACCTGAAATCGCTCTTCAAAGGGCTGGTTTTCCAATCTCGAGGACCATTCGTCGAGCGTGACCAAGCGGTTCTTCAGCGATTCGCTGCCGACGCTCATCAAAACCGTATTCAGGTCGAGGTCATGTCCGGCCAGTTCAAGCTCCTGATAGATCTCCAACAGTCGGCGAGCGGTTCCGCTGGAAAGCCAGGCGGGGTCGACCCGCTCGAGGGCTTGGGCCGCTTCGTGCGGGTGGTCGATCATCAGCTTGAACAGTTCGCGATCGATGCCGAGGATCGGTTCGACCGGTGCTTCCTGCAGGGCCGCCGGGACCCCATCGGGCTCCGGCGCGATGAATGCGGTGGGACGCCGGCGAGCCGTTCGGACGCGCCGATCGAGTTGCCGCCGCAATTCTTCTGACGGGATCGCGAAGGTTCGGGATAACCGAACCAGCATCTGGGAGGTCCGCAGGCCGTCCGGTTCGGCCGAACGGGCGAGCAGATCGAGGACGGTTTCCAGGGCGGTCGTCGCCTGGTGGGTATCCCGGGTCGTGTCGATCCCGTCGGTCAGTGTCGCCAGTTTGTGTTCCAAAGCGTCGGGCGCGGCGCTCGAGAGTTCCTCCAGCGCCGGCCGACCGAAGCGATTCAAGTAATCGGCCGGGTCGGCGCCATCGGGCAGGGTGATCACCCGCAGGTCGACGTCGGCGGAGACGAACAGTTCCAAAACCTGATCGGCACGCCGCTTACCGGCTTCGTCACCGTCGAGAACCAGTAGGACGCGATCGACGAAGCGGCGGAGGATTTCGACGTGGTGCGTTCCCAACGCCGTGCCGAGCACGGCGACGACCGACTCGATCCCCGCTTGGCGGGCCGCGATCACGTCGGTGTAACCTTCCATGACCAGCACTTCGCCCGACTTTTGCATCGCGGTTCGGGCGAGGTTCAATCCGTAGAGCTGGCGTGATTTGCTGAACAGCAGCGTTTCGGGACCGTTGATGTATTTGGCACCCGCCTTGTCCGGGTCCGCCCCGGGCAAAATCCGGCCGCCCATCGAAATCGGCCGATCCTGCAGGTCCCAAATCGGGAACATCAGCCGGCCGCGGAACCGGTCGTAATGGCCAGAGCCAGTTTGACGAGGGATCGCCAGACCGGCGGCTTTCAGCACCTCAGGCGTGTGCCCGGCACGCCGCCCCTCGTCGAGCAACCAACTCCACTGGTCAGGGGCGAAGCCAATTTGAAACGTTTGGCGGCTGCTGTCGTCGATCCCGCGCTGGGCGAGGTAATCCCGTGCCGCCCGGACCTCGTCGGAGGAGTCGTTTTCGAGAAATTCGAAATAGGCGGTCGCGGCGAACTTCATCGCCGCCAGGAGGGCCGTTTTGTCTTCGGGACTGCCGGGGGTGACACGGCGTCCGCCCGGCTGGAACTCGATGCCCGCCTTTTCCGCCAAGATTTTGAGGGCTTCGATGAATTCGACGCCGTCGCGTCGCATCACGTAGCTGAAGACATCCCCGCCGATGTCGCAGACCCAGCACTTCCAAGTCTGACGCTGGGGGTTTACCTGCAAAGATGGCCGACGATCGTCATGCCATGGGCAGCTCGCGACAAACCCGCGGCCCTGCGGACGCAACGGAAGTTGCGATCCGATGACATCGACCAGGTCGGTTGCCAACCGCACCCGCTCTTTCAAGTCGAAGTCCATCGCAGGGTGCACTGACACCACTCCCCAAAGGAGGCGCTGTTCCGTCGCTCCATCACCGCATCGGCGGCAACCCGCTCATCGATCGGTCAACCCGACCTCAATGTCGGGCAAATTTCGATCTGATTTCGCATCCTTGCAACGCGTCGCCAGGCGATGGCGTTACGAGCGATTCTTCGAGTGTGTCCATTCGCGAGCTTCGCGTCAACACCAATCTGAGACGGGTCAGGCTAAATCTCGATCTTCGAACATCAGCAGCGCCAGCATCAGCACCATGATGCAGAAAAAGAACAGGTAGGTGAACGCGCCAGCAAGGTAAATCGGCGGGATCGGGTTGCCCGCGTCGACGGCCGTCTGCACGTTGAAGGTGTTCAAATTCGGGATGACCACGGCGATCAGTTTGCCAAAAAATCCGACCAATTCGTTCTCGCCAACGGTCGACCGGACCAGCGGCGCGGTCAAGTTGCCGATCACGTAGATCACGAAACAGACGACGAAGTTCGCCAGCAGCGGCAGGCGGGTCGCCAGGGCAACGGCGATCCCGCCGATGGCCATCGTTTCCATGAAGTACAGCAACAGCGCGGGGATGCTGGTCATCAGTTCCTCGTGGCTGACCTGCCAACCGGGCATTTCGTTGCTCGATTCCCGCGCGTCGTAAATCGGCTTGTAGCTAAGCACGATCAGGAACACGGCGCTGAGCACCACGAACAGGACCAGGACGGTCAGCATGATGCCGACGTACTTGCCGATCAGGAATTGGCCACGGCCGATCGGCTTGCTGAGCACGGTCAACGCGGTGCGGCCTTCGATTTCCTCGCTGACGCTGGTGCCGGCCGACCAGACGGCCTGCAACATCCCGAGCACCATGATCAGCGTGACGCAACTGTCCTTCATCAGCCGGATGTCTTCCCCCAACGTGTTGAACGGGAGGATGCCGAACAGCAAGATGCCGAAAACGCCGATCAGGACCAACAACAGGTAGAGCGGCTGTGCCATTTCACTTTTGGCGGTCGCGTGCGCCACCGCGGCGACGCGGGGTGCGGATTGACGGAGCGTGACGTAGCCCATCAGCAGCAGGAAAAAACCGCCGGCGACGATCGGGATCGAGATCGCTTCGGGGACCGAGGGACGGGTGACGAAAGTCATCTTCACCGTCGCCGGGTCGACCTCGCGGTTCTGCATGTAGACCTGGTCCGGGTCCAACGGCAGCGGGGGCATCTCCCGTTCTTCGCGGAGGTAACGCCGCGGTTCGCCCGCATCGACCCGAACCGGTGAGCGGACGAACTGCGAGGGGTTGGGGCCGTCGGCGATGATGATCGTCTTGTCGCTTTCGATGGTCAGCTCCGAGACGTTGAACATCACGTAATCCATCGGGACCTTCTGAAAGGCCGCGTCGTCCGCGTTTTCCAGGTCGAGCGGCGAAGCTTCCAACTCACGGACGATGACTTGGGTGCCGTCACCCAGCAGGTTCACTTGGCCGATCGAGCTGAGGATTTCCCGAGGAGCTTCGACAACCGGTGTCGAGGCCAAGCCGATCACCGCGAAGACCGCGGCGGTCCCCAGCACGTACGGCACGATGCCCTCGCGAGCGATTTCGATCAATTCCTTGCGGGTTCGATGCCAGGCCCCGTAGATCACGGAGAAACCGAGCCCCACACCGAGGACCATCAGCGGCAGGATCAGCATTTGGCGATGTTCGCCGCCCTGCGGCAGGATCAGCCCCAACAACCCGGCCGTGATCGCGCCCCCCAGCAGCAGCGACGCGAACCGCCCGGATTGAGGCGAATCGGCCACCTTGCCGAGCGGCGTGAACGACAAGAGCGCTAGCGCCCCCAACACGACGACCAGCAGCGCCAGACCCGCGATCAAACCGATCGACAGCACCCACAGCGGGGTCAACCAGGTCGGTAGCTTGTTGGCCAATTGGCCGAGCAGCGGTGTCGCGAGGGCGAGCGACAGCGAACCGAGAGTCGTCAGCATGGATTGAATCCGAGGCGAATGACCACCCGCAGCAGAACCCACAAGGGGGCTGGGGAGGTGCCGATTAGGGTGCCGGGGAATGGATTGCGATTGTGCCGCAGCGGGGACCTGTTCGGTGTCGGAACGCCCTCATACCAGGACGTTTGTCGGCACCGCCGACCGCGGCGATCTAGCATAACGTGGGCAGATCAAAACGCGAACCATACGCTGCCCGACGGCGGTTGGTTCGTCGGGTTACCCAGCCCGGTTGGGACGTCTGCACCGGTCCCCGCGGTCGGCGGTGCGGGCTGAACCGGTTCTGGCGACTGTGCGGGACGGAGCTTTCTGATCTCGTCGAGCATCAAGACCGCCGACACCGGCCGGGTTCCGAAGGAGGACGTCGACAACGCCACCCTTCACCCATTCACGCCCGGAACCGCCTAAACTGACGTGATCACTTCGTCGCGGATCGCGTCTTCCTTTCACCCCCACCCCCATCCCCATCCCCACACCGGAATCCCGCCATGTGCCTCCTGCGTTTTGCCCTCGTGTTGGCGTCCGCGTCGTTGCTGGCCCCAATCGCGACCGCCGAGCCGCTGCCTTGGAAAGCCGGCGCCGCGTCGGCCAAGATCACGCCGGAAAAATCGATGTGGATGGCGGGCTACGCGGCCCGGACGGAACCTTCCGAAGGGGTCGAACTCGATCTGTACGCTAAGGCACTCGTGCTGGTTGACGGTCAAGGCGAAAAGTTCGCCCTGGTGACGCTGGACCTGATCGGCGTGCCGCGTGACCTGCGGCTGAATGTCGCCGAGCGGGTGGAACAGCAATATGGCATCCGGCCAGCGCAATTGACGCTCAACGCCTCCCACACGCATTCCGGGCCGGAGTTGCGGACCAGCAAGTTGCATGGCGTCGATGATGTCGCCGTCCGCCAGGAAGAGGCCGGGGAATACACCGAACAATTGCAACACAAAATCGTCCAGATGATCGGCGAGGCGCTCGAGCAAGCGGTGCCGGCCAAGCTGGAATACTGCAGCTCCTGGTGCGGCTTCGCGATGAACCGGCGGACGCCGACCGAGGGTGGCGGTTGGAAAAATTTCCCGAACCCCGACGGGCCGGTCGACCACCGCGTGCCGGTGCTGAAGGTGACCGCCGCGGACAAACGGGAATTGGCGATCGTCTTCGGCTACGCCTGCCACTGCACGACGCTGGGGCACCAAAAGTTCAGCGGCGACTACGCGGGCTATGCCCAAGCGAATATTGAGGCGGCCCATCCCGGCACGGTCGCGTTGTTCATGAATGGTTGCAGCGGCGATCAAAACCCGTACCCACGCAGGACGACGGACCTGGCACAAAACCACGGCCGCAGCCTTGCTACCGCGGTCGAAGCGGCGTTGGAGACGACTCCTCAAGAAATCAATGGCAACCTGCGGGGGGCCTATCGCGAGATCCCGCTGGCCTACGACTCGCTACCGACCCGCGAACAGTTGTTGGAAGAGCAACAATCCTCGAACAAATGGGTCGCGATTCACGCCAGCCGGTTGCTGCAACGGATCGACGAGGAGGGACCCTTGCCGAAAGATTATCCCTATCCGGTGCAGGTGCTGAGGGTCGGCGACCAATTGACGTGGGTGACGCTCGGCGGCGAAGTCGTGGTCGACTATTCGCACCGGCTCCGCCGAGAACTGGACGATGACATCGTGTGGGTCAGCGGTTACAGCAACGACGTGATGGGCTACATCCCCAGCCTGCGGGTGTGGCAGGAAGGAGGCTACGAAGGTGGCGGGGCGATGATCTACGGCACTCACCCGTCACGCTGGGATGATCAGGTCGAAGGGCAGATCGTCGAGACGGTGAAGCAACTCCGGCGGTCGCTCGATTGAGGCTCTGAGTCGTTACGGCCTCAGTCGGCACCGGCTGGCAGGTTGGCGATCACGCCGCCCCCTCTCAGTCGACGTACAAGAATTCGTTGCTGTTGAGCATCGCGATGGCGAGGGTCAAAAGCGCGTCATCGACGCGGCCATCCGGGCGTTCGCCGAGGTACTCGACCAACGGCCGCGATTCCTCCTGGCTCGGCGGTCGCGACAACGTGATCAGGTAGAGGAGTTCGATCAGCCGCTCTCGGGTGGAACTCGTCCGCTCCGGCGATCCCGTCAAGGTCGCCTCCGGCAAGCACAGGGCCTCGCGGATCAGCCGGTCGCGAAGGTGGCTGGCGGCGTCGAAGGTGAGTTCGCTGTTGAGCATCAGCAGCGACTGGATCGGCGTCGTCGATTGGTCGCGGCGCCCGCAAACGGCCCCGGCATCGGGCCGGTCAAAGGCTTCGAAAATCGGGTACCGCAGGTTCCGTCGCGCGAACAAGTAGATACTGCGGCGGACATGGTCGGCCCGAGCGACGGCGGCTTTCCACTGCCCCTTCAATAAGGTTTCCGTCAATTCGCTGGGCAACGGCGGCATCACGCTGGGGCCACCCTGCCGAACGTCGAGTTCGCCGCTGACTGCCAGCATCGCATCGCGGATCAGTTCGCCTTCCAAACGGCGACGAGGATAACGGCTGTAGTGCCGGTTGTCGGGATCAACTTCCCGGTTGTGGCGGACCGCATTGGCGACTTCAGGATCGTCCGGCTCCCGATCGCCGGCCTGACGGTAGACAGCCGAACAGACGATCTCGCGGTGCAACCGTTTGAGACTCCAGCCGCCATCTCGAAGTCGGCAGGCGAGGTGGTCGAGGAGTTCGGGGTGCGAGGGGCCGTCGGCGATGACGCCGAAGTCGTTCGGGTTGTCGGCCAAGCTGCGGCCGAAATGGTGTTGCCATACCCGGTTGGCGATCACGCGAGCCGTCAACGGGTTGTCCGACTCGAACAGCCAATCGGCAAAGTGAGCTCGCGGGTCGCCGCGATCGAAGCGTCGCTCCGATTTCTCCGCCGAAGATGCGGTGGCGGGCGGTCCCAAACTCGCGATCCGTGGCGGCCGGGGACGGACCTCAGGCCCGGGGTGATCGAGTTCCCCGCGATGGTACAGGCGTGCTGGCGGCGGGGACGGTTGCGACACCAAATGGCGGATCGGCGCGTCCCGTTTCAGCGGCGCGATCGCCGGCTCGAAGATGGCCCGCAATCGGTAGAAATCAGCCTGGCTGATCGGGTCGTACTTGTGATCGTGGCACTGGGCACAGGCCATTTGCAAACCGAGCAAAACCTCACCGACCGTGCCGGTGATCTCGTTCAGTTTGTCGTGGCGGCGCAAGTCCTGTTCGTTGAGGTCGGGCATGTCCGGTCCGGCCAGACAAAACGTGGTCGCGATCACGTCGTCTTCGTTTTCCGTCAGGTCGCCCGCCAATTGCAGACGGACGAAGCGGTCGTACGGCATGTCTTCGTTCAGGGCGTCGATCAGCCATTGCCGATAACGCCACGCATCCGGCCGCACCTTGTCATGTTCGAACCCGTCGGTCTCGGCGAACCGGGCCAAATCGAGCCAATGCTGGGACCAACGATGGCCGTACTCGGGCGAGGCCAACAACCGGGCGACCAACCGCTCGTAGGCTCCCGGCGAATCATCTTTCAGAAAACGGTCGATCTCTTCGGTCGTCGGCGGCAGCCCGATCAGATCGAAATGGAGCCGCCGCAAAAGCGTCAGCCGGTCGGCCTCCGGGAGCGGCCGCAGCGACCGATCGAGCAGTTCCTCTAGCACGAATCGATCGATCTCGGACTCCAGCCAGGCGTCGGGAAGTTCGCTCGGTTCGCGAACCCGGGCGGCCAGCGATGTTCGGTCAGGCGGTCGAGGGATGATCAGCGGTTGATAGGCCCAGTGATCGCGATCGCTGTCGGTGATCGGGTATTCGTGGACAACATCCGGTTCGACCGGTTGGTTCGGGTCTTCGGCGCGAGCGTCGTCGGCACCGGCCAGCGCCGCCGGGATCAACGCTACCGTGATCAACGCGGTGAGCACGCAGCCAGCCATCGGGCGGCGAGAAAACGGGAACCGGAAATCGGTGGGGATCATACCAACACCTCGCTGACGATGCGGGCGTCGTCGGTGGGGCCGATCAGCCGCTCTTCCAGCCCGTTGTGATAATGACTGAGGCGTCGTGGGTCGACGCCCAGGAGGTGTAGTAGGGTGGCGTGAAAGTCACTGATCGACACGCGGTCCGAGATCGCCCGCAACCCGATCGGGTCGGTTTGGCCGTACGCGATCCCACCTCGGACGGCGCCTCCGGCCAACCAGATCGAGTAGCCCCAAGGGTTGTGATCGCGTCCCTTCCCCGATTCGCTCATCGGCATCCGGCCGAACTCACCGCCCCAGATCACGAGCGTGTCGTCCCACAGTCCCAACCCCTTCAGGTCGCTCAACAAGGCCGCGACCGGGCGATCGGTGGCCGCGCAGTGCTGGGTGTGGTTCTTCAGGACATCGTTGTGAGCGTCCCAGCCGTTCGTGTCGCCGGAGTAGACCTGGACGAAACGGACACCGCGTTGGAGCATCCGCCGCGCCAGCAAGCAGCGGGTGCCGAAATCCTGTGTCACGGCTTGATCGATGCCGTACAGCCGTCGGGTCGTTTCGGTTTCGTCGTTCAGGTCGACCAAATCGGTCGCCGACGACTGCATTCGAAACGCCAATTCGTAAGCTTCGATCCGCGCCGCCAAGCGGTCATCCGGTTCGCGGCCGCGGCGGTGCTCTTGGTTGAATCGCTGCAACCAATCGAGCGCTTCGCGTTGCCGCTGAGGCGACATCCCTTCCGGTGGCCGCAGGTGCAGGATCGGTTGTGGCCCGCCGCGCATCGTGACGCCCTGAAAGGAGGCGGGCAGAAAGCCGCTTCCCCAGGCCGGCGGGCCCCCTTTTAAACCACCGGCGGGATCGGGCAAGACGACGAACGCCGGCAAGTCCTGCGTTTCGCTACCCAACCCATAAGCGACCCAACTGCCGACGCTCGGGCGTCCCATCCGGATGCTGCCCGTGTTCCACTGATAGACCGACTGGGGGTGATTGACGCTGTCGCCGTGCATCCCACGGAGCACGCACAGGTCATCGGCGTGGCGGGCGATTTCGGGGAGGAAATCGCTGATTTCGAGCCCCGATTCGCCGCGGGGGCGAAAGGGCTTCAGCGGCCCCAGCAGCGGGTTTTGCGCGACGTTGCGCCGCGTCCTGACCGGCCCAAAACCAGCGGGAACGGGTTGGCCGGCGAGCCGCGCCAACTCGGGTTTGGGGTCGAACAGGTCGACATGGCTCGGGCCGCCGTGCATGAACAGCCAGAGGATCCGCTTGACCCGCGCCCGGCGGGGATCGTACCACGGGCGATCGGCGGTAGTCGCCGCCCGCACGGACTCGGTCTCGCCGGCCAACATCGCGGTCAAAGCCAACGACCCGAAACCGCCTCCGGCAGATTGCAAAAAGGCGCGGCGATCCGGGCCGGTCGAAGGGCGAGTTGGGGACATGGCGGTCACTCGTTCAGCGGATGTGGTTGGTCACCCCGTTGTCGTCTTGATGGATCGTAACCGGCCAACCGGGGAATTGGTTTTCCGGCTTGCCGTCGGTGGCGTCGACCAGAAAACGAAACGCCTCGACGAGATAAGTCTTCGCCTCCGGGTCGATCGTCACCATCGCAAAACCGCTCCCCTTCTGGTGGGCTCGTCGGTAGCGATGCGTCTCCGACGCGACCTCGGGGTTGCCGACAGCGTAGACATAAATCGGGTTGCCCAAGCCGTCGAGGTACTCGCCGGTATTCGGCAGGCCGTGTTCGGGGCGATTCCGGTGGGGGATACCGAGTTCGTCGGGTCTCCACCAACGAGGATAACCGACCGCGATCGCCGGCGTGCAAAATGACCACAGGCTGTCGCGCTGCCGCTCGACGCCGTATTGCACCAGCGACGCCAAGTGTTGGTCGCCGTTGACGTGCAGGGCACGCGACCCGACGAGCGATCGCAACGCTTCGTTCCGAGGGGTTTGAGGCCAACCGCCACTGTCGAGGTCCGCCTTGAGGTAACCGTCGTACTTGCCGTGGTGCGTGGCGACGTTCGCGAAGACGGTTTGGCTGAGCAACACCTTCATCCGATGCCCGCGCCAATCGGCGGACCAGTCGCGCAAGAACGCCTCCTGCCGATCCCCCAGCAACACCAGGCCGGGTTGGTCGAGTGAGGCGGTGTCGAAGTCGGGTGACAACACATGATCGGCCCGCGGGGCGTCCGTCTGGACCCGTTCGGGGCCGCTCTTGAATTGCCGGTCGGCGATGATCGCGAAGCTCGTGTCGCCATACACGAGGTCGCCGTGATAGACGCTGATGTCCTGCTTGACCCGTTCGCGGTCAGGAAAGTCGGGATGATGCGAGGTGCAGGTGGTGTGGACGACGTTGACCATGCGGGCGGGTTGGTGGTAACCGCCACGCGAAGGGTTACCTGGGTTTTCCGAGAAATCCATCGGGGCACCGGCCTCGCCCCAGACGTTCCCTTGGAAGACGTCGTGATCGTCCGGCAGGACGACCGTGGGACGCGACCGCATCGCCTCGCCAAACGCCCAGCCGAACTGATAGTACTTGCGAAGGTAATTCAGGATCGCCGGTGCGGCCGGGCCGCGAATGACGCCGAAACCGCCATGGCTTTCGTAGAGCTGGTCGCCGGAAAAATAGAGCAGGTCGGGGTCGAGTCGCAGCAGGTTGTCGACGACCGGTTGGTAGGGGAACGCGTAGTCGTTTTGGCAGGTCATCGCGGCCATCCGAAGGGGCCGCCCCACGGGCTGCGCGGCGATCACGCCGTCGCGAACGGTCACGGTCGGTTCCCCATCGCGATGCCGCTCGGCATAAACCAATTGATACGGGGTCGCTCGGGTGGCGTCCCAGCGTGGCAGCCGAAAGGTCGCGGTCCAAGCGTCCGGATCGAGTCCCGACACGCCGACCGACTGCCAATCCCCACCCGCGTCCTGAAGCCGAAGTTCGACCTGGCGATTGTCGTCTTCCCCCAGCGGTCCGGTCAGGGCGGACAGCTTCAGCACGAAGCCGTCCTCCGACCTCGAATCGCTGAGCGTGTACATCGACCAAAGGATCGGGCCGAATCGATGTTCGGGGGTGACCGTGAAGGCCTCGCCGACGAGCGACCAGCGCGAGAATCGGTAGCGGTTGCGGCCCGCCTGTTGGGCTTGAGCTCGCGGCGCGGGAGGCGCGAAGTTGTTGACCAAGGCGACGTTGCCGAGCAACCGTTCGCTAGGAAAAAACTGGGACAACTCCCCCAGCGACCCGCCCGTTTCGGTCACTGCTGCGAGCGACAATTCCACGCCATCTTCGCGTGGTTTGCCGGTCAACGACAGCACCACCGGCTGAGCCCAATCGTGGTCGGCCAGTTCGCCCGTTCGGCCGCCGAGCTTCAGCCGCCCGTCGTTGATGCCCGCCTCGATGCCGCCGGCGGCAAAGCAGTTGCTGCGGTATTCGTTCAAGTCGCTGCGGACGCCGATGCGGAAGCCGGCTCCGCCCCCTCGTGCCCCCGCTTCGACCAATCGCACCCGAACCGACATTTCGAAAGGCCGAGACGGATCGGTCAACTGGTGCGTCAGCGAGTGAATGTTTCGGCCGCCGCCACCGAAGACGCATTCGGCCTCCCCGTCGATCAATCGCCAATCTTCCATCGGGTTGGCCCAGCAGTCGGGCCCCAACCAGACGCGATCGAAACTCTGTTCCCAGGCGGGTTGCGCCGCGGCAACGGCGGGGCCGATAACGAACAGAAAACCCAAGGCGCCTGGCAGGAATCGACAACATCGGCCGAGCGGTTCGTTCATACGAATCAGACCCAAAAAAGGAGGACGAGGGGCGAATCAGGCAGGACCGGAAATCACGCTCACAGCGGATGCGTCCTGAGATGCGGATCGGCGGTGCCCAGGAAAGGCCGGGCCGCGAACTAAATCAAAGATCGATTGCGGGACGAGTCGGTGACCGGGTTCGCTCGGTCAGCGTGGCAATTGCCCGAGGCGGTTCCATAACGCAGCGCTGGCGAGTGTGCCCCGATGATAATCCTCCACGCTGAACTTTTCGTTGGGACTGTGAGCGCCGTCGTCGTTCAGCCCCCAGCCGAGCAACAGGCAATCGGCACCGAGTTCCGCTTGGAACTTGGCGACGATCGGGATCGAGCCCCCTTCGCGGATCATCACCGGCGCAACACCGAAAGCCTCTTCGATCGCGGCTTTGGCGGCCGTGATGAAGGGGCTGGTGGTCGATGAGATCATGGCGGGGGCACCGTGCCCCGGTTCGATCGAAAGGGTCACACCAGCCGGGAGGTGTTGGTGCAAATGCCGACTGACCGCGGCTGCGACCTTGTCCGGGTCTTGGCCCGGCGTCAGGCGGAAAGAAAACTTGGCGGAGGCGAACGACGGAATGATCGTTTTGCCGCCCTCCCCTTGGTGCCCTGAGGTCAGGCCGTTGACATCGAAGGTCGGCCTCGCCCAGCGGCGGACGTTGCTCGAAAAGCCGGCTTCGCCGAACAATGTCGGCACCGCCAGTTCTTGGGCCAACTGCGCGTCGTCACTGGGCAACCCGTCGATCAGGCCGATTTCCTCCGCCGACAGCGGGATGCAACCGTCATAGAAGCCTTCGACCGAGATCCGGCCGTCCGCGTCGATCATCGAGTTGATCAGTTGGCAGAGCGCGATCGCGGGATTTTTGACGGCACCGCCGAAGCTGCCGCTGTGCAGATCCTGCTTCGGGCCGTCGACCCGGATCTCCATCGCCAGGATGCCCCGCAAGCCGTACGTGATCGCAGGTTGCCCGTCGGCGTACTGGCTGTTGTCGCTGATCACGACGCAGTCGCACGCCAGCAAGTCGGCCAACTCGGGCAGGGCCTGATTCAGCCCATCGCTGCCGACTTCTTCTTCGCCTTCGATCAGGAACTTGATCTGCACCGGCAGCGGCCTGCCGGTGGACAGCCAACGGACGACGCTTTGGACGTGCGTCAACACCTGCCCCTTGTCGTCCGTCGCGCCGCGGGCGAACAGGTTGCCGTCGCGGATCGTCGGTTCGAAGGGGCCGCTGATCCACAACTCCAGCGGCTCGGGTGGCTGGACGTCGTAATGCCCATAGACCAGCACCACCGGCGCCCCGGGGACGGCGGGGGTTTCGGCGTAGACCAAATCGAAGCCGCAGGTCGGGATGCGGCGGGTCAGGAGCCCGCCGCTGCGGAGCTTGTTTTCGATCCAATCCGCCGCCGATTTCATTTCGCCGACAGCCCTCGGATCGCTGCTGATGCTGCCGATCCGCAACCACTGGCAGAGCTCGTCCAACGCCTCGTCGCGGTCCCGTTGCAATCGCTCGTGAATGGGGGGCGGAAGGGGATCGGTCGGCGATGCGGGTGACAACGAATTCATGGGGGGCGTCAATCCGGGTGTGACCGTTACAGTTTCCGATCTGCGGCCGCCGCGGCCGAGAAAAACCCCCGGGAGCGATACAAAAAGGATTTCCGCGCCAGCCCGAGGTCCCTTACAATATACGCCCGACGTCGGGACCGATGGGATGGGCCTCCGGCGGACGTATTCAGGACCTCACGAGTGCGATAACGATGTCAGACAACCAGGCCGTCTTGGATGAAACGATTGTCCGCCGCCCGGTCGAGACCGAGCCCGAGCGTCAGCGCAAGCGGGATACCGAGAAAGACGACCGGCAAAAACCGCAACCACGGTACAACGTGATCCTGTGGGACGACCCGGACCACAGCTACGAGTACGTGGTCGCGATGGTGAAGGAGTTGTTCCGGTTCCCGATCGAGCGTGGTTTTCAAATCGCGAAGGAGGTCGATTCGTCTGGCCGTGCGATCCTGCTGACCACCACCCGAGAACACGCGGAACTGAAACGGGACCAGATCCATGCCTTCGGCAAAGATCAGTACATCGAACGCTGCAAGGGCAGCATGTCGGCGACGATCGAACCGATGGGCTGACGGATCGCGACCTTGCCGATTCGGCCGCAGCAGCCGGTTGCTAGCAAAGTCGCATTTTTCTGACGAAAGATCGCCGGTTCAGGCGGCTTGATATTCACCGACGCTGCCGGACCTGCGATACTGACCGCCGGTCGCTGAGCGGCCTTCTTCCTCGCCCCGTCCCCGGTCGGAAGCCACGCATGAAACGGATCTCGTTGAGCCAGTTGACCACGTTGCGTTGGGACCTGAATCGAGATTTGGATGCGGCGATAGAGCGAGGCCTGGGAGGGGTCGGACTGTGGCGGCCGAAGGTTGAGGACATCGGGCACGATGAAACGCTCGACCTGCTCCAGACAACCGGCTTGAAACCCTCTTCATTGTCTTGGGCGGGCGGTTTCACCGGCAGTGACGGCCGACGCTACAACGACGCGGTCGATGACGCGATCGAGGCGGTGGAACTGGCCTATCGACTCGGTGTCGAAACGCTCGTGATTCTGCCGGGCGGCCGCAACAACCACATCCGCAGGCACCTGCACAAGACGATCTGCCAGGCGTTGGTGGAGGTCAATTCGATAGCGGCCAGTTGGGGCGTGCGATTGGCGATCGAACCGTTTCACCCGGGCTGTGGTGACGAGTGGTCCTTCCTGAGTGACGTTCGCGCCACGCTCGACGTGATCACGTCGATCGGAGACGAAAACGTCGGGCTGACGCTCGACACCTATCACCTGGGGATGGACGACGACCTGCTGCTCGACCTGCCGGAAATCATCCCGCACGTGCAGTTGGTGCAATTGGGCGACGGCCGACACAGCCCGCTCGGCGAAATGAACCGCTGTCTCTTGGGAGACGGCCGCGTGCCGATCCCCGCGATCCTGGAAACGCTCGCCAACTGCGGCTACGACCGCTGGATCGAGATCGAGGTGCTCGGTCAAGATGTCGAACTGCTGGGCTACGACACCGTCCTCGATCGATCCATGCGGTACCTCGAACAGTTCCGCGACTTGGTCGAACAGGTTTCGCCCGGGTCTACTCGAGAAAAATCTTGACGCCGGCCTGCTTCAAGGCTTCCATCTGCTCGCCCGCCGCCGCTTCGCTCAGCGGGTTGTCGCCGACGTAGAGCTTCAGATAAGGGGCGAACCGCTTTTCCCCCTCGGCATCGGCCTTGCACATCTCCACGAGCGGCGCAAGATCCACGATCAGGTTGTCCGTCAACAGCAGGAAGTCCAACTCACGAAGCGTGGTCAGCGGCGCCAACGATTCGACCGCGTTGTTCCGCAGGTCGAGCATCGTCAGCCAAGACAGGCCGCTGACCGGTTCCAACCGGGTCAGTCGATTGCCCGAAGCGTCCAACGACCAGATTTTGCTGAGGCCTGCGATCGGTTCGAGCGACTTGAGCCGGTTGTTGGCGACGTACAGCGTCCGCAGGTTGCTCATCTCGCCCAGCGGCGACAAGTCGGTCACCTTGTTCCGCGACAGATCGAGCAACTGGACGGCGGTCAAACCCTGCAGCGGCTTCAGATCCTGGATCCGATTGCCCGCGAGCGTTACCGACTGCAGCCGGCTCAGCTTGGCCAGCGGTTCCAAATCCTCGATCTCGTTATCCGCCAGATCGACCAACATGACGGCGACGCAGTTTTCGATGCCCGCCAGGCTCTTGATCCCTTTGCCGCGGCCGATCACCCGTGAAATGTTCTTCACGTCGTCCGCCGTCAACGGTTCCTCGTTGTACCGCTTCTCGTAGACCTCGGCTCGGACGGCCGCTTCCAAACCGGGGTCGGGAAACAGCTTGGCAGGGGGCGCCGGCTCCTCAGCAGGTGCCTCCGCAGCCGGTTCCTGTGGCTCGTCAGCAGCCCGGACATGGCTCACACCGCCCGCGGTGAGTACGACCAAACTCATCAGCCACGGGGCGACCGAGGTGCGAAAAAACGGGATGCGTGCGGGCAATGGGCAGGAAAACAAAGAGAAAGCCGATTTCATGGGGTTCACCAAACGCTTCTGCGTAGCCTGTACGTGAGGGGTAGGATGGAAGAGGTGGGCAGGTAGCATAGTTTAATTGAACGGCAGCCGGATGTGCGACCCCGGCATCACTTCCGACCCCGCGCGGTCCGCCCTTCAGATCGGGTCGAGTGGCGATTGTCTGGTCCGAGTCGCCGGCTGGGCGTCTCAAACCAGCTCGATTCGCAGCCCATCGAAGCCCGGCTCGACGCCGGCGGGCAGCGTCCGTTTCGCGCTGACGTAATCGATGTCGTGCGCCATGTGGGTCAGATAAGCCCGCCGCGGTCGGACTTCCGCGATCACCTCGAGCGCCTGGTCGACGGAGAAGTGGGTCGGGTGTTCGGTGTACCGCAGGGCGTCGATGACGAGGGTATCGAGCCCGCGGAGTCGTTCCAGACTCGGTGCGGGGATCTCGTTCGTGTCGGTGCAGTAGGCGACGTCGCCGATCCGGAAACCGAGCACTTCGCAACGCGGCCCGTGCCGCATCGGGATCGGGGTGATCGTCACCCCCAGCGCCGAGAAGGGTGATTGGTCGATTTCGCGAAACACGAGTTGCGGGCGGGACCCGGTATGGGTTTCGGGCAGGTCGCTGAAGGCGTAATCGAACGAATGCCGGATCCGTCGTTCGACCTGAGGTTCACAATAAAGTGGCACCGGCCCGCCGATGTAGAACGGGAACAACCTCAAGTCGTCGAGCCCGAAGACGTGATCGGCATGATCGTGCGTGTACAAAACGGCGTGTACCAACCCGATCCGTTCCCGCAGCAATTGGGTCCGCAAGTCGGGCGAGGTGTCGATCAACAGGTTGCCTTCGGGCAAACCGAGGATCGCGGAGCAGCGTGTCCGGTTGTTTCGCCGGTCGGTGCTTTGGCAGACATCGCACCCGCAGCCGATCGCGGGGACGCCCACGCTGGTCCCGGTTCCCATCAAGATCATTTGCCCACGAATGTCTGCGGAAACGATTCGCTTGGGCACGCGAGGCTCGGAGGTTGCAGGAAACGGTTCGGGAATCGAGACGGTCGGCGGTGGCGTCGAAGCCGCTACGGCGGGACACAGCGAATCCGCCGAACGGGTCTGCGGCGCGACATGCTGACCAGCAAAATCTTGAACGGGCGGGCCCGGCCTGGCAACCCGCCCCGGCGGGGCTAGCAAGGTGAACGGGCAGGATTTGCGAGGCGACGGTGAAGGGATTGCAAGGCGATCGGGGCCGGTCGATAGCGATCAACGGGCCGCTGGTGGTCATGAACCGAGCCGTGACGAGGCGTGATACACTGGCGGCCGCACGGCCAACGAATGGACAACTCAGCCCCTCTGAACCTGATGAAAATCGAACGGATCGAAACGCTCGTCTGCCACGCCCGAATGCGGAATTGGGTGTTCGTCAAAGTCGTTACCGACCAACCGGGCCTGCACGGCTGGGGCGAGGCGACGCTCGAATGGCACACCCGATCGGTCGTCGGGGCGATCGAGGATTTGTCGCAGTTGCTGATCGGCGAAGACCCGCGGCGGATCGAGCACCTGTGGCAGACGATGTTTCGCCAACACTTCTGGCACGGCCACGGGATCGTCCGCTCGACCGCCATTTCGGGGATCGACATCGCGTTGTGGGATATCGCCGGTAAGGTCGCCGGGATGCCCTGTTCGCAACTGTGGGGCGGCCCGGTCCGCGACCACGTTCGCACCTATTGCCACCTCGGCGGCGGCAAGATGGAGGACTTTTACGAAACGAGCGTCGAGGACGCGAAACGTTTCGGCGAATTGGCGAGCGCGGCGGTCGCGGCCGGCTTCACGGCGATGAAGAGCATGGCGGTCCCGCCCACGATGCCGATCGAAGGGCTGCGTCCCATCCGGCTGGCGGAGGCCGCGGTCGCGGCGATGCGAGACGCGGTCGGCGACCAGATCGACCTGATGGTCGATTGCCATGCTCGCCCCTCGCCGGCGATGGGGTTGAAATTCGGCAAGGCGCTCGATCCCTACGGCCTGTACTTTTTCGAAGAGCCCTGTTGGCCGGAATCGCTCGACGGCTTGGCGATGATCAACGCGGCGTTGACCACGCCGGTCGCGACCGGCGAGCGGATCACCAGCCTGGCCGGTTTTCGCGACCTGTTCGCCCGGCGGGGTTGCGAGATCTGCCAGCTCGACATCACCCATTGCGGCGGTTTGACCAACGCCCGCCGGATCGCCGCCTTGGCCGATGCCCATCAGATCGCGCTTGCGCCCCACAACCCGCAGGGGCCGGTCAGCACCGCCGCGTCGCTGGAGTTCGGTTTTTCCCAACCGGGTTACCTGATCTGCGAAACGGTTCATAACGATGTCCCTTGGCGGCAAGATGTCGTCCGCGAAGGCTACACCGTGGAACCGGTCGGCCGGATCGTGCGTCCCAATCAGTCACCAGGGCTGGGGATCGAAATCGATGAGGCCGAGGTCGCCAAACACCCGTTCCAGCAAGAATTGCCGCAGCGAGTCTTTTACCCCGACGGCGCCGTCGGGGATTGGTAAGCGGTCGACACCTTCCAAACTGAGAAAACCACATCATGCCCCAACCGATCGCCGGTGTGCTCCCGGTCGTCCACGTCCCGTTCGATGACAACGATTCGATCGACTACGCCAGCCTCGATCGGCTGGTCGATTGGGCGCTCGTGGAGGGCGCCCAGGGCTGCTGCACCGGAATGGTCTCCGAGTTGCTGCGGCTGACGACGGACGAACGACTCGAGCTGACCCGACACCTCGGCAAGCAGGTCGGTGACCGCGGCGCGGTCGTGATCGGCGTGGGGGCGGAAAGCACAAAACAGGCGATCCAATACGCCCGCTGCGCCGAACGCGCGGGGTGTGACGCGGTGATGGCAATCCCGCCGATGTCCTCCGCCCTGCCACCCGCCGCGCTGCGGGAATACTTTTCCTCTTTGGCCGACGCGGTCTCGCTGCCGCTGATCATTCAAGACGCTTCGTCTTACGTCGGGCAAGAGATCCCGCTGGAAGTCAGCCGAGGGCTACTCGATCAATACGGCGAAGACAAGATCCTGTTCAAGCCGGAGGCGTCGCCGCTGGGGCCGAAGTTGTCCCAACTGCGCGATGCCACCGAGGGGCGGGCGAGAATCCTCGAGGGCTCCGGCGGCTTCGCGCTGGTCGACAGCTACCGCCGGGGGATCGTCGGGACGATCCCCGGGATGGAGTTCTTGCCCGCGGTCGTCCGCTTGTGGCAAGCCCTCACGGACGGGGACGAGCAGACGACCTATCGAATCTTTCTGCCGCTCGCCGCCCTCGTCTCGCTGCAACTCCAAGCCGGGCTCGATGGCTTTTTGGCGATCGAAAAATATTTGCTGAATCAGTACGGACTGTTCCCGACCATCCATCGCCGCAAACCCTACTCCTGGTCGCTGGACGAAGAAACGAAAGAGGAGATGGAACGCCTCCTGACGCTCCTCGACGCGGCGATGGATGAGCCCGGCTGATAATCCACAAATCGCGTCCGCACCACGAAAAACCAGGACCAGCGAGTCGAGCAAGCCCATCACCCCGCAGTCACCGTTCGCGTCCACTCCCCCTCAACTTCTCTGTTTGGTTGGCAAACCGACCGCAGTAGGTTATTCGAAAACGCCAACGTTTAGCGGATACGCAAAACGTCGGCGTTTTTCGTAATTTCCTGCAATCATTTGGATCCCGACCACTCTCCAGAGACTCGTTTTCCGGTCGGGACTTTCGCCGAAATCGCCCCTCTCCCGGGAGGCGACCAGAAGCAAATACTCTCAAAGTTTCTGGGTTATAAAAACCGCTAAGTTGACGACTCTGGGTTATCCATTTTCCGGCTCGCTCGGAATTCTTTTTTTCAGCTAGTCCGACTCGTTAAGAAGCGTCCAGTTGCAAACTTTGGCGGTAGGTAATGAGTCGCGCGTCGGCATCACGGACCACCGCCTGTCGCGACAATCGTCAAAAAACTTGATCATTGACTGATGTCATACACGAACAGCGAATCGTGCCAACGAAGGAAAGGTTTCCCGTTGCTGATCGCAGGGTGAGTCCAGCATGGGCCTTCTTCTGCGGGCAGTACAAACTTGCTCACCAGGTTGAATCCTGTTGCGTTTGCTTCGATAAGAGCCACAGTTCCTTTCTCACCCAGACAGTACAGCATGCCGTCGGCATAGATGATCGAACCTTTGCCTGGCCCACGTCCGAACCAGCGTTCCACGCCAGTCTTCAGCTCCAAGCAACTCCAGCCGACACCTTGATTCATGTAGATGAAACCGTCGACGACGACATAGCCGCAATGCTCGCAGTTTAACTTGGCATCGTCCCACGCAAGCTTTGCGCCTACTCCGCTTGCCGTGTTTGCGAGTGCAACGGCGCAGCCGCCTCGCGTGTGGTAACTCGTGGCTTCAAAAACATAGCTGTCCGCATGCGCTGGCGAATTGCCATGGGCAGTCGTCGTCTCCGGCGTGCCCATTTTGGCGACCCGATTATATCGCCAGAGCGATTTGCCGTTGTCTGGTTAGACGCGACCAGACCACCACGGCTCATCGTGACAACTTGTCTGACGCCATCGGTTTCGATCAGAATCGGAGAGCAGTATTCGGCTCGTTCGGCCACTTCACCACCTTGCCAAATCAATCTGCCGGTCTTTTTATCCAAGGCGGCAATTGTCCCCCTCGTTTCGCTTCCCGGCGTGCAGACGAGTTTGTCGCCATCGATCAGTACCGACTCGGTATATCCCCACGGAGGCGTGCGTCCGCCTAAGGACCGTGCGGTAAAAAGTGTCCGGAACCTTTTGTGCAAAGTACCCGAAGGGCGAGTTCCTCGCAAAAGGTTCCGGATGCTTTTTTACCGCTCATTGCTTAGCGAAATCGCTCACCAACCGGACGCTAACTCGCTCCGGTTGATGTCAGTCGGTCCTGGAAACGGATGTTCGTATTTTTGCATCGTCAAGCTGGCCTTGTGGGATGCCGGCGCCGCGCCACTGGGGATCGCATCGTGGTGAGTTTGACCATGCTGAGCGCTGTTTGTTGCAAAATGGCTGGACATGGACCATTTGGCAAACCGGCGGTTGGGCGTGAAAACTCGAGCCGAACGGCTAGAATCAGCCTTGCCGTTTTCGAACACGCATCCCCGAATGATGGGAGGCGATCGGCGGTTATCATCCTGGAGGAGACGCATGGCATTCGAGCGATTTGGGGAACAGGTTCGATCGGCGGAGGAACTTGCCACAATCATCGGTACGCCGTCGGTCGTGTCGCTGAAGAAGGAGTTGACGGCACTCGATGGGCATATGCGGCGATTCATCGCCCATTCGCCCTTCCTGGTGATCGGTACCCATTCCGCCGATGGCCGTTGCGACGTGTCACCACGCGGCGACGCAGCGGGGTTCGTCTAGGTCGTTGATGCGCAGGCGTTGTTGATTCCCGATCGCGCCGGCAATAAGCACTTCAACCGAAGTCATTCCGCATAACTTGAGCACATCAATCGACACCGGCGCTGACCATTCGCTCAGAATTACCCAAAACAATTCTATGCAGCCGATCACCCGCCAGTTGCGTAAACCTGGAGCCGAGCATGACCGCCTGATTTCTTAGCCCGGAGCCGAGCATGACCGCCTGATTTCTTAGCCCGGAGCCGAGCATGACCGACTGATTTCTTAGCCCGGAGGGCGACACATACTTGCCGGTGGCGTAAGCCACCGGAACCAGAAAAATATAATTACAAAGCCCGGAGGGCGACACGTCTTCGTAGCAGCGCCAATGAAGCTTGGAATTCACGTAATTTAAGCACTTCGACAGGCCTCATCTTGCACAACATGAACGCGCAGACCGATAACGCCGTTGGCCGCCTTTGCGGATTATGCCGAAACATTCCTGTTGAGGTGCTTAGGCGGGTCGATAGTTTTCGGAATATTCTGGAGACCGGCAGCGTCGGTCTGTTGTTCCTGATTCCGGGGTTTGGCGAGACTTTGCGCGTCAATGGCCGTGCCGCGATCATTCGTGACGAAGCTTGGCTTGCGCCGTTGGCGGCACACGGGAAATGGCCGTTGGGCGCGCTCGCCGTCGAGGTCGAAGAGTGCTACCTGCAATGTGCCAAGGCGCTGTTGAGTTCAAAATTGTGGAAGCTGGGCGATTGGCCGAATTTTAAGAAGCTGCCCTCAGCGGCCGAAATGTTTACCGATCAGGTTCGAATGCCAGAATTTGACGTGTCCAAAATGCAAGAATCACTCGATTCCGCTTACAAGGATAGATTGTTTTAGTTTTTTCGTATCACGCATGACCCACAACGCAGGCTCACCTACCTACGAGTCATAATGTCCGTTTCGATTGCTGATTCGAAATCGGTGCTCCAACGTCCCAACGCGTATCCCGGCAGCCCGTCGGGGCTGGGGGCCCCGGATAAGATGCCCAGCCGGTTGGGGCTTTCGAAGCCCAAGTGCAGCGGCGGGTCTCGGTGGTCAGCAAGTTCCAACACCTCGCTGCGGGTTTCGATGTCCCAAAACTTGACGACTCCGTCGCCGTCGACGGTGACGAGGGTTCGTTCGTCGGGTGAAAAGCAGATCTGTTCCGGTACGGCGGTGTGGCCAACCAAGACGGCAACTTGCTCGCCCGTGTCGAGCGACCAGAGCCGTACCGAGTGGTCGTTACTGCCGCTGGCCAGGAGGCGACGGTCCTTGGCGGTCGCTAGGTAGCTGAGGGAGTTGTCATGGCCTTCGAGCAGGTAGAGGATTTGTCGATCCACGGTGTCGTAAACGACGATTTCGTCGGCGCTGGTCACACAGACCAAGCGGTTGTCCGGGGAAAATAGGATCGATTTCGTGCCTTCATCCAGGCCCCCGTCGGTGGCCAGCAGTCGACCGGACTTCGAAAAGACCCTCGCCACGCCACTTTCGCCGACCACGACGACGCGGCTGCCGTCCCTCGAGATCGCCATGGCGTGGACCGTCTGGACCAGTGGGTGAAAGCGGCATACCAGTCGCTCGCTTGCCATGTCGTAGATGCCGAGGGTTGGCGGCAGGCTGGCCCAATCGGCATCGTCGATCGCCAAACAAGGCTGAGGCGATTCGCTGAACATCCCGCCATCGGACGGCTCGTCATCTCGACGTGAATATCGGAACACGCCGTCGGGCCCGGCGATGTCGAGCCGTTGATGGCCGTCCTGATGGTTCGGCCACATCGCCCAAACCCGGCCCGGTGCCTGCCAACGCCCGATCAGCCGGTCGCCACCATCGGAGGCGACGGCATGCCCTTCCAAATCGCCAGATTCATCAGCGATCACGACGACGACCCTCCCGTCTTCGTCAGGAGGCAGTGCGACGGCGTCTGTGATGTCGGTCAGTTCCGTCGCCAGCTCGATGCGTTGTTGCCAGTCGGCGAATTCGGCCCCGCTTGGTGGCAGGCAAACGTGAACCAAGCCGTCGCGTGGCTGGACAACGATCAAGCCGGGTGGACCGGTTTGGCCGTCGATGGTCTGGATGAACGCGTCGCCGGAAATCCCGTCTGCCATCAGTTCGAATTCGCATCGCCCGTCGCCATCCGTCTGGCATGTGAACAGACGCTGATCCTGGTTGTCACACAGGTACCAGCGGCACGGGGCGTCGTCGGGGGCGGATGCCGGGCGCCACCATTTCGGCGACGGACGCCGACCGAACGGCCTCGGGATCGGCCGTTCCCCTTGCCGGTTTTCCCCTTGCCGGTTTTCGGCGTGAGGCTGCCACATCAACAGGCCGGTGTCGCCGAAGACCGCGAATTGGCCAGCATACTGATCTCCGCCGATTTGCGGATCGATCACCGCGGTGGGGCCGGCTTGCGCCGATTCGAGCCGATCGGCCGGCTCACCAAGTCGCCTCCACCAATCGACTTGAAGCAGTGCCACGCCATCGTCGGAAACGGCCATTCGGATCGGTCGGACCGGCGACGCCGCGAACCCGAGCCAGCGGGCGGAGCCGTCCGAATAGGACCGCTGCACGATCCGCCCGATGCGGTCGACCATCCAGACCGAGCCCGTTGGGGAATGGTGGAACCCCGCGGTCGCCTCGGTTCTCGGGTCGTCGGTTGGCCCTTCCGTCGGATCGGTCGGAGGCGGATCAGCCGTTTTCGGAATGTCGCTCGAGACCCTTTCGAAAGCGGTTCGGCCGATCTCGAATTGGCGCATCGTCCCGTCGGCGCTGGCGGATACCAGGGCCGAGCCGGTCGGAGAAAAATCGACCGAGTAAACGCGTCGCTCGTGGCACTGGATCACCCTCGGATCGAAGCCCGAATCGGCGTCCCAAACGCGGATCGTCGCGTCCTTGCTGGCCGAGGCCAACCAGCGTCCGTCGGGCGAAGATTCCACCCGATAGACGTTGCTGGTGTGGCCTTCGAGTCGTTCCAGGTACCGTTTCGGGTCGGTCGCGTCGACCACTTCGACGTACCCGGCCCTGGTACCGATGAAAAGCCATCGGCCTCGGGAGTCGAACGCCAGGCTGTTCGGCGTGCTGTCGAGCCACAGTTCGTCGCTGATTTGGCCGGTCTCGAGGTCAAAGATGAGGCCCAGCCCGCCCGGATCGGATGACCTGTTCCGCGTTCCGCAAGCCAACCGGCGGCGGTCGTTGGAAACGGCCAACGCGTAGCCGGTTCCTGGCAGCGGATCGAAACGGGGGGAAGCGAGCAACGACTCCGCCGATCGGACCGGCGATTCCGACTCGGCATCCAACCGACCGCAATCCCACAACTTGATTTCGCCTCCACCGACCGAAAGCAGGCGTTCGTCGTCGACCCATGCCAGGTCGTAAACGGTCTTGTCGTGCGCATCGATCTCGGCGACCGATCGCCAGGTGTTGCCGCACCAGAAGCTCATCCGGCCGTCATCACTGGCCGCGGCAACCCAGGTTCCTTGGGGAGAAAAAGCGAGTCGGCGGACGGTAGCGGGATGTTGTCCCAAGAGTCGTTGGGGCTGTCCCGTCCGGCTGGACCAAAGGACCACTCGGCCGTCGTCCTGGCCGCTGATCAAATAGCGTCCGCAGGGTGAAAAACGGGCGTCGAACAGCGGCTCGTCCGCTTGGCTTGAAACGACCTCCGGGTGCAGTTCGTTCCAAAGGTAGTGCCAAGCAAAATTGCGGCGATCGGGTCGGCCGGCGGTCGGGATGTGGCGTGCCAGCCGGTCGCGAGCTTGGCGGATGTTCGCTTCCTGGAGCGCGTCGGAAGCGAGCTTCAGGTCGGCGGCGAACAAGAGCGTCTCGGCTTGGTGTCGAGCGCGTTTGGCCAGCGCCGCTTGCCAGCCGCTGAAGGCGGTCGCCGCGATCAAAGTCACCAACAACAACCCCGCGGCCGATAACCCCGCGCGGTGTCGCGATCCGAGTTTTCTCGCCCGATAACGCCAGGAAGGTGGCCGGGCTTCGATCGGTCGGTTGGCCAGCACCCGCTCGACGTCGTCGGCCAACTCCTGAACCGTCTGATATCGCTGCTCGGGACAGACTTGCATCGCCCGCGTCACGATCCAATCCATCTCGAATCGCAACCACGCCGCCCGGCGACGGTCGCCTACCCGCTGGCTCGGCCGTAGCACCTTGAGCGAACCGGATGCGGGGCTGCCGCCAACCCCCAGATCGTCGCCACCTGGCCGACCGGCCGCCCCAAACGCTTGGCCAAGCGTTCCGGCGGGTTCGCTGGCCGGATTGGCGCAGGGACCGGCGGTAGGCTCGACCGCCGGGTCACGCGGGTGGCTACCGGCAAGCAGTTCGAACAGCAGGACGCCGAGCGAGTAGACGTCGCTGCGGGTATCGACGCGGTCGCTGCGTCCGTCCGCCTGTTCGGGGCTCATGTAAAGTGGTGTGCCGGCCAGCGGAAACCGGCGCTCGCTGTCCGGGGCATCGTGCGCCGCACGATCGATCGCGGTGGCGATCCCGAAGTCGATCACCTTGACCAGTGGACGGCCATCCTGCTCGCTCACCAAAATGTTGCTCGGTTTCAGGTCGCGATGGATGATCCCCTTTTGGTGGGCATGGCTGACCGCTCGGCAGACGTCGACGAACAGCCGCAATCGATCGCTCGGCGACAAATCATGGTCGCGGCAATAGTGGGTAATCCGTTGGCCGCGAACCAATTCCATCACGATGTAGTTAGCGCCCCAATCGGTTTGTCCCGCGTCGAGCACCTGGGCGATGCCGACGTGATCCATCCGTTCCAACGCTTCGCGCTCGGCCGCAAATTGGCTCGACCATTTTTCGACCGCCGGCCATCGCTTGGTCAATTTCAGCGCCACCTGACGGCAAATCGGCTCGTGTTGCTGGGCGAGGTAGACGGCTCCCATGCCGCCTTGGCCCAGCAGCTCGATCAGCGTGTAGGGGCCGATGCACGTCCCACAGAGCTGCTCGGGCACGAAGTCCGCCTCGGGCGAATCAGCCGAAAATCCGCCGTTCGAATCGATTGGTCGCGTGACCGGCGCCGTCGTACCGCATCGCTCCACCCAGCGGTCCAGTGGGTTGTCGACATCGGCAGACGACTGGTGCAGCAACCGCTCGACCTGTTCGAGTTCGGTCGGGTCGTCTTGGCAGGCCGCGCGAACGAACTCGGCTTGCCGGTCCGAGTCCCGCAGCTTGATGGCGCGCAGGAAAACCGACTTGACGCGATCCTCCCGCGGCGACGACCGATCATCCGGCGACCGATCCTTCAAGGCGCGGCCTCCGAGCGATAGGCCGACATGCGATCGGCAAGCCAGCAGCGGGCGTAGGTCCATTCGTCATGCACCGTCGACCGCGGCAAGCCCAACACCTCCGCGACCTCTCGGATCGACAGACCTGCGAATAACCGCAATTTGACCACTTCGGCCGCTCGCCTATCCCGTCGGCCGAGTTGTTCCAGACATCCGTCGACGTCCAGCAGCACATCGGCCTCGGGCAAACTTTTCGCGATCGCCTCGATCGGCTCCGGCTTCACCGTGCCGCGTCGCTTGGCCGCTCGACGTGCGCGTGCGGAATCGATCAACAACCGGCGCATCGCTTCGGCCGCGGCACGAAAAAAGTGTCGCCGATCGTTCCAAACGGCGCCGGAGGCGTGTCCCAGCAGTTTCAGGAAAACCTCATGCACAAGCGCCGTCGGTTGCAACGTGTGGTCAGGCCGTTCGCGGCTCAAACGCACCGAAGCCATCGAACGCAACTCGGCGTAGACCAACGGAACCAGCTCGTCGATCGCTTCGGGGGTCCCCTCAGCCACCTGGCGTAAGACCTGCGTAACCTCTCCCGCCGTTGTCGTCATCGTACGGCCCGCTCCCCGTCACCGACGTCACTTCGAATACACGATTCACCCTGAATGGTAAAAGGCTCGGCCGCAGCGTGCAAATCGGACCGGCCAACGCCGCCGATCCGCGGTACCCGAGCGCAAGACGCATCAACGGTTCGGCGTGGCGAGGCCATTAAAAATTTCTCAAAAAACTCCCGGACGGCAGCGGCCTGATTTTCGCTTAGTTACCTAACCACCGCGAGGAGCAATCGGATGCGGGGGGAATAGGAGCGAAATTACGCGATCATGGCACACGATTCCGATCAGTTGATACGGCTCGCGGCGGCGGGTGATCACCGCGCCCAGCAAACGCTCTACGGCCAGCACCGTCAGCGTTTGTTGCGGATGGTCTGGGTCGAGGTGCATGTTGGCGAGCCCTCGGACCGGACCGGTTGGGGCTTGAGGCAGGGCCTTCGATCCGCGTGGAGAACATTTTTTTGATTTTTCGGAAAAGAGGCGAATCGTTTCGTCGTTCGTTCGCCAAGTCAATATTAGCGGAAGCTGACTTGTGATCGAAACCGACTGCGAACTTTTCCATTCATCCGTTAAGACCGGCGGCGAAAGGCCGACCGGTGTCGTTCGCGATCCGGCGTGGCTGCTCTGCATGTCGGAGTTCCACAGTTGGGCCCACGGCTCGGCGCGGATTCTCTGCGTGAGCATCCCGCAGCGGCAGATCCTGGAGAAGTTGGCGATCCTGGTCGCTTGGCAACGGTTGCCGGCGATCAGCGTCTTCGACACGCTGGAAAACCCCGCCCCGGCGCGCCGCCTAGCCCCCGAGGACGTCGATCGGGAACTGCTTCACCGCGTGCAGGGGTATCTGACGCTGGACAGTAGCGCGATCGACCGTGGCAGCGCGATCGGTGAGGCCTGGGAGCGATTTTTCGCCAGGTTCGACCCGCTGGTCCGCGCCACGGTGTTGGGATGCAGCGTTTCGCCGGACGAATTCGAGGACTGCGTGCAGGAAGCCTGGATCGAGATCGCGCAGAAGCTGCCCGCCTTGCGTTTCGATGCCGGCCGGGGCCGTTTGCAAGGCTGGTTGTGCCTGCTCGTCCGTCGCCGGACGCTGAAATGCCTGAGGCAGATCCATCAAGCCGCCCGCAACCTGCCAACAGCGCAAGCCAGCGTCGATGCCGTGGTCTGCTTTCGTTTCCACGAACCGCCGGTCGTCTGTCGTCGACGCGAGTCCCGCGAGCGATTACACGCCGCGGTGGCTGAGTTCCGCGATCGAGTCTCAGCGACCAGCTACGGAGTGCTGCAGCTCATCTCGCTGGAGAACCGTTCCGTCGCGGAAACCGGCCGCCGTCTGGGGCTCGCCCCCAGTCAAGTCTGGGCGCGTCACCACCGAGCCAAGGCCAAATTACGGCAATTTTTACAGCAGCGGGAGGAGTTTTCAGAAATTTTCGAGAATCCGCCGGAATCCGCGCAAGGCGCGAGATGCCCGGCGGCAAAAGAAAGGTAGTGGCGGATGTTCTGCTGACAAGGCCAGCATTTTGAAAGGGAAACCGCTTTGATCTCATCTTCCGTTAACAAGCAAACGCAAGCACATTTTTTCCACTCCTCCAACTTTGCTGATGTTTTGTCTCAGCTTGGCTGTTCCGTGCTGGCCAGCACCTATCAGGCAGGGCAACTCTGTTCATTCGGCACGCATGAGGGGAAACTCCAAGTCGACCTGCAGCCTTATCCGCTAGCGATGGGAATCGCGGTTGGCTCACGGCGCGTCGCCGTGGGAGCCCGCGGGCTCATTTGGCAACTTGACGCCGTGGGCCGATCGACTGCGTCGAATATCGAGCCGGCGGGCCGCTACGAAGCGGCCTTGCTTCCGCGGACAGCGCACGTCAGCGGCAATATCCAGTGCCACGAGATGGCCTGGGTCGATGATCAATTATGGGTCGTCAATACGCTCTTTTCCTGTCTGGCAACGATCGAGCCTGGATACAGCTTCGTACCGCGTTGGAAGCCGCATTTCATCAGCGACTGTCATCAGCCGGGCGATCGCTGCCATCTCAATGGAATGGCGGTCGACGAGTCTGGTCCGCGCTATGTGACGGCGCTGGCGGAAACCGATATGCCCAACGCCTGGCGCGGGCATAAGCACGAAACAGGAGTGCTGATTGACGTGGCCAGCAACGAGGTGGTCAGCCGAGGATTCGCCATGCCGCACTCACCTCGAGTGTACGACGGGCGAGTCTGGGTGCTGGACTCGGGCCGAGGGGCGTTGGAGTTGGTCGATCCATCCACGGGCCGGCGAGAAACGGTGACGGTATTTCCCGGCTATACGCGGGGCCTTTCGTTTTGCGGGCCCCTAGCGCTGGTCGGTTTGTCACGCATCCGTGAAACCTCCGTTTTTGGCAACCTGCCGATCGCCAACCAAAAGGAGGAATTGAAATGCGGCATTGGCATGGTCGATCTGCGGACCGGCAAGCAGATTGCCAGTTTCCAGTTTGCAGGCGGCGTGGAAGAGATCTTTGCGGTGGAAGTGCTGCCGGGAGTGCGTTGTGCCGCAATACGAGCACCCGGCACCAACCAGGGCGACAGCGATGAAGCCGAGATTTGGGTCGCGCCGCCGCCGAGTGGCGATTTGAATCGGCTGGGCGACAGCGCCAGCGACCAACCGGTGATGGCCGGCCGGGCAGGCTAATTCGCCAATTCCGGAAACGTGCGAGGATTCTTCGTTACCGAATCCTCCGATGAGCAGCAATCGAAACACCTAACAATCGACCATCAACCCTCGATCACATCCTTCACAATTTCCCTTGCGCTTCTGCGGAGCTGATCCAACATGTTGAAATGCCGATACAGCCGCCGCCTGTCCGCTACTCGCAGTCACCGCCTGTCCATTGAACGTCTTGAAGATCGACGCCTATTGACTGCTGATTTCCAATTGCTCAAGGATATCAACCCCGGGCCGGTAGGTTCGAGTGCCGGAAACTTCGTCGAAGTGGGTGACATTACCTTCTTCACTGCTACCACAGCAACACACGGCCGGGAACTGTGGAAGACTGACGGGACGGAAGCCGGCACGGTGATGGTCAAGGACATCCGGTCTGGTATTTTAGGATCAAACCCATGGTCCTTGACGAACTTGAACGGGACGCTGTTTTTCAGTGCCAATGATGGCGTTCATGGCCAGCAATTGTGGAAGAGTGACGGTACCGAATCCGGCACGGTCATGGTCAAAAACATCTCGACTGGCTTTTCTGGTGCAAATCCCAGTTATCTGACGGACGTGAACGGGACGCTGTTTTTCAGTGCCAATGATGGCGTTCATGGCCAGGAACTGTGGAAGAGTGACGGGACGGAAGCCGGCACCGTGATGGTCAAGGACATTCGACCTGGCAGTTTATGGTCAAATCCCCAATACCTGACGAACGTAAACGGGACGCTATTTTTCAGTACTTTTGATGACGTTAATGGCCGTGAATTGTGGAAGAGTGACGGGACGGAAGCTGGCACCGTGATGGTCCGGGACATCCGGCCTGGCAGCGACAGCGGAATTCCCAGCAACTTGACGGACGTGAACGGGACGCTGTTTTTCCGTGCAAATGATGGCATCCATGGGTTTGAATTGTGGAAGAGTGACGGAACATCATCCGGCACTGTGATGGTCAAGGACATTCGGCCCGGCGGCAACGCAAGTCCCAGCAACTTGACGGACGTGAACGGGACGCTATTTTTCCGTGCTGATGATGGC
>RECD01000192.1 GCA_007694185.1 Planctomycetaceae bacterium
GCCCCCACGATGCCGAGCCTCACGGCGCCGAGCCCCGTTTCGGCGCCGGCTCCCGTCTCGGCAGCTGGGCGGGAAGCGTCGACATCGATCAATTCGACTTACCGAGACGGCTACCGTCCCGGCAGCATCGCCACGCCAGGGCACTACCTGAGGTAGCGAGTCCGCTTGCCGGAGCCCGCTTGGCAGGCAAAATCGTCGGTGGCTGGCGTCGGCGATTAATATCAGCGCGGATTGCCAACAGATCCGCGCCGGCCGGTTGGAAAATCGTCTGGTCGAGGGTACCATATCGACGCTTACCGTCGTTGGCGGGCGTTTCTTTCGCCCCCACGACTGATTCCCATTCCTTTCCCTTTGGAACACGAGCCCACCGATGGCGAAACCGCACCGCAGGCTGAAAAAAGCCAATCACGGCAGTCGTCCTGCCAATGCCAAAGCACGCAAAGCCAAACGCCGAAAGGTCAAGACTTGAGCCGTGGCCGCGAACGAATGTCTCGTTGACCTGGATCGACTCGATCCGGACCACCCGATCGCTGACTTGCAGGCGATTCGAGAGCTGAACCCCCAGCGTTTCGAAATGGAACAGTTGGAGGCGATCCTCTTCGAAGACGTCGACAAGTTCGCATGCGCCGCGCTGGCCAAAACATCGCCCGATAGTTTTTGGGTTCGTGGCCACATGCCGGGAATGCCGCTGATGCCGGGCATGATGATGATCGAGGCGGCGGCTCAGGTGGCCAGCTACTTCACCCAGCGTCATGACCTGCTCGGGGCGGAAATGGTTGGCTTCGGCGGCGTGGATAAGGTCAAATTTCGCGGCGTTGTCCTCCCCGGCGATCGCCTGATCGTGATGGTCAAGCTGGTCAAGGCCCGCCGCAACCGGATGATCGTCGCCGACTTCCAAGGGGTCGTTGATCGACAAATCGTCTTCGAGGGCCAACTTCGCGGGATTCCGATCCCGGTCGAAGAATTGAAGTCCCGCTATGTCGCCGGGTCCTGACGGTCGGTTCGCGGCCTGACGCACACCACCGCGGGATATCCCCCGCCCGATGGCCTGTCCGGCTGTCTTGCATTCGCCGTTCCGATCGCCCCTGTCCGGCTCTTCGAGCCCACTCCACGCGTCGCTCCCTATGGCCCAAACTCGCATCGCGGTGCGGTTGTCGACGTTCGGTTTGCCGCTTCGCGCGGCTTTGACGGCCGCCGCGTCGTTGGGGGCGAAGGCGATTCAGCTCGATACGGGGCCCAACCTGAAGCTGACCGACCTGTCCGAAACGGGGCTGCGCCAGCTCCGCAAGCTGATCAGCGACTTCGACATGCGGATCAGCTCGATACGCATGTCTACCCGACGCGGTTACGACTGTGTCGACGGTTTGTCACGCCGCGTCGACGCCACCAAGACGATGATGGCCACGGCCTATCGGTTGGGCGCGCCGCTGGTGATCAACCGGTTGGGCGACATCCCCGAATCGCACGACGACCCGCGATACCAATCGCTGATCGAGGTCGTCAGTGATCTGGGGAAATACGGGACGCGGGTCGGCACTTTCTTCACCGCCGAGACGGGTGGCGAATCGGGCAAAACACTGGCGGAGCTATTGGCCCGAGACGAAAACGCCTTCGTCGCGGCCGCCTTGCATCCCGGACGACTGGTCGTCAATCGGTTTGATTGCGGCGAAGCCATCCGGGCGCTCGGGGATCGGATCCAGATCGTGATCGCCAGCGACGGCGTGATCGACCTGGCGGCCGGCCGCGGCATCCCGGTCCCGCTGGGAGAAGGCACGGCCGACTACCCCGCGATCCTGGCGGAACTGTCGAATCGACGCTTCGGCGGCTACCTCGTCGTCGGCGACGAACAGCCGCACCCGCAGGCCGGCATCCGGATCGCCCAGGCGATGGAATACCTCCAAAATCTCTAGCCGCCTTGTCAGACCAGCTAGGATTGCGAACACTAACGCTCTGTCCTCTCTCAAACCTCGCACGGGCAACCTGAGGCAGGTACCGGCAGTCCTCGCGGCGCCACCTCGGCAAGGCCGCATTCTCAGGTACCCGATCTCGCGGTTTTGCTCGGTCATATCACACCCTGATCGGAAAGTCGGATGAGCCACGGAGTGTCCAACAGTTACGCGACCCAGAGCTACCAGCGGCAGCGGCAGATGACGCTGGGCGACTTGTTGCTGGAAAACCGGATCGTTTTTTTGCAGGGTGAGATCCACACCGGCAACGCCAACGAGATGGTGATGAAGCTGCTCTACCTGCAGAGCGAAAATCGCCGGAAGGACATCCACTTCTACATCAACTCGCCCGGCGGCAGCGTCACCGCGACCCTGGCGATTTACGACACGATGCAGATGCTCTCCTGCTCCGTCGCGACCTACTGCGTCGGGGAAGCTGCCAGCGGCGGCGCCGTCCTGTTGTTGGGCGGCACCAAAGGCAAACGATATTGCTTGCCGAACAGCCGCGTGATGCTGCACCAACCGATGGGCGGCGTCGGTGGCCAGGTCAGCGATATCGAAATCCAGGCCAGGGAGATCCTTCGCTATCGCGACGTGCTGAACCAGATCATCAGCCATCACACCGGCCAACCGATCGAAAAGATCGCCAAAGACACCGACCGAGACTTTTTTCTCGGTGCCCAAGAATCCAAGGACTACGGCCTCGTCGACGAAATCCTGACCAAGCCGCCGGCCGACCTCGCGGACGACCTGCCCCGCTGAACCGGTCGGCCGACCGCCCGAAACGGCCGCGGGTTCCCCGCAGTTTTTTCAGACTGTCGCCTTCGGTCGAGCCCTTCGAAAACACGCCCAACTTCATTTCCCAAAGCGATTAATCATGGCACCGATTCCCTACGTGGTCGAAAAGAGCGGCCGCGAAGAACGCGTCTACGACATCTACAGCCGGTTGCTCAAGGACCGCATCATCTTCTTGGGCCAACAGGTCGATGATCACATCGCCAACGCGCTCGTCGCCCAAATGCTGTTCCTGCAGTCGGATGACCCCAAAGCGGACATCCATCTGTACATCAACAGCCCCGGCGGGAGCATCTCGGCCGGCCTGGCGATCTACGACACGATGCAATTCATCGCCTGTGACGTCGCGACCTACTGCATCGGCCAAGCCGCCTCGATGGGCGCCGTCCTGTTGACCGCCGGCGCCCCCGGCAAACGCTTCGCCCTGCCCAACGCGCGGATCATGATCCACCAACCCTTGGCCGGCATGCAGGGGACGGCGCACGAGATCGAAATCCACGTCCAGGAACTCCGCCGCGTCAAGCGAAAGATGAACGACATCATGATCGCTCACACCGGTCATACCCTGGAAAAGATCGAGGAAGATACTGACCGAGATCGGTTCATGAGTGCCGAGGAAGCCCGCGAGTACAACCTGATCGATCGGGTCATCTCCCGCGTGACCGACAAGCCTTGAGAGCCCTGACCATTCGCTCCTTAACCCCTGCCGGATCATGCGTCGAATCGGAACGATCCCCAACGCCCTCGACGCGCGGCGGTTTTGCGACTACCTGATCACCCTCCAGGTACACGCGACCGCCGAACCGGCTCGCGATTCGGACCCGAAAGGTGTGGCCGCGGAAGAGGGACCGCACGAGGTTTGGGTACGTGACGAAAACCGGCTCGATCAGGCTCGCGAACTGCTCGACGAGTTCCTCGCCGACCCGGGTCACGCCCGCTACCAGGTCAGCTCCCAGGCCCGTGATATCCTCCGAAAAGAGGAGGCGGAACGTGCCAAACGAGTCGCGAAGGTTCGCAAGTTCAACCCCGGTAGTGGCGTCGCCGGTTTTGGTGGCGGAATGAGCAATCAGCGAACCCCGTTGACGGTCAGCATCATCGTGCTGTGTGTCCTGGTCGGTTTGCTGACCGGTTTCGGCAACCCGCGGCCCTCGGCCCGAGCCGATCAGACCGGTCGCCGGACGCCGAGTTCCGAATTGCGAATCTACGACGCCCTGATGTTCGTCAGTCGCACCGACTTGGTCCGCGGCCAATCGCCCGACGACGACCCCTATGTCTCGATCCGCAAGGGCCAGGTCTGGCGGGTGCTGACGCCGGCCCTGCTGCACGGTGGCATCGGCCACCTGGCGATGAACATGATGGGGCTGCTGTTCTTGGGCGGCGTCTTCGAGCGGTTGCACGGAGCCCGCTGGCTGGCCCTCGCGTTGCTTTTCTCGGCCATCACCTCGATGCTCGTGCAAGTCCACTGGCCGCCGATGAACAACGGCGGGCCGTCCGCGGTGGGGGCCTCCGGGGCGATCTACGGCCTGTTCGGCTTTTTCCTGATTCGCCACCATTTTGACCCGCTCTATCCCGTCCAATTGCCGCCGATGTTCCAAGCCGTCGGCATCGGATTTTTGCTCCTGGGCGTGCTGCTGATCCTCCCCAACATCGCGAACGGGTCGCACGTCGGCGGGCTCGCGTCCGGCATGTTGCTCGCCGCCGTCATCCCCTCTCACACCGCGCCGCGGAGACGGGCTTGAACGAACAGCCGCGTTGGACGGAGGCGCTCGCCGAAGTCCTGCGAATCGCGCTGCCGCTGATGGTCAGCACCGGGACCTTCTCGCTGGTGCTGTTCGCCGACCGGACGCTGCTGCTGTGGTTCGGTGACGGCTCCCAGATGAGTGCCGCGATGGCTGCGGGCAACCTCTACTGGGCGATGGTCTGCATGCCGATCGGCATCGCCGGCATGACCGGCGCGATCGTCGCCCAACTCATCGGCAGCGGTCGGGAACAACAGGTCGGCCGGTTCTTGTGGCAATCCGTTTGGTTCGCGACCGCCGTCGTCCCGCTGTTGGCGATCGTGGCCTACACCGCACCTTGGTGGTTTCGCGTCAGCGGCCAACCGGAGGAATTGATCGCGGCGGAGGCGACCTATTTGCGGATCCTCACGTTCGGCGCTTTCGGGTCGCTGATCGAGACCGCGTTGGGAGGTTTCTTCAGCGGCATCCAACGGACTCGGATCATCATGTGGTCCAGCCTCGCGACCGGCTTACTGAATATCCTGCTGGACGTCTGGTTCATTTTCGGCGGCTTGGGCGTGCCCGCGATGGGGATCGCCGGCGCGGCGATGGCCAGCGTGATCGCCTTCTGGTTCAAAGCGGTGATCTACATCGTGATCCTGCTGCGGCCCGCCTTCGAATCCCGTTACCACATCCGCCAAGGTTGGGGTTGGGACCCGAGTCTGCTCTACAAGCTGCTGTATTACGGCGTCCCCGCCGGCTTGCAATACCTGACCGAAGCCGGCGTGTTCACGCTGATCGTGCTGCGGATCGGCCAACTCGGCGACCTGCCGCTGCGGGCGACGGCGATGGCGATGAACTTCAGTATGGTCGCTTTCATCCCTTTGGTCGGCGTCTCGATCGCCACCTCCGTCCTGGTCGGCCATCACCTGACCAGCCGCGGGGCGGCCGGGGCGATCACGGCCGTCCGGTCGGCGCTGGGGATCGCCCTCAGCTACTCGCTGATCTGGGCCTGCCTGTATGTCTTCACGCCGGGATTGCTGCTCGGTTTCTATCGACTCGGGCAGACCGACGCCGATACCGAGGTGGCGATCGAAATGGCTCGCGGCCTGCTGCGGTTCGTCGCGGTCTATATCTTCCTCGATTCGATCCAACTGATCCTGACCGGCGCCCTCCGCGGCGCCGGCGACACCTGGTTCGTCCTCGCCACCACGATCTGTTCGTCCGGGATCGCGCTCGGGATCGGCTGGTGGGGCATCGAACCGGCGGTCGCCCAGTTCGGTATCTCCCGCCTGCACGGTTGGTGGGGCGTGATCACACTCTGGGTTTGGCTGCTGTCGATGCTGATGATCGCCCGCTACCGACAAGGTCGCTGGCAGGCGATGCGGATGGTCTCCTGATCCGCCGCGGCGACGATCAAACGGCTTTCGTCGCCGGTTTGGTCCCTTGCCCGAACCGGTTGAGCGCCCGCAGGTAAATGGCGTAGAAGACCGGGATCAACAGCAGCACCTGCATAGTCGCCAACATCAACCCGAAAGCGAGGCTGGCGGCCATCGGGATCAGCAACTGGGCCTGGAATGACTTTTCCGTCAACAGCGGCGCCAGTCCCGCGATGGTCGTCAGGCTGGTCAAAACGATCGGCCGGAAACGCCGTCGCCCCGATTCCACGAGCGCTTCGAACGGGTCCATGCCGTCACGCAAGCGGGCGTTGATGAAGTCGATGAGCACGATCGAATCGTTGACGACGACCCCGGCGAGCGCTACCAAACCGAACATGCTGAACAGCGTCAGCGGCAGCCCCAACAACGCGTGCCCCCAAACCGCGCCGATCATCCCGAACGGGATCACCGCCAGGATCAAAACGGGCTGGATGTAGCTCCTGAATTGCAACACCAGCAGGACGAACATCGCCAACAGGGCGTACCCGAACCCGTTGATCAAGCTGCCGACCGACTCCTGGCTCTGCTCGCGTTGACCCTGCCAGCGGACCGAGACTTCGGGATACTCCGCGAGCAATTCCGGCAAAAAGCGATTTTGCAGGTCGTCGGTGATCAGGTCCGCGTTGGCCGATGCCTCGTCGACATCGGCCGTGACCGTCACGCTCCGCCGTTGATCCAGCCGATTGATTTCGGAAAATCCCCGCCCGAGCGTCACCTGAGCGACCTCGCTAAACGGTCGCTCCACGCCGAGTTCGTCCCGCACGCGGACTTCGCGAAAATTGACCAAACTCGTCCGCTCTTCCTCCGGGTACCGGACCATCAGCTTGACCTCGTGGCGGCCACGCTGAAGCCGCATCGCCTCGGCACCGTAATAGGCGTTGCGGACCGTCTCTCCCAAGGTCGCGTTCTTGACCCCGGTCGACACGGCGGTATCACGGACCGCGTACTGGAACTCCCATTTGCCCGGCGAATTGTCGTCGGCGATGTCGTACACGCCGGCATACTCGGCCAATTTGGCTTGCACCCGCTTGCTGACCTGCTCCAAATCGTCGGTGGCATTAGCCGAAGCCAGCAGTTTGAATTCGATCGCCTTGCCTCCGGGGCCGACCCCGATCGTGCCGAAGGTGACCCGCTCGGCACCGGGGATTTCGCCAACCTTTTGTCGCCAGCGCTCGATCAGCCGATCGCTGTGAACGTCGCGGATCTCGGTGTCGAACAGTTCGACAAAGATCTGTCCGACGTGACCGCCTGCCGGGCGAGCCCCCGCCCCGACGCCGTCGGTCGCCGCGATGCTGCCGACCTCGCGAAAGGTCAATTGCACCGGCCCGATCACCCCCGATCCTTCGTTCGGATAGACGTCTTCGATCGGAATCCCCGTCGCCTCGCTCTTAGCCTGAGCCTCCTCGCGGCTGACCTCCCGAATCGCCTCTTCCATCCTTCGGGTCGCCGCGTCGGCGATCGAAGCCGCTGTCCCATCGGGGAAGGTGATTGTGGCGTGCAGCAGGTTGTTGTCGGTCTTGGGAAATAGGACCGTCACGACGACGCCGCCACGGACCATGCCGTAGGTCACCAGCGCCATCGAGATCGAAACCGCGATCGGTACCGCCGGGTGCCGCAGTGAAAACCGGAGCATCGGTTCGTAGAATCGCTCCGAGACCCAAGACAGTGATTCACTGGCCCACTCATTGGCGACCCGCAACAGCATCCCGACCGGCCGCAGCGGATACATCAGCACCCCCGCGACGCGGAAAAATCCCGAATGCGAATGCCCGAGGTGGCAAGGGAGCACGAACATGCTCTCCCACAACGAAATCACGAGCATCGCGATCACCGCGAACGGGATCACCGCCATGAATTTGCCCATCACCCCGCTGACGAAGAACATCGGCGAAAAGGCGATGATCGTCGTCGTCACCGAGGCCGCCACGCTCGGCAAGACCTCCGTCGCCCCGTCGATCGCCGCCGTCCGGTAGCCCTTGCCCATCTGCCGGTGCGCGTAAATGTTTTCGCCGATCACGATCGCGTCATCGACCACGATCCCCAACGCCATCAGGAACGAAAACAGGCTCAGCATGTTCAAGGTCTGGCCGCCCCATTCCAGTGCAACCCCCGCGCCCAGGATCGCGATCGGGATGCCGAGCGCCACCCAAAACGCGAGCCGCATTTCCAGGAACAGCGTCAAGACCAAGAACACCAGCAACAAACCTTGAATCCCGTTCCTTTTCAACAGGTCCAAACGCCCTTGGACTTCGACGCTGGTGTCGTTCCAGATCGCGAACCGATAGCCGTCGGGCAAATCGGTGCGGTCGACATACTCACGGACCGCCTTGACCATCGCCAACAGGTCTTCCGTTTTGGTTCGCTCGATGTTGATGACCATCGCCGGCTGACCGTTGATCTCGCTGATCGCCGCGATGTCTTCGAAGCGGTCGGTGACCCGCCCCAAATCGGCGACCGTCAGGACCGTCCCGCCCGGTTGGGTGATCACCGGGATCTTGGCGATCTCGTCGCCGACCCGCCCTTTGTTTTTGGCCCGCAACAACACGTCCTGGCCTTCGGACTTCAAGTTGCCGCCGGGCAACTCGATGTTTTGCGATCGCAAAATTCCCGCGACCTGTTCCAGCGACAACCCGTAACTCCGCAGCGTCGCCTCCGGGATCTCGACGTCGAGCTGATAGGGACGTCCCCCCATCACGCTGGCGGACGAAACCGCCGGCAATAGCAACAATTCGTCAAGAACTTTCTCGACGACTTCCCGCAATCGCCACTCGGCATCCACGTCGGCCGATTCCTGAGCCGGCGCGATGATGCCGACCCGGATCGCCGGGGTGCGGAACGTGATCTGTTCGACCGAGGGGTCCTCCGCCATCTCCGGGAACGTGGGGATCCGCGCGACCTCCCGGTCGACCTCCGCGAGTACCTTTTGCACGTCGCGAACGTCGGTACGCAGTTCCATCAAAACGTACCCGGCCCCCTCCTGGGCGATCGAAGTGACCTGCTTGATCCCGTCGATCGAACGGACAGCCTCCTCGATCTTTTGACAGATCCCTTCCTCGACATCCTCCGGTGAGGTGCCGGGATACATCACCGACGCCATGACGATTTCCAGCTCAAACGCCGGAAAGGTCTCGCGGCGCAACCGCCACATGGAGACCGCCCCCATGACCATCAGTCCGATCATCAGGACGTTCATCCCAGGCGAATTGCTGATCGCCCATGCGATAACCCGTTTCATGGACGCATCTCCGATTGACTCACCCGCACCGCATGGCCCGTTTCGCCCGCTTCCATCCCCACCTCGCCCAGCGGCGAAGTGATCAACCAGTCGCCGTCGGCCAGGCTGTTGTCCCCGACCGCACAAACCCAATACCGCCGGATCGGTCGCCCCGACCTGTCCGACCTGGCCGAACCGGTTTCGCCATCTTCCTGGAGACGCAACTCGTCGATCGGCGCCACGTCTTGATGGATCACCACCCGACCGGCAAGCCATTCTCGCGGATCGAACCGGCCGACAACGTCGTCGGCCGGCACCGGGGGGGCCGCGGTGTCAGCCGCCACCGGCGGAGACTCTGCCGGGCCCGCTGCCGCTTCGCTGACCAACCGTTCTCCGCCCGCGGACTGATCCGCTGCCGCGTCCCCTGCCAAATCACTCGACGACGACCCTGCCGGAGCAGCCGACTCGAGCACCCCTGGGTCGGGGACGAACTGCCAAACCCGATTGCCCGGTCGCATCGCGACCGCCGGGATCACGACCAGCGGTGTGCGGGGCTGAATCTGCAATCTCACCCGCACGAACATCCCGCGGACGAGCGCCGAAGGCGTGGCCGCGAGCGGCGACCGGCCCTCATCGACGATCACTTGATCAGGCGCTTCGACTTCGACCTTGACCGGCACGGTTCGGCTTTGCGTGTCCATCCCGATCCCGTCGTAACGGACGAGCATCCCGTTCCAGCGGTAAGTGCGACCGGCCAAACCCGTGATCTGGTATTCGACGATCGCCGGAGTCGGGGGGAGCGAGTAGCCGACGCGGCGGATCGCTTCGAGCGTTTCTGTCTCGTTCTGGCCAGGTTTCGGAGCATCCGTCCCTTGGTCCAAAACCCAGTACAACTGATCCATCCGCAGGTTGAGCGCGACCTCCGCCTTGCTGATATCCTCCAGCGTGACGATCGGGCTGCCTCGGGTCAGGAACGAGTTCAATTCGGCATCTTCCCGGACGATCATCCCATCCGCGGGACTGCGGATCTCACACCGCTCCAGGTTGATCTTGGCCGTTTCCAGTTGGGTCGTAGCCAACCGCTCGGAGGCTTCCAATCGCCCCCGGCGGGCCCTCAACAGGCTCATCTGGTTGTTCACCGTGGTCCAACTTTGCCTGGCAACCAACACCGCCTTCTGGGCTTGGTCCAATTCCCCTTCGCTAACAAAACCAGCCGGCAACGATCGCAACCGTGCGATTTCCCGCTGGGTCAGATCGACATCCTGTTGAGCGATTTCGAGTGTCAACGCGGCGTTCGCCAACTCCTGGTCGACCTCCTTCAACGCCTCGTAATCCTGCTCCCGTGCATCGGTCAGCCGAACGACCTCTTGCTCGTAGTCGGTCGGGTCGACCCGTACCAACAATTGCCCCTCCGAGACGAAGTTGCCGGCACGACACAGCGGCGACTTTTCGATGATCCGCCCCGAAACCTCCCCCGCGATCTGGACCTCCCGGTGTGGCACGACGACGCCATCGACCACCAATTCCAGCGGCTTGCCGAGCTCCTGGAACGATCGCACCGGAACCACCTCGGCCGGCGGCAATCGCCGCATCCGTCCCGCCAAAGTTTGGTCGTCCGGCATGCGTGCTTCCGGTTCGGCCGATCCGAATACTTTGACGAAGCCGACACCGGTCAACAGGATCAGGATCGGGATCACGATGTTGACCATCACCCCCCGCGTCCCCAACTGGCTGGCGACGCGATCCTCGTGCGCGCGAACTTCATGCACCGCCTCGGACGGTTCGTCCACGCCCTCTGCCTCATCGATCGAGCTGCCTGCGAAATCCTCCCCCTTCGCCGTTTCGGACGAATCGGGTGCTGCCGAGATGGTCCCCTCGGGCGAGTCCGTGGGCCGGTTCGCCCCTGCCGATCGCCCCTGCCAATCCGACGTTTTCATTCTTTTTGCCATCCGCGTGCTTCGCTCTGGGTCGCTTTCCCGTTCGGTTCAAACCTGACCGTGAGGCGGTGCCGAAACCCGGTCGTCCGGCCCCGTCAATTCCCGCTGCTGCTCCAGCACCTTGCCGTCGATCGCCGCGGCGAGCGTGACGGCCGTGATGTGCCGGGCCAACGTTTCTACATCAAACTCGGCAGCCAACCGCTCGGCCGAGATCAACTGCCGGACCACCCTGGCGCCGATGCGGTAATAGAGGCACTGGCCGACGACGCCCAGTACCAACCGCTCCAGAACCGCCCGCGGTGTCGCTTCCGGGGAGAGGGCGGCCAAGGTTTCGACCAGGCGGTCGAACTGCGGACGGAACGACTCTTCGACCATCTCGACGAAGACTTCCGTCGGCTCGTTCATCTCCCGCATCATGAGCTGCGATTCCCAACCGGAATCGTCGCGGGCGAGCATCCGAGTGAGCAGGTGGTGAACCTGCTCGTAAAATATCTGCCGAACATCGCTCGGGCCGGCTGGAGACACCGCCTCAATCCCCGGCAGACCGCCCGCCTCCTCTTGGCACCGCCGACGAATCGCCCGGAAGACTTCCCGGTACAGCCCGAATTTGTCGCCAAAATAGTAGGCGACCGCCGCGACATTGACCCCGGCCAAACCACAGATTTCCCGAACCGTCGCCCGCTCGAAGCCCAAACGAGCAAAAACCGGTCCCGCCGCGGCGAGCAATTTCGCCCGCGGATCGGTTCCGGTTGGCAACGTCTTCGGATCGGACACGGCGGCTGACCACACTCGGGGAGGGAGATCGCGGAAAAATAAACAACTGTTTTAAACAATCGTTTATTTTTCTTCGCGGTCAAGCCGCCGTGTCCTTCCAAATCACTTTTTTCCGCTTTTTCACACCAATCGACCCAGCTTTCAGACGGCCAGGGCTACCGCAACAGCGTCTCGTCGGCGATCGATCCGCCAGCTCTGGCTTGGCGTACGAGCTGATCGCCGGCTCGCCGCAACACCATCGCCATCTGTTCCAGCGCCGCCGCCGTCTGGTCGCAGGCTGTCGCGACCGCTTCAGCCCGAGCAATCGGATCCGAAGGTCCGCTATCACCCGCGGCGACAGTCGCCTCGGCGGCCGGCTGATCAGCCGTCAGGCCCGCGACCACAGCGTCCTCGACCGATTCTCGCGGCAGGTCAACGTCCGCGATCGCCGCGAACTGTGGCCCGAGCGACTCCTCGGCAGCCACGGCTTCCTCATCCGCCTGAGCCGTGACGACTTCCAGCGCGGTGCGATAAGCGAGTTCTTCTGCCGCGACGTCGGCCAGTTCGCTGTCGACTCCCAAGTCAACCGCGTCCGCAGCCGCCTGATTGGCGTCGACCGCCGCCAAACGATCTGACTCCATCGGCCGGGGCTCCAGCAGCGTCGCTTCCGCCATCTGGAAGTCGGCCGCCTCCACAGGTACCGCCGGCCAGACCGCGGCCAACTTCACCACGACGGTGCCGACCGCAGAGTCGACGGCCCGCAGCCCATCTGCCGCCAAAACGCCCAACCGCTGGCCGACGACGATCGGATCGAACGACGCCGCTTCGACTCGGATGTCGGAAAGGGCCAATCGGGCCGCCGCCAGCCACAAATCGGCGTCACTCGGGCCCTGATCCGCAGCGGCAACCGGCGCGGTCGCGACGACTACCGCCGGTTCGACCGTCGCCTGCCACGCGACCTCCGGAACCATTTCCACCCACCGCTGATCGACGCCCGTCCGCCGGCCGCCAAAGTAGTCCGTTTCCAATCCCGGTATCGGATACATCCGCATCGCGATCCGATCCTCGGGGCTGAGGTCATACGCCAGGTAAGGCTCGTCGATCGTGACGACCAGCGGAGTCCCGCCGACACCCGCGACCTGCTGGAACCGGGGCGGCTCGGCGGCAACGGAACTGTCGGCGAGTTGGCCCGTTCCGGAAACGACGTCAACCGGCTCTTCACAGCTCAGGTCGGCGAGCGAGCGGCTGATCTGTCGGTTGATTTCGCCCACTTCCGAGCGAGCGACCGATTCGGCCGGACTGGCTGCGACCGTTTCGGATCGCTCCCGCGGCGGGTCTGCCGTAACCCCGGCCGCCAGCCGCAGCGTGTCGGGGATCGAACGTCCACCCAGCAACGCGTGCAACCGACTGAACTCTTCGATCTGCCGAGCCGCTGAACTGCGTGCCGGCGCCTCCGCCAGGGACTCGACCCGCCGCGATTCTGCGGCGGTCACTCGTTCAGCCAACTGTGGGATCAACGGGCTGATGAAACTCTGACGTTTCGACCCGATCAACCGGTCGAGATCAGCGATCCCGTCGAGGTTGAACCCGGCATGAATCAAGCCGGCGGCATGATCGTGTGCCCGTGCCTCGGCGTTCCAGGCTGGTAGCGTCGTCGCGGCCAACGCCAACAGCGATGTGATCAAGCGGCGTCGCAAATTTTTTCGAATCCGTTGCCCCCGAGGGCGTGAACGTTGAGCCATATTTTTTGTCCTCCAGACAGTTTCGCCTCCCAGCTCTGCGTGACTGGGTCCCCGAGGTTTCCGCCTTCAGGGCTCGGCTGCGATTGCGGGTTGGATGGATGGGTGAGCTGTGCGTTGCGGTGTGAGCGTCGCCGCGAGCAAGCCTGCGATCCAGACCCACGCCGCGTCGACAGACGGTGCTATCGGCAAACCTTGCGGCTGACGTTGCCGTGACCGACTAGAAAAAGTGGGGGGAATCGGAAACGCGGACCGACTGTGCCGGTTCGACCGATTGTTGCTCCCTTGTCACGCACCGCGAGCGAAAACTCGCATCAACATCTCGGTCGCGCGGGCCTCGATTCCCGGATCAAGACTCTCCCGCGGCCCGGCGACATTCAGCACCTCGGGGCGCCATTCCGCCAACCATCGCCGGACCGCGTCGACGTTTTCCTCCCCGATGCGAAACACGCCCAGGGGACGCCGCGCCCGCAGCGCCAACCGCTGGGTCAATCGCGTGCCACCGCTGAGCGGCCGCTCGTGAAGGATCAACGTCGCGTCACTATCCGCGACGTTCTGCGCGGTCCGCACCTTGTAGTCCGACGAACCGATTTCCTGCAGTTGATAACGCGACGGAATGGTGCCATCCTCTGCCAATCGGCCCGAGGGACACCACCCGCCGTGCTCGATCCCCAGCGCGATCGCGGCTTCCAACCCGGCACGGTCAACCCCCGTCTGACCCCCGCTGACGATCCGTTGGGGCCAAAAGATGGTCGTCGTTTCGGTCGACTTGCTGATGGTCATCGCGGGTCAAGGCCAGGGACGCAGGAACGGATATCGCACCTCCCACTCGTTCGGGATCGGCGCTTGCCAACTCATTCGCGTTTTAGTGGTCGGATGGTCAAGACTCAACCGCCAGGCGTGCAGCCCAATCCCCCGGTCGCTGTCCCCCCGCCACAGGCCGGCCTGTCCGTCGCCGGAATACTTGACGTCGCGATCGATCGGATGCCCTCGATCGCCGAATTGCACACGGATCTGATGCTTCCGTCCGGTTCGAAGTTCGACTTGTAGCAACTGAAATTTGTCGCCCGATCGATCCCGGCCGACACGCACCGAACGGTATTCCGACACCGCCTCGACCGCCCCTTCCGGGACCCGTGACGATCGCCGGACGACCTCCATCCGCTGCCGCCGCTCACTCTTGACTAGCCAATCGCGCAACTCCCCCTGCGGCGGCTCCATCCGTCCTCGGATCACCGCCAAATACACTTTTTCCGGAACCGACTCGCCGGCTTGGTTCGAAGCCGACTCCCGACGGAACTGATCGCTCAACCGCGCCGCCGCCTTGCTGGTCCGCGCCAACACCATCACGCCGCTGGTCAGCCGATCCAACCGATGAACGATGCCGACATAGACCCGCCCCGGTTTGCCGTACTTTTCTCGCAAGTAATCACAGGCCCAACGATGGACGGTCCAAGCCCCGTCCTGCTCGTCACCCATCGTCGACAACCCCGCCGGTTTGTCGATGACCAACAGGTGGTTGTCTTCATAGAGCACCGGGATCACGCGCCCCATGCGTCATCCGCCACGATCAGGTGCCCCGCGTCCAACTCTTCGATCCGCGACGCCCCGAGCGATCGCACCACGGCCGCCAACGAATCACAACACCCCATGACCTGTTCGCGAATCCGCTCGAGAAATCGCTGCTGCTGCGTCTTGCCGACCATCGCCCCGAAAGGAAATGGGCTGGTCCCGCCCGGAAATAACTTGCCGTATTCCGGTTCGGACAGCCACGGGTCACACAACTCGTCGATGGCCACCGCCGCCGCCCCGAGCGCAAAGCATTTGACGGTTTCCTCGATCCCCAACCACCGGCCGCTGATCCAGACCCGCGGTCTCGACACCCACTGCCGCTCGTCCATGATCCGGTGGCAATGCCTTAGCATCGTGACCGGGTCGTCGTGGAAACGGACCAGGATCCCATCCGCGTTTCCGGCATGAACTGCCGGCAAAACGACGTCGACTTGCGACTCATCACAAGAGACGTAAATCGCCGCGTCGCTCAACGAACGGAGCTGGGCAACCTGACTCCCCAGCGTCGACAGGTCCGACCATTCCGGTGGAAACAACAGCGGCAGCGGGACCAGCGCCCCGTCCGGCCCCGTCGCCACGCCGCCGTGCCAACGCGAGTAACGCTCCGCCGGGTACGCGAACCCTTCACCGGCAGCCCGCCGCATCCCCAGTCGCAATTCGATCACTCGCGACGAGATGCAGTCGTCGAGCGTCCAGCCCGCCCGGTCGGGACGATGGGTCGCCAACCGCGACCAATTCTCCACGGCGGCCGCTTCCGAATTCGCGCCCGCCTGGCCGCCATTCCCTTCCACCCCAGCCGCGGTGACCGATTCGTCCTCCCCCAGGTCATTCTCGGCCATGCCGATCGTGACGCCGCAACCGGCAACCACCCCAGCGACCGCTCGGCAATGGGACGGATTCGCCAAATGCCAGGGCGGGTCGTGCCAAAAAAACGGCAGTGGGGCACGACCGCGTTCCTCCGTCGCCCCCAACCGCACGCTCAGCATGCTTCTGCCAGGCGGACGCACGAACCGGTCGACCGGAGGTGGAGCCAAACGCATGTCGACCAACCGGACTCCCTTGCCGCTCATCGCCAATTCGGCCTCATTTCACCAGTCACCTTCGATTCCTCCTGACGCCACGCCGTTTCCGAGATCACCCGGCGAAAATCCTTCGCCAGGCCGCGGATTTCGGCGTTGATCAACAACACCCCCAACCGCAGTTCGTCCCGTTTCCGCAGCGGCACCTCGACCATCCCTTCGGCCAACGATTCCGCCCGGCCGCGCAAAAAGATCATCCCCGTCCCGCGAGGTTCGCCCAACCGTGGGCCCGCGTCGCCACCGACGACCATCGTTCCGCCCCGCATCCCGACACCGCAGTCGGCGCCGACGTTGCCCCGCACGAACAACTCACCCGCCATCATCGCCGCCCCAACCCGGTCGCCGGCGTGACCGTAAACGGCCAACGTCCCGCTCCGCATCCCGACCCCCACCCCATGGCCGACGTCGCCCAGAATTCCGATCGCACCCCCTTCTAAGCATTCGGCGATCCCGTGCCCGCCGCTGCCGTCGACGCGGATTTCACATCGTGAACCGTGGCTCAGCGAATAATCACCCACCGAACCGGTGACCCGCAATCGGACCCGCGACCGGATCGCCATCAACGCGTGAGCCTGGCCGCGAGCCCCCTCGATCCGGATCAACGGCAGCGGCTTGTCGTCCGCCGCGTCCAGATTGCCCCGCGACAACGCGATCCCAGCAATCCGGGTTCGCAACGACCGATCCGTGAAGTCGTCAAGCGATAGGACAAAATCAGCTACCGCGGGATCCGCCTTCATCGCCCCCTCCCTACTCGACATACCGCCTCCCTGCCGGCCAACGCTCCCTGCCGGCCATCCGTCGTCGCACGCGGCTCGCCACACCGACCACGAATCGTCACCGGCACGTCGCCATTCGCCGGCCGAAACGGTTAGAAACTCAAAACCCGTACCGCCCCGGCGACAAACCCGGGATATTGTGCCATCGCCATCTGCTGGGCCGTCACGTTGTCCCTCGCGCTGACGACCACCGACAACGGCCGAGCCCACATCCCCGGACCGGGGAACAGTTGGACTTCCCAAAAACGGGTCAACCCGGTGGCGGCAGCCATCATCTCCAATTTCATCATCTGGATCTGCCGCGCCTGCTCCCGATCGGCTTGATATTGCTCGGCCTGGACCTGCAATAAGAAGTCTTCGCGCTGCATCGTTTCGTAAGTGGCATTCTCCGCCTTCCACTGCTCCCAACCCGGCCGCAGGAAGGCGAGGTCCGCCGCGGACAAAGCGAAAAACGGGATCGGCAACTCCCGCCCATCCTCCAACCGCAACAACACACCTTCTACTGTGAACGATTTCGGTTGCCCCCGCAACGACCGTGCCCAAAGCGTCAAATCTCGCTCGGTTTTCACCTTCGGATCAGCGAATTCGGCGACGATCTTAAGGACCAACTGCTGGTAGAACGGCTCCAGTCTCGAAAACGGCCTTTCGTTCACCATCGTCACCCCCGTGTTCCGGCGGAACGTCACCTCACGGCGGCCAAAAGAGACGACTTGTCCCTTGAAAGTCGTCCCCTCGCGGGTGGTCCAAATGTGGGGTTTCCAGAGGCTCGTTTCCGGGTCAGCCGCCTTGGCAGCCAATTCCGCCTGCCGTCGGCTCGCGACATACTTCCCGTCCGCTTCCGACAATTCTGCGATCGCCACCCCGACCAATTCGCCAGCCGGCTTGCGGATCACCACCGTGTCGTCGTTGGCCGCGAAGTAATCGCCGACGATCACGACTTGACCCAGCGGATCGGTCCAGCGCCGTCCCTCCGCCGCTTCCGCAGCCACCGCATCCGCCTTTTCCGGTGGCTGAACGACCGGCGGCTCAGGAACCTGAGCGACCGGCGGAGCAGGATTCTGGGCGGACGCCGATGCAACCGCAAATGTTCCGACTAGCCAAACGGAAAACAACGACAAGCCAACCCAACGTCCCCCAGCGAGGAACGCGTCACGCAAGCACAACATCGCAACTGCCGGACAACCGGCCCTTGAGGGAGAATAAAACGCGCACAACCCAGCGATCGCCGCGGCTTCGAACCCCCTGATAATAACCGCCCCGGCGGTCAAAGCTAGCGAAGATGTTCGGCAAACGATGCCGTCCCCAGTCTCAAAACCTTCTCCCCAACCTTCCAAAACGTTAGCGATTCAACCGACATCAAGATTTCGCCACGGCCCCCTCGGTAAGTTTCGGTCTGATCTTGAGCCGAATTGGGAACATCGTGTAAGACGCTGTTCCAGTCGTTCGTTTTCTCGGAAACCACCGTTCAAGGATGAGCCCCGTCATGCCCCGCCCCATCACCCGATTACCGCTGGCCACGCTGTTGGCCACGGCCTTCTTGGCGATCCCCGGTACCCTGTGGGCCCAAGCTCAGCAACCCCAAGCTCGGCCGGGGGCCGGCCAGGACAAGTCGATCGTCGCGGTAGTCAACGCCGACCCGATCACGGCAGACCAACTGTCCGAAGAAGCCGTTCGCCGGTACGGGACCGACCTGATCGAAAACATGATCAATCGCCACCTGATCCTCCAAGCCTGCCAAGCGGCAGGCGTCGAAGTGACTCAGGCCGATGTCAGCGCCGAAATCCAACGGATCGCCGCGAAGTTCAACCTGTCGATCGACCAGTACCTAAAACTGCTGCAGGAAGAACGCGACATCTCACCGGTCCAATACGCCCAAGAGGTGATTTGGCCGATGATGGCGTTGCGACTGTTGGTTCACGACCGCTTGGTGATCTCCGATGAAGACTTCAACCGCGCCTACCTGGCCCGCTTCGGCGAAGCGGTCAAATGCCGGATGATCATGGTCTCCGACCCCGCCCTGGCTAAGACGCTGCACGAGCGGGCCATAGCGAACCCGGAACAATTCGGGGCCCTCGCTAAGGAGTTCAGCGAAGACGAAGCCAGCGCCAGCGTCCGCGGCTTGATCCCGCCGATCCGTAAGTTCACCGGACATTCGCAGATCGAAGAGGTCGCCTTCTCGCTCGCCGAAAACGCCGTTTCCGACGTGCTGCCGCTGGGCGACCAATGGATCCTGCTGCAAGCCGTCAAGCGGATGCCGGCGACCAACCCCACCCCCCAAGCGATGCCCGCGATCCGCGAACAGATCGTCGATGCCCTGCGTGACGAAAAGGTTCGTGACGCCGCCGCAGAACTGTTCCAAGAACTCCAGGCCAAAGCGAGCGTCGTCAAGGTCTTGGGTAACGACGAACTCACGCGCCAGCATCCCGGCGTGGCCGCGATCGTGAACGAACAAAAGGTGCTGGTCGCCCACGTCGCCGCCGAGTGCGTCAAACGGCACGGTTCGGTCGTCCTCGAAGGCGAAATCAATCGCAAGCTGCTGACCCAAGCCCTCAAGACGTCGGGCAAGCAGGTGACCCGCGAAGACCTGGATGCCGAAGTCCGACGGGCGGCAGTCGCTTACGGGTTCGTCAACCAAACCGGCGAAGCCGACGTGGAAGCCTGGATCCAATCGGTGATGTCCGAAGGCGTGGCCTCCCGCGACTTGTACCTGCGTGACTCGGTGTGGCCCAGCGTCGCGTTGGGCAAATTGATCGAAGGCAAGGTCGAAGTGACCGAAAATGACATGCGCGAAGGCTTCGAATCGAATTACGGCCCGCGAGCCGAAATCCTGGCGATCGTGTTGTCCGACCAACGGACCGCCCAGAAGGTTTGGGACCTGGCCCGTGGCAACCCGACCGAAGAGTTTTTCGGTGGACTGGCCGAGCAATACAGCGTCGAACCGGTCTCGCAGAGCAACCTCGGTAAGGTCCCGCCGCTGCGGAAGCACGGCGGCCAACCGGCCCTCGAAAAAGAAGCGTTCTCGCTCCGCCCGGGCGAACTGAGCGGCATCGTCGCCACCGGCGACAAGTACGTGATCCTGAAATGCCAAGGTTTCACCGAACCGCTGGTGACCAACCCGGCTGACGTTCGCGAAGAACTGATGCTCGCAATCCAAGAGCGAAAAAATCGCGTGGCGATGGCCAAGCTGTTCGACGAGCTGAAGGAAAAATCGCAGATCGACAACTTCTTCGAATTGGCTAAGAAGACCTCCGGCGGCGTGCCGACGTCAGGCCAATCCGCTGACCAATCGGCGGTCGTCCCGGCAGCCCCCACCGCCCAATCGGGCTCCGCCAAAACGCCGGTCGCCCCCGCGTCCGCAACCGGCCCGGCTCGTCCCGCCCGGCGGTAGGGCAAGCCAGTGACGTTTTTTCCGGCGGCGAACCCCTAGTCGCCGCCGGGCGTCCCGCGTCAGAATGAAAAATAACAGCGGTTGATCGCGGTCGTCTGATCTCCCCCACCCCGTGGCGGATCGGAAGATCGCGATTTTGCATATCCTGACGCTGCCGAGTCGGTTTGGCCGACTTCCCGTTTCCGTCAACTCCCGAATCGCAGCCGCATCGGAATCCGCGATGAACGAAAGTTTTAACCTCGACGGCCCCGCAATCGACCCGCCGATCGATGACCCCACCCCACCACCTTTCGAAGTTCGCTTCGCCGAACGCGTCGGCCGCCTGCCGCCCTACATGTTCGGCCGGATCAACAACGCGCTCTACCAAAAGCGACGCGACGGCAACGACGTGATCGACCTGGGGATGGGCAACCCGTCCGACCCGCCGCAAGAGTTGGTGATTCAAAAACTGATCGACGCCGCCACGGATGAACGGAACCACGGCTACAGCAAATCGAACGGGTTGCTGAACCTCCGCCGCGAAGTCGCGAGCAAGTACCATCGCAAGTACGGCGTCCGGCTCGATCCGGACCTGGAAATCATCGCTTGCCTGGGCAGCAAAGAAGGCTTCTCGCACATGTGCCTGGCGCTGATGGGCCCCGGCGACACCGCGATGATCCCCGCGCCCTACTTCCCGATCCACATGTACGGCGTGATCCTCGCGTCCGGCAACGTCGTCGCCCTGGATGTCGCCGACCCGAACAAGTTCCTGGCGAACGTCGCCTACACCTGCGAAAACATGACCCCGCGGCCCAAGCTGCTGATCATCAACTACCCCCACAACCCCTCCTCCGCCACGATCGAAAAGGACTTTTTCGTCGAGGTCGTTCGGCTGGCGAAAAAATATGGGTTCCTCGTGATCCATGATTTCGCCTACGCCGATGTCGCCTTCGATGGGTACCAACCGCCGAGCTTCCTGTCGGCCCCGGGGTCATCGGATGTCGGCGTCGAGTTCACGACCATGAGCAAAGGCTACAACATGGCCGGTTGGCGAGTCGGCTTCTGCGCTGGCAACGCCGAGATGATCCGCGGACTCGGTACGATCAAGGGTTATTACGACTACGGGATGTTCCAAGCGATCCAGATCGCCGCGATCGTCGCCCTGCGGCAAACCGAAGCGGCCGTGGAACAGCAATCCCAAATCTATGCCGGACGTCGCGATGCACTGGTCGGAGGACTCCGCCGCCTCGGCTGGAAGGTCGAAACCCCTCGTGCCGGTATGTTCGCCTGGGCCGAGGTCCCCGAGCCGTGGCGGAGTGCCATGAGCACCATGGATTTCGCGATGAAACTGCTGGAAGAAGGGGATGTCGCCGTCAGCCCCGGCAGCGGCTTCGGACCCGCTGGCGAAGGCTACCTGCGGTTGGCGCTCGTGGAGAACGAACAGCGGTTGCGCCAAGCCGTCCGCCAAATCGGACGCTGCCTCAACCGCACACCCGTCGCGTCCGCCGAGGGCAACCACGTCGCCTGAGCCTCAGGTGTCAGCAACAACCGGTCCGGCGTAGGCGCTGTGCCGGCTTCTTTGCAACCCGCTCAGACGAAGCGACCAGCTTAGCCCGCGTGGCTGGCCGAACTCCCGGCGCGGCTCAGCGATCCGGCTCAGCGACCTTCGCTGCTATCCGAACGGGGAAGTTCGCGCAGCAGCGCGGCGAGTTCTAACGGATGGTCGGTAAGGATCGCGTCAACCCCGACGTCGATCGCCTGCCGCCAATTGTCCGGAAGGTTTCCCGCTACCGTGGCCCCGGCGATGAAGGAACCTTTGCCGGCCGCCCGGACTTGGCGCATTTCCTCCGCCGAAGGCAGGTAGCGAAAATAGACCCACTCTGCCGCCGCCAACGCCGCCGCGAATTCGGTCGGGTCGTTGGCGACCGCGGCCGTCCGAACCGCTGCCGATCGGATCAACCGCCGTCTCACCGAATCGTCGGTGATCGTCCGGCCGATGAACAACAGCTTATCCAGCACCCCGTGCCGCTTCGCCAGCGCGATCAGCTCGGCTTCGACCTGCTCCGCCTTGATGTCGACCGCGATCAACACGTCACGGTCGCGGTATTCGGCGACGAGCGCCAGCACCTCATCGATCGTCGGCACCCGCTGGCCGGCGAAACGGGCGTCGAACCAACCGCCGGCATCGAGTTGTCGGATCTCCTCCAGCGTCAATTCCGCCACCTTCCCTTGGCCGTCGGTCGTCCGATCCACCGAATCGTCATGAATGCAAACGAGCTCTCCGTCCCGTGTCCGCAGCACATCGAATTCGAACCCCAGGTTCAGCTCCAAGCAGGCCCGAAAGTTCCCCAGCGTGTTCTCCGGGGCATGCTGTAACAGCCCGCGGTGAGCAACGACGCGGGTCCCAGCGGTCGCCGGCTCATCAGCGACCCCCCGCCCATCCAGCAACATCGCAACCAACAGCAGCAAGCAGACAAACCGACGAACGGCAAACATCCAAAGCTCCCAAAAAACAAGCGTTCTCCCACACCCAAAAGACGACCGCCCCAATCGTAACCAATTCTCCCCCCAGAAGGTGCCACCCACTTTCTGTTTGCGTTCCCCCGAGAGTTCTGCTCTAATTCGACCATCGCAACCCCTTCCTGGAGGTGTCCCATGGGTAGGCCCGCTCGGTCCGATCAGTTCATCCCCGACGAA
>RECD01000066.1 GCA_007694185.1 Planctomycetaceae bacterium
ACCGGAGGGCTTGCGCCCTTCCGCTAACTTGGCGGCAAACGCGACCATCACTTGATTTCGTTGTCCAACGCATACGTTGGGCGATCACGCGGACTAGACCGAAAAAATTCTGTTGAGTTGCTTACTTGGGCTTTGCCGACATCTCGTGCCAGACTAGGCGATCCCAAGGAGTAGCTGATCCTTTTCCCGATCGAACCTTAGCTTGTCGTGACGTTGGGGCCGGACGAGTTTAGGATCGACTCGATGACGTTTCCGTAGACGTCGGTTAGGCGGAAATCACGGCCGGCGTGACGGAAGGTTAGCCGGGTGTGGTCGAGTCCTAGCAGCCTCAGGATGGTCGCGTGGAAGTCGTGAATGCTGACCGGATCGACCGCGGCCCGGTAACCGAACTCGTCGCTCTCGCCATGCGCGTACCCGCCGCGCGTCCCGCCGCCAGCCATCCAACAGGTGAACGCCTCGTTGTTGTGATCCCGGCCGTCACGGCCTTGGGCGTGAGGCGTGCGGCCGAATTCGCCGGACCAGATGACGAGCGTCTCGTCGAGCAGGCCGCGGGAAGCGAGGTCGGTCAACAGCCCCGCGATCGGACGATCGATCGCCCGAACGTTGTTCTCCAGCGCCGCCTGCAAGTTGAAGTGCTGGTCCCAATTCCCGTGAGTGATCTCGACGAAGCGGACGCCTTCCTCGACCATCCGCCGCGCCAGCAAGCACTTGCGGCCAAAATCATCGGTCGGACCGCCGTCGATGCCGTACAGATCGAGCGTCGCATCGGACTCGTTCTGCAAATCGAGCAGATCGGGAAGGGTCGATTGCATCCGAAAGCCGAGTTCCAACGATTCGATCAGCCCGTCGAATTCGCGGTCATGCCCGCCGCCAGCATCACGCTGGGCGCGGTTGAAACTTTGGGCCAGATCGAGACTCAGGCGTTGCTCGCCGGCCGCTTGGGAGCCGCTCAAGTGGGGGATCGTCGCCGATCGGATCGGCCGATTGTCGCTGCCGAAACGGGTCCCTTGATGGATCGCCGGCAGGAAGCCGGCGCCGTAGTTCTGCGCCCCACCAAAACCGCTCGGTGGCGTGATCGTGACGAAGCCGGGGAGTTCTTCGTTGTCGCTCCCCAGCCCGTAGAGCGACCAGGCACCGAGCGACGGGCGGATGAACCGCGAGGAGCCGGTGTGGAGTTGCCGGAAGGCTTGCGGGTGAGCCGGCACGTCGGTCTGCATCGAACGGATCAGGCAGAGCCGATCGGCGTGTTCGGCGAGGTGGGGGAACAGGTCCGACATCCAGAGGCCCGATTCGCCACGCTGGCGGAATTCCCAGGGGCTGGCGAGCAGCCGCGTGCCGTTTCGTCGTCCCGGTTCTCCGTCGTGCTTGGCCAGTTCCGGCTTGTAGTCGAACGTGTCGACGTGAGAAGGCCCGCCACGCATGCAGAGAAAAATCACTCGCTTCGCCGACGCCGGGAAATGGGTAACCGGCACGCGGGAAACCCCGTCCGACGTCGCCTCGGACGCTCGCGCGCGGCTGGCCAAATCGCAGAGCGCCAACCAGCCGAACCCGCAGGCGGAATGGCGAAGGGCATCGCGTCGCGAGTAGAGCGGAAGTCGGCGGTCGCAAAGCCGGTCGGACACGAGGGACATGGCAATCAACTCTTTCGAGACGGAAGCGGGGTTCAACGCAAAAATCGGAAATCGCCGCTGCTGATCAGCGACTTGCAGATCGAGGTCCAGATCGTCAGATCGGTGTCGCCGGCCTCCGATCGGGCTAAGACAAAATCGTGCGTCGCGGACAACTCCGCGGCATGAGGAGGCCGCGCCAGCAACCGCACCGACGCGTCGTGCAACCAAGATTCGACCTGATCGAGTTCCGTCGTCGCGGCGCGCGGCACCACGCGGCCTGGCCCGAAGCGGCCTTGTTCTGATCGGCCTGGCCCGAAGCGGTTCGGCCCGCCTCGAAAGCGTTCACGCATCGCCTGGTTCCGCCGCGGGTCGTTGGGTTGGACCCCCGGTCGACCGCGGAATTCATTCCGGCTGAATCGCTCGAACCGTCGGTCGTCGGATCGGTCCGAATCGTCATTTCCGGCCGCCTCACCCAGCACCCGCCGGGCGGTGGCGGATGCCAATTCTTCCACTCTTGGCGCGTTCAGCCAATACAACGCTTGCGACGGGACCAAAGTCGTTTCTCGCGTGCCGGTGACGACGGAGTTGTCTGCCACATCGAACAGGTTCAACACGTCCGGCAAAACTTGGCGCGGTTGTGGCAGGTAGACCGAACGGAAATTGCCGTCCGCAGTCACGATGCGATCTTCGGCGAGTCCCACCAAGCGGTTACCGCCGATCACCGCGTCGCCGGTGTGGGAGATTAGCGATCCTTCGGGGCGAGTCGTGTCGAGTTCCTCGGCCGCGGCCAACATCGCGTCGCGCAAGCACTCGGCTTCGAGCGACTTCAAGTTGGCACGCCAAACCAACCGGTTATCAGCATCGACACGCTGCTTTTCCGGATCGATGTCGCTGGAGAGCGAATAGACTTCGGTCAGGACAATGCGGCGGACCAGCGATTTGATCGACCAGCCTTGCTGGACGAGATCGTCTGCCAAGTGATCCAGCAGTTCGGGATGGGAGGGCAAGTGCCCGGTCGTACCGAAGTTGTCGACCGATTCGACCAGCCCCTTCCCGATCAACCAGCCCCAGACGCGGTTGGTGATCACCCGGGCGGTCAGCGGGTTGGTGTCGGATGCGACCCAATCGGCCAATTCGAGACGTCCGCTCGAGTTACGCGGGACCGCTTGTACCGCCGAGTTGGAAGTCAAGAATTCCGGCAAGCCGCGCGGGATCGATTCGCCGGGACGCTCGAGTTCGCCACGGATCAGTTGTGGGCTGTCGATCACCCATCGCAATTCGAAGGGTTGGCGAGGGAGGAACGCAAAAGCGTTCGCGGCGGGAGGCCGAGGCGGTCCGCCTGGTCCCATGCGATTCGGGAACGCTTGTCGGTCACCGGCTTGGCCACCGCCGAAACGGCCGCGAAAACCGCCCTGCCGCGGGGGCGGCGACTTGTCGATCACCGCCATCGCCATGGCCTTGGGCGTTCCGTCTTCTCGCATCGATTCCAATTCGGTCGTCAACATCGCGATCCGCGAATTGAGCTGAGCCAGGTTCACTCCCGCTCGCACGTCTGCCGCTTCGCCTGACCGACGGGCTGCGGCAACCTCCCGCTGAATCTCGGTCCGCCGCTCGGTCAGTTCAGCGAGTTGCCGGTTCAGCCGCTCGACCGATCCGGCGTCACGAGCGGTTCTGCCGAGCGGCATGGAGGGGTCGCTGGAAAGTTCGAACAGCGTTCCCCGGTTGCGAGCCCCCACCGCGCCGGGTGTTCCGTACAGCGTTTGCGAACTGAGGAAGATCCCGGCTAAGGCGGTGTAGTCCCGGTGGGTGACGGGATCGAACTTGTGGTCGTGGCAGCGGGCGCAGGCGATCGTGACCCCGAGGAAAGCTTGCGAGAAGGCGTCGATCTGTTCGTCCGCCAAGTCGATCGCGAACTGGTGCGGGTTCCGTTCGTTCAATCCCTTCGGGCCGATCGCCAGAAACCCGGTCGCGATCACTTGCCGATCTCGTTGTTCGTCGGAATCGCTCGGCAGCAGGTCGCCGGCGAGTTGTTCGCGGATGAAGTGGTCGAACGGGACGTCATCGTTGAAGGCGTCGATCACGTAGTCGCGATAACGCCAAGCGTGGGGGAAGGCGAGGTTCGCGTCTTGGCCACTCGATTCGGCATACCGGACGACATCGAGCCAACGTCTGCCGAAGCGAACACCGAACTCGGGCGATTCCAAATAGCGGTCGACCAATTCTTCCAGCGGCCGCGGTTCATCCGCTGAGACGAATTCGTGGTACTCCTGCGGCGACGGCGGCAGCCCGATCAGGTCGAAAGCCAAACGGCGGACGAGCGTCGCGCGATCCGCCGCTGCGTTCGGTTCGATCCCCGCCGCCTGTAAGGACGCCAACCAAAAGCGGTCGATCGGATCGGACGCTGCGGCATCGTCTGTGGCCGGCGGTTCGGTCTGTACGACGTCCGTCGCCGGCGGTTCGACCGGTGCGACCGGTTGCCAAGCCCACCAGCCGATCGCCGGCGAATCGTTCGGCCTTGCATCCCGATCTTCCTCGCGGGGGTCGAACGCCCCGCGGCGGATCCAGCTCTCAAAATCGGCGATCACGTTGTCGGGAAGTTTGTCGCCCGCGTCGGGAGGCGGCATCGCCAGCTTCGCTTCCGAGTGCCTTATCGCCGACAGCAGGAGGCTCGAACCGGGACGCCCGGCAACGATCGCCGGGCCGCTGACGCCACCCCGCAAGAGCCCTGCGCGGGAATCGACCAACAAACCGCCCCCCACGTCGGCCGCGTCGCCGCTGTGGCATTCGTAACAATGCTCGATCAGCACCGGCCGGATGCGGCTTTCGAAAAACCGCACCGCATCGCGTTGCTGCGGCGGCTGTGCCAGCGCGGCGGACAGCATCCCGAGTCCGATCACCGGCGCGGCGAAAGCGGCGAAGCGTCGATTCATCATCAGATCCCGATCGGGAGGACGGAAGCGGCCGAGACGGAGGCAGCCGGGGCCGTGAGCCGCAAGCCGGCACCGTCGGTGGCAATCCGGTGCCGGTGACTCACGCCAATTCTAAACCCGCAACCTGCGATCAGGTTTCTGTCGAAGCGGCCGAATTCTGCTAGCCAAGCGGCACGCATTCCCTGCCGACGCTTCACAACCTGTTCAGACAACACTTGTCTTGACAAACGTTGTCGAGACGTTCAATCTGTGGCGATGGGTGAAATTTTGGAGACGACCGTGGATCGCCGGCTGGGGTTCGATTCGCCCGAGCAGGAGGTCTACTTGCACCTCTGGCGGACGTACGACCGCTTGAAGGGGATCGAAGAGGAGTCGTTTTCGAAGTTCGGGTTGTCGGCCCAGCAATACAACGTGTTGCGTTGGCTGCAAGCGGCCAGTCCCGCGGGGATGCCGACGATGGAACTGGGACGGCGGCTGATTTCACGCGGTCCCGACACGACCCGGATGCTCGACCGGCTCGAAAAGCGAGGGCTGATTCGCCGCAACCGGCTCGAGACAAACCGGCGGGTGGTCGAGGTGTTGTTGACGGACGAGGGGCAGGCGTTGTTGGCCGAAATGGCTGAGCCGGTTTTGGAAATGCACGCTCGGCAATTGGGGCATTTGAGCCCTCGGCAGCGGGAGCAACTGATCCGGCTGCTGAAGCTCGCCCGGTCACCGCACGACAACGACCGCTGCGATTGGTTGGATGACGGAAAGGGCGGAGCGTGACCGAGTGACGAGCAGAGAGAAAAACGGGATGTCCGAGGCGGACAAGCGGGCTCTGCGAAAGCTATGGCCGTTCGCGGTTTGGCTGCTCGGGTTCTACGCCGTCTGGTTGGCGATCGTGATCGTGGGAGGCCACTGGTCGACGGTCACTTCGCACTGGCCGATCGCGCTGGCGATGGCGCTGGGGTCGTATGTCGCCGGTTCGACGCCGATGGGTGGCGGCACGGTCGGTTTCCCGGTGTTGGTGTTGCTGTTCGAACTGCCCGGGTCGCTCGGCCGCAATTTCGGGTTGGCGGTCCAATCGATCGGGATGGTTTCGGCGAGCGTCTTCATCTTTTCCGCCCGCCGACCGCTCGTTTGGGGGTTGCTCCGTCCGGCGTTGTTGGGCGCGCTGATCGGCACGCCGCTGGGTGCCGCCGCGATCGCCCCGTTCGTCCCCGACTTGTCGATTAAGTTGATTTTCGGCGTCGTCTGGTGCAGCTTCGGGATCATGCACCTGATGAAGCTCCGCGCCTTGGTCTCGGCCGTGGGTGTCAGCAACCGTTGGCGGACTTGGGATCGCCCGATCGGGCTGGCACTCGGATTGACCGGCGGCATCGTTTCGTCGGTCACCGGCGTCGGCATCGACATGATGATCTACGCCACCTTGGTGCTGCTCTATCGGGCCGACTTGCGGGTCGCGATCCCCACGTCGGTCGTCATCATGGCCTTCACGTCGTTGGTCGGGATCGGTTCGAACCTGCTGTTGTCACGGGTCGATCCGCAGCTCTACCACGTCGCGCCGGAAGTCTTTTCGAACTGGTTGGCCGCCGCGCCGGTCGTCGCCTTGGGGGCGCCGTTCGGCGCGATCATCGTCAACCTAATCTCTCGCACCCCGACGCTGCTGGTCGTCTCAATCCTCTGCATCGGCCAGTTCATCTGGACGATTCTGCAAGAAGGCGTTACCGGACTTCCGCTGGCCGGAGCGATCGCCGGAGTGCTCATCGTCAACCTCTTTTTTCAAGCACTCTATCGCTGGGGAAACAACGAACCGGTCGTGGAACCGTTCCCTCACACGCGGCCTGCCGAGCAGACGCGTCCCGAGGGACAGACCCCGCCCGCAGAGCCCGCCGTGTCCGCGGAGCATGCCGGGCTCACCGATCACCCCCAGCCACCGGTCCGGCTTGCCGAAGCGGATGACTGATGAGCCGCAGCCGGTTCGTTGAATCCGAATCACAACGACCGATTCGCCGCAGTAGGCTCGTTGAATCCGAATCGCAAGCTGTGATTTCCCCAGACGGCCGGCGGTTGAGTTACAATCTTTCCAGCGGCTGACCGACGGCCTCCTGCCTTCCAATTCCCTCCCTTTCTTTTGTTCCGGTGCGACCGATGCGGCGACCCCTGCTGTTGGCCTTAGGCCTGTTGACCGGAATCCTGGTCGGAGCAGCCCCGGCGACCGCGCAAGATTCCGCCCCAGCTCCCGCCGCAGCCGCCTCAGCTCCCGCGGCCGCCAGCGCGACGGTCGAAGACGGCGTGGCCTGGTACGACGTGACCGATTGGGGGGTGGAAGGACGGATCCTGCCGGAACAGGAGCGGCTGCGTTGGTTCGATCGCTTCCCCGCGGCGGCGGAGCAGTCGGTGACGAAGAACGTGTGGGGATTGAGCCGCGATAGCGCCGGCATGATGGCCCGATTCACGACCGATTCCCCGGTGATCCATGTCGACTACGAGCTGCGGAGCGAGCGGTTGGCGATGCCGCACATGCCGGCGACGGGGGTCAGCGGCGTCGATCTGTACGCCCGCGATGACGAAGGCAAATGGCGGTGGGTCCAGGTCACTCGGCCGACCGAGAAACAGGTCAAGACGCAACTGATCAGCGGCTTGGCGCCGGGCTTGCGCGAATACGCCGCCTTCCTGCCGCTGTACAACGGCGTCGAATCGCTGCGGATCGGCGTCGCGCCCCAGTCGAAGTTCGAAGGGTTGGCCCCGCGAGAACGGCCGATCGTGTTTTATGGAACCAGCATCACGCATGGGGCTTGCGCCAGCCGCCCCGGGATGGTTCACACGGCGATCCTGGGCCGCAAGCTCGATCACCCCGTCGTCAATCTTGGCTTCTCCGGCAACGGCCGGATGGACCTCGGCGTCGCCGACTGGATGGTGCAGGTCGATGCGGCGATGTACGTGATCGATTGCTTGCCGAACATGCAGCCGGGCGAAGTGACCGAAAAGTGCGAACCGCTGGTGCGGCGGATCCGCGAGTCCAAACCGGACACGCCGATCGTGCTGGTCGAAGACCGCCGGTTCACGAACAGTTGGATCACGCCGGCCAAGACGAAATTCCATGACGAGAACCACGCCGCGCTGCGTGCCGCTCACGACCGGCTGGTCGCCGAAGGCATCGAAGGGCTGTACTACATCTCCGGCGATCTGCTGTACGGCGACGACACGGAAGGGGCGACCGACGCTTCTCACGCGAACGATCTCGGCTTCATGCGGCAAGCCGAGGTGTTCGAACCGGTGTTGCGAGAAGCATTGGCGGCGGCTGCCGACCCGTCGCTACGCAAGCTCGTGATCATGGCCGGCAAGCCTTCTCACCCGCCGCGGATGCACGAATTCAATGCGGGAGTCCAGTTGCTGGCGAAGTGCTTGCAGGACCAGCCCGATGTGCAAGTCGAAGTGCTGCTCAACGGTTGGCCGAAGGACGAGTCGATCTTCGAGGACGCCGACGGGATCGTCTTCTTCATGGACGGCGGCGGCCGACACGAAGCGGTCCAAGAGGACGGGCGAAGGTTGAAGCTGATCGACGAGTGGGCCCAGCGGGGTGTCGGTTTGGGCTTCATGCATTACGGGGTCGAGGTCGTGCCGGACCAGGCGGGCGAGCAGTTCCGTCGGTGGATCGGCGGGCATTACGAACACATGTTCTCCTGCAACCCGATGTGGGAACCGAGCTTCACGCGGTTCCCAAACCACCCGATCACGCGAGGCGTCCAGCCGTTCCAAATCAAGGACGAATGGTATTTCAACATGCGGTTCGCCGGATCCTTGGAAGGAAACGTGGCAGGAGAATCGGAGGGACTTCGGTTCACGCCGATCCTCGTCGCCGCCCCGTCAGACGAGGTTCGCGACGGACCCTACGTCTACCCGCCTGGTCCCTATGAACACATCCAGGCGGCCAAAGGGCGTGCCGAGACGATGATGTGGGCGGTCGAGCGGGCTGACGGCGGCCGCGGGTTCGGCTTCACCGGGGGGCATTTTCATGACAATTGGGCGAACGAACCGTTCCGAAAGGTCGTTTTGAACGCCCTCTTGTGGGTCGCGAAGGCGGACGTGCCGCCAGGCGGGGTCGAGTCGATCGTCACTTCCGACGATTTGGATGCGAATCTCGATCCCAAGCGATAAATTGGCAGTCATCAATTCGTGGCGGCGAATCACCGAAATTCACTCGAAAGGTAACGAAGACATGGTGTTGGATCGGGAACGCGAAAACGGTGCGGTCGTCACACGGGTGCGGGCCGCTGCGGGACGTCACGGATCGCTGCTCAGCGGCTTTCGCATGGCTGGCATCTTGGTTGGCTGGGTCGCCGCCGCCGGGATTGGCGGAGTGGCGGTTGCGCAAGAACCGCCGGTTGCCGCCGACGCGCCGCCCCCCAGCGAAGTGTTGGATCGCTTCGAACCGCTCAGCGTCACTGAGGCGATCGACGCCTTTGACGTCGCCCCCGGGTTTCGGATCGAATTGGTCGCCGCCGAACCGCTGGTGGTCGACCCGATCGCCTTCTGCTTCGACCCGGCCGGCCGGATGATCGTGGTCGAGATGATCGACTACAGCGAACGGGAAGAGGACTCGGTCGGTCGAATCCGCAGGCTGACCGATCGCAACGGCGACGGCCAAATGGACCACGCCGAAACGCTCGCCGAAGGGCTGTCGTGGCCGACGGCCGTCGAAGCTTTCCCCGGCGGCGTGTTGGTCGGCGCCCCGCCACATTTGTATTTCGTTCCGGTCGAAGATGACGCGTCGGGCAACGCCGTGGCCGGCAAACCGGAGATCTGGTTCACCGGGTTCAGCCGCGCGAACGTCCAGGGGATGATGAACAGCTTCCGCTGGGGACCCGACCTGCGGTTGCACGGGGCGTCCAGCAGCAACGCGGGCGACATCACCGGCATCACGCTCGAAGAACCGCTGCGTTTGGGCCGTCAGGACTTTTCAATCGACGCTCGCGACCGGGCTTTTCGAACCGTCCCCGGTGGCGCTCAGCACGGGATGGACTTCGATGCCTGGGGCCGCAAGTTCCTGACCAGCAACAGTGACCATCTGCAGCAAGCGTTGATGATCGGTAGCGTCCCCGGGCGCTCGTCACGCTACTCCGCCGTCCCGGCGCTGCGTCGCAGCATCGCGGCGGACGGTCCGGCGGCAGACGTCTACCGCAGCTCGCCGCCGGAGCCCTGGCGGATCCTGCGAACCCACATGCGGATGACCGGCGCGGCGGTAGGGGTTGTCGAAGGGGGCGGTCGCGCCGCCGGCTACTTCACCGGAGCCACCGGGGTCCACCTGTTCGAAGGTGACCAATGGGCACCGTCGGAATTCCCGATCGCGGTCGTCTGTGACGTTGGCGGGAACCTCGTCCACCGCAAGCGGTTGGTCGATCAAGGTTTGTGGAAATTGGGCGAACGGATCGACGACCAAACCGAATTCGTGCGATCTTCCGACACCTGGTTCCGTCCGGTGCAGCTCGGTGGCGGCCCCGACGGCGCGCTCTACATCGCCGACATGTACCGCGAGGTCATCGAGCATCCCAAAAGCCTGCCGCCCTTGATCAAGGATCAAGTCGACCTGAACAGTGGCAATGACCGCGGTCGGATTTGGCGAGTCGTCGCCGAAGATCGGCCGATCCGTCGCCAAACCGAACCGCTCGATCAGGTCGATTCCGTCGTCTTGGTCGCCGTGCTCGAACATCCCAACCATTGGCAGCGAAGAACCGCCGCACGATTGTTGGTCCAGCGGAACGCGATCGATCAGGTCCCGACGCTGCGGCGAACCGTGCTGTCCGCCCAATTGCCGCAAGCTCGGCTCGAAGCGCTCGCGGTCCTCGAACATCTCGACGGCGGCATCGATGCCGACCTAATGGCCGCGCCGCTCGTCGACCCGCACCCCGAATTGCGAAAGCGAGCTCTCGAGATCGCTTCCCGCACCGGCATCGCCCTGTCCGATGTTCAAGTCGACCGGTTGGCCGATGACGAATCGATCGAAGCGCGATTCACGCTCGCGTACGCCGCACCGGTTCTGATCCCGAACACCGCGGCCCGCAATCGGGCATTGTTGCGGATCGCCGCTCGCGATCCGGCTGATCCCTGGATCCTGTGGGCGGTCGAAGGTTCGCTCGGCGACGGCGCGATCGATTTCCTGCGGACCGGCGAATCGGTCCTCGCCGACTGGCCCGCGTCAGCCCGCAGCGGATGGCTGCGAGCCATCAGTTGCCAAGTGCTGACCGGCGGCGACCGGGCGGCGGTCGAACAGCTCGTCAACTACCTGCGTGACTCCGACTCGCCCAGGTCGCTCGGCAACGCGTTGCTCCCGGCGATCATCGCAGAACTCGGCGGCGTCCGCCCCGACGGCGCGGGGCTGCCCCTGGCCCAGTGGGTCAAGGAACAGATCGCTCCGGACTTGATGAAGCAAGCCGAGGACCGTGACCCCGCGTTGGCGAAAGCTGTCGACCGGATGCGGCTGGTCGGGTGGGCCTCGCCGCAGCAGGCCCGCGAGTTGCTCGGGATGCTCTTCACGCCGTTCCACTCCAGCCCCGTGCAGCAAGCCGCCTTGGTGGCGCTGGTCAGCAACGATCCGGCAGCGGCCGCGGAGATTCTGGAAGGCCTATCCGCCGTCACCCCGTCGACCGCCGAACTCGCATTGACCACGCTCGCGGCGCGAGTTGAAGGCCAAGCGGCGATCGCGCGGGCGATCGATAGCGGCAAGTTGTCAGCCGAATCGTTGCCGGTCGACGTCAAACGGATGCTCAGCGAATCGCGTGACGCGGCGGTCAAGAAAACGATCGAAAAGCACCTGGCTTCAGTCCAATCGCCCCCGCCCGGTGAGCTGTACCAGACCTACGCGAAATCGCTGCACCAGGACGCCGATCTGGTCCAAGGGGAAGCGGTCTTTCGACGGGTTTGCAGTACCTGCCACGACCCGCAGCCCGGCTTCCACCGCGTCGGCCCCGATCTGGTGACCGTCTCGGATCAGCCCAAAGAGCAAATCCTGCTGTCGGTGCTCGATCCGAACCGGGAAGTCAACCCGAAATACGCGCGAGTCCAGATCGTCACGATCGACGGGCAGGTGTTGTCGGGGATCATCACGGACGAAAGCGACTCCACGATCACGCTCGTCGATAGCCAGGGCAAGGCGTTCCCGATCGCCCGCGGCGACATCGATGAATTGCAAACCTCGCCCAACTCGGTGATGCCCGAAGAGCTGAATAAGGAGATCACGCCGGTACAAATGCGAGACCTGATCGCCTACCTGGTTACCAGGCGGGCGGAAGGTTCGACATCGACCGGCACGGCCCCGTAAGATGCCGCATTGACCTTTTCAGTCGCCGCGTCGGCGGCCGCAACTGACCTCGCCGCGGAAATCCGCGGCGTTTTTGAGTTGCCGAATTCGCTCGCTGCTCAGCGTCGTCTTCGCGGCCCGCTGATGCCGGCTCAGATGGATGCGAGGACAGATGATGCCCGAACCGCCAATGCCGCGGGCAACCGGTCCGGCGGTGGCTGAATCCGTCGGGTCACGACGAGGCTTTGGGTTACCTGAGGACGGCGACATCCCTTTTCAAGACGGAGGATCGGATCGATGAAAATGCTCGCCCTCTCGTCCGATTGGCCCGCGGGGAGGATGGAACGGGCCGTCGAATTGCTACGGGAATCAGCCGGTTTCCCGGAACCTGTGATCGGCGCGCTGCTCGCCGAAGCGAATTGGCGGAGCTATCGGCAGGGCGAAGTCCTGTTTCGGGCTCACACCCCCAGCGACCACTGGATGCTGGTGCTGAGCGGCAGCGTGGTGCTCGAAATGCCCGTCCCCGGCCGGGAAAAGGCACGCATCCTGTCGCTCGGTGCCGGTGATTTTCTCGGTTGGTCCGCAGCACTCGGCAAGACCGGGATGACCGCCGCGGCGGTCGCCTTGGAGGAATCCGAAATCGCCGCCTTCTCAGCCGAATCGGTCGTGCGGCTTTGTGAATCCGATCCCCAGGTCGGCTTTCACGTGATGAAGCATGTCGCGCACACGCTCGCCGATCGGCTGCTCGCCACCCGCCTGCAACTGCTCGACCTGTTCGCCTTCGGGCAGAGTCGCCCGAAAGCTTGATGCGGGTCGGCCGATCGCAACCGGATGCCGCTCGGCGATGGGATATGAGCCCGATTGCCGGTAAACAGCCTGGCCCGCTCAGTTCCCCGACTTGACGTCGTAGCAGAGCAGTTTGTCGTCCGAGCGAACGTAAAGCTTGCCGTCGAGAATGACCGGGTGAGCCCAGGTGGGGCGATCGTCGCTCTTGGGAATGTCGAACTTACCGACCTCTTCGTAACCCTCGGGGCTCGCTTTTGCCAACACCATCACGCCGTCGGAGAATTGGATGTAAAGCATCCCGTCAGCGACCGCGAACGCGGCCGACCCTCTGCCCGAACCGCGTGACTTCCAAACCTGTTCGCCGGTCATCAGTTCGGCACAGAACGGCGCGCCCTGATCGTCCGAATCGCCGTAAACGTGATCGCCGACCAACACGACGCCGCCGTGCTTGTTCGCCAGTCTCGTGTTCAACCCGTAGACGGCTTCGACCGACACGGTACCGATCGTGCCGGGCAACTGTCGGAGCAACGCGCCGCCTCGCTTGTAGCCGACCGAGAAAAAGACGAGGTCATCTCGGATGATCGGCGTCGGGATGACAGAGGTCGTCCGGTCGATATCGTACGTCCACAACAACTTGCCGTCGCTCGCCGCCACGCCCATCGGGCCGCTGGCGGTTACCTGAACGAGGACCTTCTGTCCGTTGATTTCCGAGACCGCGATCGACGAGTGACCGGCTCCGCGATCTTCCGGACGGGCCGTTTGCCATACGGTTTCGCCAGTCTTCTTGTCGAGCGCCACCATCGTCGCCGTCTCACCGCCAGGGGTGCAGATCACGCGGTCGCCGTCGATCAGAACCGACTCGGAATAACCCCAAATGTCGCCTTTCTTGCCCTGGAGATCATCGACCATGTGGCGATTCCAAACGACCGCGCCGGTGTCGGCGTTGCAGCAGACGAGGTTACCGCGCGGGGTAACGACGTAGACCAGCCCTCCGTCGATCGTCGGGGTCCCACGGGAACTCTGCCAGGAGTACTGCCCTTCATTCCAAGCCTCGCCCGTCTTCGTCGCCCACAACGGTCGCCCCGTCTTCTGGTCGTAACAGGTCAGGTATTCGTCGGCATCTGGGGCGGTCGAGCGTCCGTCGCCGAGCGTGTAGAGCTTGCCGTCGGCGATCGAGACACTCGCGTAACCACGGCCGGCGCCGTCCGTTTCCCAAACCAGCTTCGGGCCTCCCTCCGGCCAAGTGGTCAACAATCCCTGATCGGGAGAGACGGCGGTGCGGTCCGGCCCGCGAAACGTCGGCCAATCGGCGGACCAGGCGTGATTCAACGGCCCGGCAGCCAACAGCAGCACGAGCGGGCGGACAAGCCGCGAAGGTGTCAATTTCGAGTGGAACATCAGCAAAGGATCCTGGGTCAGTTTTCGGTGGGCAGTTTGGCGGGATTGGCAACGGAAGCGGAAACCTCGCCCGGCCAAACGGCCTGCGATGTCGGTAGCGTCACTCCCAATTCGGGAAAAAGACACTAGCGCCCGACGGATTTACCGCCCCAATCATTCACCAATCTAACCGCTAGCGATCCCCCTGTCAGCTTGCCACAGCCGCTGCACTCGGTCGCCTGGCGTCCAAATCGAATCGCCAACCCGCCACACGCGGGGGCCCGCGGCTTCACGGCGATTCCGCCGGCAACGGCAACGATCGCAGCAATCGGCTCGGGACGCCGATCGGCAACACGACGACGCGGCCGACGTGGCAATCAGCCGCCGGGTTCGCGAAGCCAACTTTGGGGGCGACGAAGGTCAGCGTCTGATCAGCCAAAATCGTCGGTATCCCAGGCTCGCCCGAATCGCAATCGAGCCCACTCGGCAGATCGATCGCGACGCGGTGCGCCGCCTGCGAATTGGCGATCCGAATCGCGTCGGCGTACAGGCCCTGCGGAGCACCCGCCGCACCAGTCCCGAGCAGGCAGTCGACCAGGATGTCAGGACCGCCGATCGCCTTGACGAGCGATTCGCGGTCGGAAACCACTTCGATCGAAATCCCAGCAAGTCGCGCGACTTCGAAGTTGATCGCAGCGTCGCCCCGCAACAGCCCCGTGTCGACCACCGAAACGACCCGCACGCGGCCCGATCGCGGAACAGATCGCTGATCCCCGTCCGCGTCCCGGTCCGCTTGTCGCGACTCAGAGCCCTCCGAACCCCACCCGTCGTACAGGCATTCCAAATGCCGAGCGATGACGTAGCCATCCCCACCGTTGTTCCCCTTGCCACAGAGGACGCAGACGTCTCCGGCAGGGAGATTCTCGGCGATCCAAGCCGCAGCCGCACGGCCGGCGTTTTCCATCAGCACCACGCCGAGCATCCCATACCGCTCGATCGCCACCTGATCGACACGTCGGACCTGTTCGCGAGTCAGCGGGATGATCGGACGGGACACCGAGACGACTCCGTTTAAGGAAGAACTGAAGGTCGGAGGATAACAAACCGCAGGCAAAAAGTGTCGGGCGAAAAAGCCACGGTCCCGAAACCTCGACAACGCAAACAACTTGGCAATGAGCGGTAAAAAAATGTCCGGAACCTTTTGCGAGGGACTCGACCTTCGGGTGCTTTGCACAAAAGGTTCCGGACACACTTTTTTACCGCACGATCCTTGAAAACCTGGGAGCTATCGCCGCGGGGGGGCGGCTTTTTTCCGCGAAACCCCGGCGAGCACCCATGCGTGGACACCGTTTTGCCGGGTCAACCGACTGGTGGCCAGGCAGTTGGGCATCGACTCGCAGCAGGGGCTGATCAACGAACCACGCAATGCGGCTCTCGGCCGGTTCATCAACCTCGCCATGATGAACCTCGCCGGTTACTACATCAAACAGTAGTAGCGCCGAAAAAGCTTGGCATCCAAACAACTTGAGCACCGCAAGAGGCCCCATCTTGTACAAATCGAACGCGCAGAACGACACCGCCTTCGGACGACTTGCCAGATTAAACCGAAATAATCCTGTTGAGGTGCTTGCCCGCTTTCGGAAGATGCCAACCAAGATCCGAGCCGCGGAACGGACGGACAATGGTTGGCACCATCCGGAACACTTTCTGCTTACCAACTGAGTTCAAAGCCGACCGTCGCCCCGTAATAAAACAGACCGCCGGTGGTGTCGATCGTGGTGTTATCGTCGAAACGATTTCCGTAAGCGTCAGCTAAGCTAAGGCCCTCAACCCACATCAATTGATAGCCACCGCGGATGGCCAGGCGATCCGTCAAGCGGTACTTGGCGTTGATCCCCAGATCGCCAACAAACGCGGTTTGGTAGCTTCGGTCTTCCCACGTTCCGACCGAAGGAATCTGTGCGCCAGGCGAGGCTAAACGCTCCCTGTAGCTTTTGGCCCGATTCGAAAAAATCCCGGCTTTCAATTCGGTATTGACGGTAAGCGGCCCGCCACGATCCCACAGCAAGATGTCGGTGCCGAGTTGACCACCATACATCTGGTTCTGGTTTACAATATCGATCTCGTTGGAATTCGGGTTGTTCGTATTTTGATTGAAGAATCGATTGTCCTGCAATTCGACCCAACGGAATCCACCCAGCAGTGTCAGCCAATCGCTCCGTTGCGACCGCAGATTGATTTCCGTGCTGTGCAAGGAAGAGTCATAGTTATGAAAAGCGGGACCCGCGTTGAGGGGTGCAGGTTGGTCCGACCAAGAATCGACACCAAAATAACGAACCTGCAAATGGTTTCCATTTCCGATCCGACGGCGGATGTCGGCGTCCACGCCCGCTTCAAACCCGAATTCGAAGGGTTCAAAATTCCCTGCAAAATTGGTGCTTTCACGTCGGAGAAACACGGCCCCGACGTCGACGCTCCAAAGCGGATCAAGATTGGCGGCACGGGAATCCCAGAAGTTTCCGTTCCCGTATGTACGGCTGATCTGGGTGGGCTCGAAGCCGCCCGCAACGCCGGCGGTCAATACCGCAGCCCAGCAAGTGATTGTGTAGAATAATTTGGTCATGAGCTTCATCCTGAAGTCCGAGTCGCGATCGTATATCTTCCATGAAACAAAGAGTGGCTGGCGAGACCGTCGAGGACGGTACTTTACGCATATGCAGCTACATGCGGGCATCGAACTTCGAAACGCTCCCGCACCACTTTTCCGACCATGCCCGGTGCGTTGCGGATATCCGCCACGCTGGGAGCAGTCGCCACATTTAGGGCAACGGGAACTCACGTCAGATTGCTTGCACGTGTGTGATCGGCACAACCCGTTCAGCCCGCATTACCAGAACGTCAACGAACGGCGAACGGCGGCGTTTGTGATTTTTCTTGACGCGTCCCCAGGCTTCACCTGATTGAGTCAAGTTGATCGGTCCGCGAGGTGCCGTTTTTGAATCGTTCCGGTTCGCTCGCGACCACTTGTCCCTCAGGACCCGAACGCTGTCTGCCGACACGGCTTCCGCGAACTTCCTGCCGCAGCGGAGTTGCTGCCGACGGATTCATCCGGCCACGCTCACGCCGGGCTTAGGGCGTTACACAAAGTGGGCGGCACCTTTTGGCCTTCGGTGGTACCTGCCTTCCGTCTTCCTTCACCTGAACGCCAGCGCCGCGAGATCACAGCGTGGCAACGCCACCGCCGTTCAACATCCGTTTCACCTCGTCGACCGTGCGGTGCTTGCCACCGAGATGGAGGACCGCGTGGCAGTTGTGACAGACGGGCAATAGATCTCGGACGGGGTCGATTTGGTATTCCCGGCTGATCGCGGAAATCGGCTTCAGGTGATGGACGTGAATGAGGCCGGCCGCCTCGGGTCCGTATACTCGACCAAAATCCATTCCGCAGATCTGGCAATTGGTCCCATGATGTCGGATGCAGTCCGCTTTCGCAGCCGCGTTCGCTTCGAAGGCGTTGATCGTTATTCGGCGTAATGCCCCATCGAATAGCTTGGCGGGCGCCACCCGTACCTCTTCCGGCAACTGGATCGCCGCATCCGCCAAGTCCCATCGCAACAAGTCGATCACGCCGGGATAGTACCAGAACTCATCTATCACTGCGGAACTCTCGGGACCGATCTGCAACCAGAGAGTGGGAACCGGGCCGTCTTTTCGGAATTCCTTTTGGAACTCACGAAGCTCCGCCGTCCTGCCGATTTCCCGGACTTTATCCTGCTGCTTGATCCAAAGCAGAACCAGTTCGGATGCCGGAACCAGCACCGCCAGCAGAACCTCGTCGCCGATCCGGTGGATGAACAAATAGTGTGTGATCGCTCTCGCGGCGTCCCTTGATACGCTATCGTTCAGCTTGCCGATCAGATCCTTGCCGTCAAAGTGCTCGAGCAAATCCACCGCCACGATGGGGATCGCCGCGGTTCCCTTGTGCGATTCGCCATACCAACAGACTCGCACCCGAATCCGCACCGGTTCGCCGTCGGGGGCGACCGCCACAACCGTTTGCCCTTGCGGCTCAGGCAGGTCTGCCGTGACCACATATCCCCTGCCCTGAAGGAATCCGGACACCAGTCCGCGAGTTTTCGATTCCGACTTGCAGTCTTGTTCAACACAATCAATACACTTGCCAAGTTCATTCATTGGTTGCGACCGGAGTAGCATTGTTCCTGGATTCGTTGCAAATCCATCGACGGCAAAAGCAACAACTCACCACCTGAAGCCGGTTTTGGAACTAGCCGGTCGCTAATTTGTAATCCGAACTCAGTGCGAACGCGCAGTGACAGTTTGTCGCAGTTCCAGATTTAACGAAACGCGCCGAGTCCGCTGCCGACAGAACAGGCCAAAAAAGGGCGATCGCCGCAGCTTGCTTGGGGGTATCCCGGCGTCGGCCACGAGCAAAGGTGAGCCGTTGCCGGACATTTAGGCCGGTGCGCAGCGGTTTTGTCTCTCAACGAGCGATTCGAACCGGCAAGTGATTTCCCGTAAGCCGGGCTCGACCGGAGCAGGCACAGGGCGGGAACGGAACGGTTGCAAGCGGTCGCGCGACACCCGGCGGCGTCAGCGTGATTCGTCGTGAATGGGCTGATGCCCCCAAGTGAAAATGGCCGCAGCGGCCACCGGGTGCGAAGTCAAAGATCAGAGGAAAGGGTGCGGAGGCCCTGACGAGGAGCGAACTCTGCATCCAGAGCGCCTCTGAGCTTCCGAAGATCGACGGCAGGTGGACTGCACGTCTCGGGGCAGGACCTTCTGAACCACGATCGGCATTGACGCACTTCTCCATACCCCCATCGACAGTTCAGCGGGACTCGGTTGCTCGGCGAACCGGGCCAAGTTGCCAGGTCGCGCGTTGCTTGACTACCGCCATCTCGACCATCACGAACCACCAGAGCCAGCCGTTCGAGGAAACTGGAGAAAAACGCCGGCCCGCCTGTGTGCCAGGAACCCGCTAACCGTCGAAAGCTGGGGGGCTACTTCCGAGTCATCGCCTGCGGCGAGATGCCTCGGCAGGATATCGGCACCGTTGCTCAGCCGAACTTCCGGTATGCTGGTTGATGAACGAACCCATTTCGAAGTGGCAGGAGCCCGACCTCGATGAACGTCGCGAAACCAAACGATTCGGAAATATCCGATTCCGCGGACGCCCCAGCCACGGCGACGGGGTTGGACTCTTTCCTCCAAGAGCGAATGAAGGAGATCGAGTAAACCATCCACACCGCTGTCCAGAACGGTGAGTCGTTTGCTCAGATCCAGTTGCGCATTTTCGAGGCGATGTCGCAGTTGCACAAACGCCTTGTCGAACGGCTGACCAGCGAATCCAAAGGCGAAGTCAGCTCCGAAATCAAAGCCAACACGCTCGTCCTCGTAATCTCGGGCGTCGTGAGCGAAAGCCAGCAGCCAACCGAATATTGCATTCGCTGGATGTGCATTCGCTGGATGATTGGAATATGTTTTCGCACCTTGAAGTCAAGCAGCCGGATTGAACGACGGCGTTTTGAGACTATCGAACGATTTGGGCGATGCCTTACGCTCAGCATATCAGCGAGTGCTGCCGGTGTTTTGGCCCAAAATCCGGTTCAGGCAAGTGTTGACTTGTGTATGACAACGAGGGCTTACGCCACCGGCAAGTATGTGACGCCCTCGGGGCTAAGAAAGCAGGCGGTCATGCTCGACTCCGGGTGTACGCAGCTGGTGGGTGTCCGACTGCATAGAATTATTTTGGGGAACTCTGAGCGAACGGTCAGCGAAGGTGTCGATTGACGTGTTCAAGTTATGCGGAATGAGACCTGTTGAGGTGCTTAGTACTTAGGAAAAATGTCGGCAGTCGGGAAGCGATCTTCGTGGTTGACGTTGAACAGGTATTCCTCCCTGGGAACTTGCATTTTGGGCCAGCTTTCTGGGCGGACGCGGACGATTCTCGTGGGGCGGAGGCCTTCGATGATCAGGTCGGTTTCAAACCGGATTTGGATGCCGCTGCTGCCAAGTGGAATTTCACCATTTGCCTTGATGACGTTAAGGATCTTGCCATTGGAGGCTACGTGGCCGGGGCCGTAGTGGCCGGCTGTATGTTTCAAGGTATTCTCGGCGGCATTCATTTGTGCCCCGACGCCTGGCTCGAAGTCGGCGTAGAGCGAGAAATCCATGCCGCCGAACAGCGTCGCGGTGACTGTCGCGCGGCCGAACTTGCCATACTCGACGGCATCAATCCAGGCTGGCATCCAGCGGCCGCGGATGAACACTTTGTGCGTTTCGGTCTGAAGTTGAGCGGCATGCTCAATGGAGGTGTCGTCGAGCCAGATGTCCGAGATGTGGAAGCGGGTGAAAGCGCCACTGAGCCCATCTCCTGGTGCGGGTTTCCAAGTGATCCCGAGCAGGACGGGCTGGCCGCCCAGGTCTTTCTTGCCGCTGGCGGGCCACGCTTCTTCGGCGATCAAGTCCGCGATTGTGATCCGCTCGCGGCCGCGCCAGATGCGGGTGGCGGCGTCGAACGTCAACTCCTCCTCGCTGGCCTTGCTGTCTCCGTCTGCCTTCGACTCGCGACTGGCGATGATTTTTCCCTCGTTGTTGTTGAGTTCCACTGCTTTGAGCTTCCACACCAATCCTTGGCGCAGGCAATGGCTGGGCTCGTCTTCGAGCAGAAGCAGGTGGTTTTCGGCGGGTGCGGTGCCGATGCCTCGATAATGGCCGGCGTCCACCTCTTTGTTGTTGACCGGAAGCACCGGTACGGCGGAAATCTTCGGGTCGGGCGGGAGGAAGGCTCGGACGTGCATCACGGTGCCGAGCGGGATGTCACGCAGGTCCGCCGGAGCGCCGTGATACCGGATGACGCCGTAGGGAAGCATGGCGAAAGGGTGCGGGTCGTTTCGGTAAAATTTGCCCGTCCCCTGAACGCGGAGGCTACCGCGGCGGTTGGCATGGTCCACGAAGACGAGTTCGCCCCGGTAGGAGTGCGCCTTTTCCAATGGGGGAAATTTTCCAGGTTCGGGCCGAAACGGTTCGTCAGCGAACGCCGTGGCGGTGACCAGCAGAGCCATTGCGAGGCCGAGAGTCAGGCCGTAGAGCGGATTACGCAGGTCGGGATTAGGGGTGGGATCCGCGGTGGGATTAAAAGTAAGATTAGGATTTGTGTTATACATTGCGATCTGATGAATTTGAGCGAATTAGGCCGACCGGCATTGATACGACTTCGACTAAATAAAATTTGCCGATTTCAGCCGTTTCGGAATCGATCTTTCTTTTGGCGAGCAAGACATCCAGGCAAGCGGCGCATTCCAACGCGGAGCCTCGGGCCGTTTACACATCGATTGCCGTATTGCTGTCGCCAAATTGGTCGGTCTCCACTCCCATCCGCTGGGCCATCGTTAGCAGCAGGTTGCTCATGTGGGCGTCCGGGTTCGCCGGGCGGCTGCAGAGCCGGTAGTGTTCACCGGGCTGGTCGAGCTGGTAGCCGTCGAAGTGGCCTTGGTTGAAATCGATATGGCTGCCGTGCCTAAGACCGAGGGCCGAGCCGCCGGCGAGCACCAGCGGTAGGTTGGCGTTACCGTGGCTGTGTCCGTAGCACATGCCGCTGCCGAACAGCGACATAGTCGAGTCGAGTAACGGTTTGTCGTTGACGTCTTTGGTCTCCGCGAGCCGGGTAAGGAAGTAGCTGAACTGCTCGATGGCGAAGGTGTCGTAGTTGGTGAGTTTTTCCATGTATCCCTGATCGCCGCCGTGGTGGCTGAGTTGATGGCGCGACTCCGTGATGCCGATTTCGGGAATGGCGATGGCCTGGCCTTCGCCACCCATGCTGAAGGTGGCCACGCGTGTCACATCCGTCTGAAAGGCGAGCACCATCAGGTCATAGACCGTGCGGAAATAGTCGCCCGCCATGGTGCTGGCGATATCGCGGTCGGTACGTTTGCGATCGGCGTCCGAGACGGCGGGCAGCGGCGTGTCGAGCCACGCGTCGGCCCGCCGCGTGCGAATCTCCGCCTCGCGCACCGACGTGAGGTATTGTTCCATGCGTCCCTTGTCGGTGGCGCTCATCTTCTGTTCGAGCCGGCGCACTTCGGCGAGGTTGTCATCGAGTACGCTGGCTTTACGGCGCAGAGCCCGCCGCTGGGCCGCCACGCCGCCTTTCGGCTCCGCGAACAGCGACGCGAAGATCTCACTGCAGCGACGCAACGGGGGCAGCCCGACGCCGTCGGCGGTCCAGGCTAGCGACTCCTGGTTGATGGCGATTTCCATCGACGCATAGCGGGTATGCTCGGCGGTGATTTCGGCGATCTTTTGGTCCACCGAGATGGTATTGCGATCCGTAGGTCCGAGTTTTCCGCCGGTCAACCAGATTTTGATGCAGTTATGGTGGTGGCCCAGTCCGCCCGGGTGATGCAGGCCGCTGATGGGGGTGATGAATTGGCGGTGCTTCTCCAGCGGTTTCAGCGACCGGGAAAACTGGTATTCCTTGCCCGGCGTGGTGATCTGGTAGTTCAGCGAATGGACGCCGTTGGCCAGGTAGATGAAGGCGCTGCGCCGAGGAGAGGAGCTCGGTTCTGCCGCTCGTAGCGGAGTCATGCATTCCAACATGGGTAGCGATATGCAGGTGCCCATCGCTCGCAGGGCGTGGCGGCGGTTGATCAGCCAGGATTGGGAGAGGAAGTTCATTGGAAAGCTTTTGGTGGGTGGTGGTTGGTGGTTGGTGGTTGGTGGTTGGTGGTTGGTGGTTGG
>RECD01000122.1 GCA_007694185.1 Planctomycetaceae bacterium
GGGATCGACGAAGTAAGTCTCCACGGGACGGATCAGGTTGTTTTCCATGGTCAATTCACTGCTTTCGCTTTCGATGGCGATCCTAGGGCCGCTGAACAGGTTGTTGGCGACGATCAGCCCGTCGTTGGCATGAACGACTCGGAGCAGTCGCCCCAGACGGCTCTCGGGATCATGGACGCTGTTGTGAAGGATGATGCAGTCTCGCGTGTGGTCCGCCAGAATGCTGTTCTCCGGACAGCGAACGACGAAGTTGTTCCGGACAATGCATCCGTTGGCGTGCCGCCGCTCGCCACGGGCGCTGGAATTCCCCAAGCAAATGCCGCTGTCACAGTCAAACAGGACATTGGCCTCGATCAGGCAGTCGGTCGTGTTGTGCCACAAGAAAATCCCGCCGCGGGCCTCACCGGTCGCGCCGCGGATTCCGGTGAAAACGTTGTTGCTGATCCGCCAACCGCGGGCGTTCATCACGTCGATGCCGCCGACGTAGTTGAATTGAAACTGAGGATTTTCGTCTTCCCACGGTTCGTCGCCGCGGCGTTTGGGGCGATCGTTGTAGAATAGACAGTGCGAGATCTGGCAGTCCTCCACGAACGCGGGTTGGCCGTCTTCATCAGGGACTTGCGGTCCTTTGACATGACGTTGCCAGACGTTGTGGCTGACGACGTTGTAGATCGTCACGCCATCGACCCCGAGGTCAGAATTGATCTTGATGCCGTTCTGCCGCACGTTGGCGATGCTCAGGTCGGCGACCGTCACGCCCTGGCTGTGGCTGATCACGACCCCTTCGTGGTGCTGACTCTCCGCGAAATCGAGCAGCACATGAGTCCGTTGTCCCGATTGTCCGCGTAAGCTCATCCGGTCGGTCGCGAGGCGGAGCGAACGCGGCATGCGGTACAGGCCGTCGGCCAGCAAAATCGTGCCTCCGGGGGCGACCGCGTCGACGGCAGCATAAAGCTCCGCCACCGTGCCGACTTCGACAACTTCCCCGGTGGGCGGCGGCAGCGGCGGGGCGGCGGGCAGCCAAGCGGGTTGCGGTGGCGCGAGCAACGGTTGCCTCAGATCGCTCGCCGCTGCCACGTCGCGGGGCTGGTCTTCGGAAGGCGCGGCCAAGCCGGCCGTGGTGGCGATCGCTGGCAGGTTTTTCGGTCGCGGCGGGTTTGCCCCTAAAATGCTTGGCATCGTCGTACTCGGCGGCCGGCCTTTGAAAACCACCTCGATCACCTCGGCGACAGCCAGCAGAGTCAGGTAATTGCGCAGCGTGTTGCCGTTGCGGCACAGCCCCTCTTCGCTGTAGTCGCCGCGCCAGCGATCGGGATTGCTCAGGTGCACTCCGTCTTTGGAAATCAGCGTCGGAGCCTGCCACATTTCGAAGCCACTGAATTGCGGCAACTTTCCGTTCCAGTCAGCCCCACGACGGTTCATCACGTGGGCGTAAAAATCGATCAGGGGGACGTTCAACTCCGCGGCGATCTGGCGTTGTGTGGCGACCGCTTGCGGCACCTTGTCGTCGTGCCCATCCATCGGCGGGATCGTGGTCATGATGACAACGACACCCTGATCCAGGCAACCCTCGACCAGTTGACGGAGATTTTGTGCATGTTGCTCGAGCGTTCCCTGACGAATGTCGTTCGTGCCGAACATCACCACCGCCAACTGTGGCTGGAGCGATTCGATCCAGCCGTCGAGATGCTGTAGCCCCCAGCCGGCGGTTTTTCCACTGGCGTTGCCGTGTTCGGGGCCTTTCCAGCGGTAACACTCGCGTTTGAGAAACGCGTCGAGTGTCGCCGCGGCCGCGACGACTTCGCGCGGTGCCTTGGCCCGATCGATCGATTGCAGCGGTGCGAAGTAGGCCATGGAGTAGCTGATCGAATCGCCAACATTCAACAGCACGCCGGCTTCGCCGCTCCCCGCCGCGGCGACCTGCCGCATCGCGGGAACCCAATCAGGCAATGGCTGCTGGCCGTTCGCGACATGGCACGTGGCAACACCCACCACGGCGGCCAGGGTGACGGCGTGAAGCAACGGAATCCGGATCGTCGGTTGGTCTTGCATGGTGGGATCGAAGGCGAAAAGGAAGCATCGGCCGGGAAACGGGTATCAGGTACGTTTTGCGAGGAACTCGCCCTTCGGGTGCTTCGCTCACAAGGTACCTGATGCTGCTTTCCCGCTCATTGAAAAAAGGATGACTGACGAGGGAGGAGCTTGCAAACACGTTTCCTACGGTGGCGGCTAGGCCTTGAGCCAGCGATCGAACCAGGCGAAGGCATCTTGCTGCATCGGGCGGTCGAACTTGTGTCCGCCTGAGTAGAACCGCCCCTGATAGTTTTGGTCCGCTCCGGCCTTTGAGTAGACTTCCCGCAGAATCCGATCCGCGGTTCGCATTTCCGGCACCGTGTAGAGTTGATCTTCCGTGCAGTTTTGCACCATCGTCGGCAACGGCACCCGCAAGCCGAGGATCTCGGGGAACTCCAGCAGGTTCGGTAGCAACGGGGCGTAAGTCATCCAGGTATGCGTGTAGGCCTTGTTTAATAGAAAGTCGTTCCAGGTCGACATGAACCCGACGCAGACGGCGCAGCGGATGCGAGAGTCGAGTCCTCCCAGGTAGACCGTTCGGAGTCCGCCGACGGAGAGTCCCGCGCAGCCGACACGCTGCGGGTCGACATCGTCCCGACGGCAAAGGATGTCGAGCGCCCGCTGGTCCTCACCCAGGACGACGCCTGGCCAAGTCGTCCCGGCACAGAAGAGTGATTTGGCCATGACGTGTTCGTGCGCGGCGGCCCAGGCGTTGTATGCCGCGATCTGGTCGGGGTTTTCCGGGTCGACATCCGAATGGTCCGCCGTCGCGGCGGCCCCCCAGGGGATCGGCGTCATCTCGGCAAACCGCACGCGGCGACTGGCGAAGGGGAAGGTGTCGTGAACCAGCACGACGTAGCCTCGGCGGGCCAATTCATTCGCCCAAGCGAGATCGTCGTAATACTGCCGCTGGTGACTCACCATCAGCGGGTGTGAATCAGGACCGGTTCGTGTGATCTTGCGATGCCCGAAATACTTGCTGCCTCCGTGATCGTGCAGCCCCAGCACCGCGGGCAAGCGTCCGCTGGCGGCGGCCGGTTTCAGCACGACCGCCCTGGTCGGCGGTCCGTAGGAAAGCTGCCAGGTGAGTTCCTCGATCTCCAGCCCATCGTAGCGACGGCGGTCGGTCACCGCTGGCTCCGGCGTCGGATCGCTGGCGGGCGACGCGATCAACTCCGCCGCCTTCGCACGGGCCTGTTCCTGCCAGGCCTCCAAGTCACTGAAATCAGACCGGCGAAAGGAGAGACGCGGAGGGTCGGCTGCCAGCCCGGCCGCCCACGGGCCGTAGCCGCCGATGATGCTGTGGCCAACCGCAGCGGCGGCCGGTTCCGCAGCGGCGGCCGGTTCCGCAGCGGCCGCGGTCAGAGGTGCTGCGGTGATCGCAGCTAACCAGGGAAGGGCTGCCGATGCGGCCCCCGTCGCCAAAAAATCGCGTCGTGGCAAGGGTGACGCCGAACCGGCGGCCGGCGACCGGGCGTGAACTGGTCCCTGCTGTTCCGGCTGCGAGCGATCAGGCATCGGTGGGGCTCCGGCAATCAAAGGTGGAATTGGGACGGCCCAGATTATAAACCTCCCCGCAAAGCCGTGCCGGATCTTTGCCGCAGCAGTGAGCAACCGCTCCCGACCGAAACGCGAGCAAAATGGCTGGAATCTACCGTGTTCCCGTGTTCGGGGAGGTGTATGCTGTGCCGTTCTTCCGGATGCTGCTACCGACGAGCCCGCGGTGTCACCAGCTTTTCCTGTCATCAGGAGCAACAACCATGAACCGGCAAAGACCTTCGGAAACTGTTTAAGTACCCTGAATCGCGCTTCCTTCGTGCGGGTCCTTCGTGTGCTTCATGTCCTTCGTGACACCACCCGTCCGGCGACCGTCGCACGGCGACAGAACGGATGACGTCGCCGTGGTCGGCGATCCCGCTGTGACTCCGCGGTTCAATTCGACACCCACTTCGCCAACCGAACGACCGATGGCCGGCGTCATTCGGAATGATGGTCTTCAGGGCTTCCATCGGAGGGGGGCGTCGAACAGGCCGCTGTCCGCAATCATGCGAACCGTGGAACGGTCAATGTCAATTTCCCATAAACTGAACTTTGGAGATCCCGTTGGGCCACTGGGCCATTCTTCACGCAGGAAATACAGGTGAGTACCCGCATGGTTGAACACCGGTCGATAGCAGCCTCCCAAGTTCGGGGTCAGGCCGCGTTCCGAGGTTCCATCCGCATCGGCCACGAATACCTTGAGATCGGGAGAATACTTTCCCTTTGAATACGCGATCAACTCGCCATCCGAGGACGGGACCGCACCGAAGGGACCTGGGATCGCCTGTGGTTTGGACGAACCGTCGGTGGGGATCGACATCCTGCCGTAGACAGTTGAGTACACGACTCGAGTTCCGTCGGGACTGAAGTACGGGTCATAAGCGAACTCTTCGTCCGACGTCAGTTGCCGCAGGTTGGATCCGTCAGAATTGATCAGACAAATCACACCGCCGAGGTTCCAGTTGGCAGCCAGTCCGCCCCAGTTGTAGACCTTATCACGAGCAAAGACGATCGTCGTTCCGTCTGGAGAAAATCGCGCTGAGGTGTCGTTGGCGTCGATGTTGGTGAGTTGCGTCTTGCCGCTCCCGTCAAGCCGGATACTGAAGATGTGATCAGCTCGGTCGCCCGGGACACCGGCGGAATAGACGATCCGTCGTCCATCAGGCGAAAAACTTGCCGCGGTTTCGTATTCCGGCGTGTCGGCAATCCGTGTGACTTTGAGGTTCGTCAAATCCAAAAGATAGAGATCTCGCCCTCCGGATCCGACCGAATTGAACAGGATCGCGTCGTCATCGGGTGACACGGCAATCGTCGTGTCGTTATGACCATGCGGTCGATAGTGATCGCGAGGAGTCCCCAGCGGGCAACCACAAACGCAAATCAACAGGACGCAAAGCGCGGGCCGAAACGCGCCACACATAAGCACATCGACAGGATTGTTTCGATATAATCTGGTAAGTCGGCCAACGGCCGTGTCGTTTTGCGCGTTCGATTTGTACAAGATGATGCCTGTCGAGGTGCTCAGGTTATGTGGATGCCACGCTTTATCCACGCCGCCGAAATGATGTGTCGCCC
>RECD01000117.1 GCA_007694185.1 Planctomycetaceae bacterium
CGATTGGTACCGCTTGAGGCGCAAATGACTGGTACTGTTTCAGGCGCCGACGACGACGTAGCGGCGGAGCTTGAGGTGATAGAAGAGGAGATCGAGAGGGTAATCCTCGCCGCCGACTTCCAGGGGGACTTGCCGCCCGACAAAGGCGAAGCCGGTGCCCAGCTCCAAGAGGAATTTTTGGATGTGATCCACGAGCGCCTGCTCCACCTCGGCCTCGCGGCGCGGGTCGGCGGTGCGGAGAAAGTCGAAGAGGTAGGGGCCTTTGAAAAGTTGTGCGGCCAGATCGGAGTCCGCCGGGGGCATGGTGAGGCTGAAATTATCCTGCGCCTGGCCCGCGCGGAGGTGGAGTTGATTCTGGATTTGAAGTTCCAGAATGCTGCGACTCCAGCCGTGAGCGAGGGTTTCGCGGATGTAGAAGTCACGGCTGGCGGGGCTTTTCAACCGCCGGGTGATCGCGACGCCATGCCCCCAAGGCAATTGTGCAACAGGTTCTTGCACAATTGGCCCGTCAGGACAGCACTCGGCGAAGTTTCTCATCGAGAACAAGTTGCGCCGAGATAGTCCGCCCATGTCAGGGAATGCTTCCTTGAGGTCAACCGCGAGGCGGTCGATGACCTTGGCGCCCCAACCGGCTTCCTGCTGGCGGGCGAGGATGATTTTTCCGGTGTGTCAGTAGGCTTCGATGACGATGGGGTTGGCCGCAAGGATGGCGCGGACGCGGGGGCACTGCGAAGGCGGGCCTTGATTTCCTGAAGCGTGGTGACGTAGCTCTCCGGCAGCGACGAGGCGGAGGGCGCGACCGGGAAGATCGCTTCGGGCCGGGTGCGGCCACGGGAAAGGCGGGTCTCATCCGGTTTTCCCGCACCGAGATCGGATGGCTTTTTCTTTCTGCTCATACGCGCTGAGTCCTGAGATGTCGCGGCCTTGGGCGCGTTTGGTGAGCAGGGGGTGCAGGTCGGCCATGAGGGCAAGTTCGGCCTGGGTGCGAGCTTTCCAACCGAGGTCGAGCGGGGCCATCAAGTCGCTGAGTTGCTCGCCGTCGAAGATCATGCGCTGGAGGATGCCGTCCACGAAGGCTTGCAGGGCGGCGGGGATGGATTCGGTAACCCGCCCGGCCCGCACAGTGCGGCGTGAGCGCGTTCAAAATCGCCCGTGAGCGCGTGCTCGGATCACGAGCGCCCGGGCAGCGATCTGCTGCCCGATTCTAGCGATTAGGTGTCGAATTAGGTGTCGACGTCTCGAAAAAGTGAAGCGGGTGAAGGGATTCGAACCCTCGACATGCAGCTTGAGAGGCTTGCCGCCACAGCAGCGTCAGCGGCGAGTTCGGCCGTCACCCGAGTTGCTTCGGGTGCGAACGATCGGTTCACCAGTTGAGAAACCCGTCGCCAGTCAGAAGCCTACCCGGTTGGCCGCTTGCCCGGTTACAGGCTCGCGTGGGCTTGGGGAGCTCGGCGTGAGGGCTATCATGAGGCCGGTAGCTTCTGCCGGTTCGTTTTGTGGCTGTCCCGTTCGTCGTCCCGCTTCGTCAGTACCCATCCCGATGCCGCTATCGCGACACCTCGTTTTTTGGAGCCTCAGCCTGTTGATCGGGTGGGGCTCCGGTTGCGATTCCCCGACCGATCGTTTTCCACCCAACGAGCTCTTCGCTCGCGTCGTCGTCCACCCCTTCAGCGGCGAATTCGAGCGGGCGTCGACGGATGTGGGCCGCTTGGTCGAGTCGCTGTTCGGGACTCCCGATTCGCCCTCGATTCCGGACCGTTTGTTGGCCGCCGGCGATGGTGAACCTTTGCTCGATCCCCAGCGGCTGGCGCGGGCCTCGGGGCCGGTTTCGAGTGATCGTGAGGGGCTGAATTTTGGGATTTATCGAGCCCAGTGCGTCGTTTGCCATGGGCTCAGCGGCGACGGCTTCGGCCCGGCTGCGGCGTTGCAGAACCCGTACCCGCGTGACTTTCGATCGGGCGTCTTCAAATACAAAAGCACGACGCGAGGTTCCAAGCCGACACGTGACGATTTGCGCCGGCTTTTGGTCCATGGGATTCCCGGTACCGGGATGCCGTCATTCGCCCGGCAGCCGGAAGATGATCGAGAGGCGCTGATCGATTATCTGATTTACCTCTCCATTCGCGGGGAGGTGGAGCGACGGTTGTTGGCCTGGTCGGTCGAAGAACTCGGCTATGGCGAAGCCGACGGACCGACGTCGGCGGAAGATTCGCTCGTACTGCTCGATTCCGGGCGACTCGCCTCCGACGAATTGGCAGAGCAGGTTGACGAGATCCTTGAGCAAGTCGTCGACAGCTGGCTGCGGCCCGAGCCGGTTGCGGTGCCGACACCGCCGACCTGGGATGTGAGCGAATTGGCCAGCGCTGCCGCCCGCGGTCGGGAACTGTTTCACGGACCGCTGGCGAACTGCGCCTCCTGTCACGGGACCGACGGTGACGGGTCCGCCGTGACGCTCGACTTTGACGACTGGACGAAGGAGTTCACGACGCGGCTGGGGGTTGCGCCCTCCGACCCCATCGTTCGCGACTTTCGCCGTGCGGGGGCGTTGCGGCCCCGGCCGATTTCACCGCGGAAATTGAGTTGGGGCAATTTTCGTGGCGGCTCGGATCCCGATTCGCTTTACCGGTTGCTGACCGTCGGCATTGCCGGCACGCCGATGCCGGGGCTGTTGGTCACGGCCGAGCCGGGTGGGGTGGGGGTTACCCCGGATCAGGTTTGGGACTTGGTCGCGTACTTGCAATCGCTCTCTGCGGATGCTCCCGCACCGGCTCCCCGTTCCGCGGAATGATCATGGGCATCAGTCGGGAAGCGGGGCGATCGCTGGGAGCTTTGACCGGATTGGCGATCGGTTTTTTGATAATGTGGTTGGCGGGATATCAAGGTTTGTGGCCCGCCTTTTGGTTTGGCACGGGTGGCGCCGTGATGGGCGGCATGTCCGGCGAACGGCTGGTCGATCGACGTCGGCAGCGGTAGTCGCCCGCGGCAGTTCGGATTGGCGAAGGCCCGGAAAGACGCTGGTTACCGGCTCGGCTGGGCATGGGCATTCGGGGTGAAGTGATACGATTTTCGAGATGATGAATTTGTTGGAAACCGACAATCGAACCGAAGCGAACGCCTCCGATTCTGATGGCGCATCTGCGTCGCCAGGCGGCACGTGCAGCCTGAGCACGGGCAGTGCGGTTGGCGCCGCGCCGCCTGGACGTTGGCTTCACCGGGCCGCCGTGGTGCTGGTTGCCATGGTTTGGCCATTGATTTGGATCGGCGGCCAGGTCACGACTTACGCCGCCGGGATGGCGGTTCCCGACTGGCCGGGCACCTACGGCTACAACCTGTTCTTGTACCCCTACCAGACCTGGTTATTCGGCCCGTTTGACTTGTTCATCGAACATGGGCATCGGTTGCTGGCGGCGCTGGTCGGGATGGTGGCGATCGTGACCGTCGCGTTGGCCTGGCTGGTCGAGCCCCGTCGCTGGGTGCGTTGGCTGACGGTTCTGCTCCTTGTCGCGGTGATCGGTCAAGGGTTGCTCGGCGGGGTGCGGGTGATTTTGGCTGCCCGAACGCTCGCGATGCTGCATGGCTGCACGGCGGAGATCTTCTTCGCGTTGTGTGTCACGTTGATGGCCGTCACCAGTCGGTGGTGGTGGCAGCAGGATTCAGCGAAGTCGCCGCGTGCCCCCACGAATGGGCCTGGCGAGCGAGTCCCCGGACGCGGTGTGATCGTTGCGGCGTCGGCGTTGGTGGTTGCCGCCTACTTGCAGGTCGTTCTCGGGGCGCAGCTCCGGCATGTCCAGCCGACGGCGTCGCCCGGAGGGTTCACGCACCTGGTCGCCACCCACTTGGTCACCGCCGTGGTTGTCCTCGGTTTGGCGCTGGGAATCGCCTGGCGGCTGTGGACGCTGGTGCGGTCACGGACGGAAACCTCGGGCGGGTGCGGCGTTTTGGCCCTATTAAAACCCGCCTGGTTGGTGGTAAGTTTAGTTTGGTTGCAGATCGGACTCGGATTGGCGACGTGGGTCTCGCGCTACGGCGTCCCGACGTTTGCCCAGGTCGGGCCCCGTTCATCGTCATACTTGGTGAAAAGTCAAGCGTTCGTCGAGTCGCTGATCATCACGGGGCATGTGGCCACCGGGGCGTTGGTGCTGGTCACCGCCACTTTCCTGCTGCTCCGCATGCTACGTTTCCGTCACACACGCCTGTCGCTCCTCGCGCCGACCGCTTCGGGCACTTGAACGAGCCGTTTACGAATCGCAGTTTCATGAGCAGCAGTGTCATGATCGCCAGACCGTCCGTTGCACCGGAAACCGGGCCTCCGCCCGGGATCCGTTCGGTGGCGGATGATTTCGTCGCCGGTTCGGCGGAGTTTTCGCAGCAGGACGCCGGTAAATCGGCTGCGACCGGGGCTGGGCCTCGCTCCGGCCGGTTAGCGGTTCTCACCGACCTGTGGGAGCTGACCAAGCCGCGGATCGTGATGATGATCCTGGTCACGACCGCGATCGCGGCGATGATCGCTGGCGTGACGAGTGAAACGGCGGCCCCGTTGGGCTGGTTGCTGCTCGGCGTCGGCTTGGTCGCCGGCAGTGCCGGGGCGATGAACCAAGTTTGGGAGCAGCAGCTCGACGGACGGATGGTTCGTACCCGCCGGCGTCCCCTCCCTGCGGGCAGATTGAGCTGGGCCGCCGGCGTCGCCTTTTCGACGGCGATCGGACTGCTCGGTTTGGTCCTGTTAGCGACCAAGGTCGGGCCGATCCCGATGGCTTTGACGCTCGCGACCTGGTTGGTTTACGTGCCGATCTACACGCCGCTGAAGGTCCGTTCGCAGTGGAACACGACCGTCGGGGCGGTTTCCGGAGCCCTGCCGATGCTGGTCGGATTCACGGGCGGGGGAGGATCGCTGGTCGATCCGATCGGTTGGCTGTTGGTCGGTGTGTTGGTCGCCTGGCAATACCCGCACTTCATGGCGATCGCCTGGCTGGTCCGGAAAGAATACGCCGGTGCCGGTTTTCGCATGGCGACCACCGACGACCCGACGGGGCGGAGCGCCGGCTGGCAAAGCGTTGTGGGAATGCTGTTTTTGGGTCTCTGTTTAGCGGCCCTCGTGTGGTTGTTGGTCCCCGCCTCGCCGGCGATGGCAACGCTGTTGACCGCGACGGTGCTCGCCACGACCTACCCGATGACCCGAGCGGCGTGGCGGTTTGCCGGGCGTCGTGACGACCTGACGGCCCGCCGTCTGCTTCGTGCCTCGTTGTGGCAATTGCCCGCCTCCTTGTCGCTGCTGACGTTCGCAGCCTGGTACGGGGGGGCCTGATTCCGATGATCATTCCCTTCCCGCGAAAAGATTCGCCTCCTGCGATCGTTTGCTCCGGCGTTCGCCACCGTTATGGCGACCGAGAAGCCTTGTGTGGGGTCGATTTGAAGGTCTCGGAGGGCGAGATCTTCGCGTTGCTGGGGCCTAACGGCAGCGGCAAGACGACGCTCTTTCGGCTGCTCAGTACCCTCGTCCCCCTGCAACAGGGGCACATCGAGGTAGCCGGGGTCGATGTCGCCCGCGACCAACTCGGCGTGCGACGCAAGATCGGCATCGTTTTTCAATCACCGAGCCTCGATAAAAAATTGACGGTCGACGAGAACATCGCTTGCCAAGCGGCGCTGTACGGATTGTCGGGTGCGGCGATGAAGTCGCGTCGCGACCAGGTCTTGGAGCGGCTCAAGTTGACCGACCGTCGCGGCGACTTTTGCGAGACGCTGTCGGGCGGCTTGCGACGACGGGTCGAATTGGCCAAGGGGATGCTCCATCGGCCGCGCGTGATGCTGCTCGATGAACCGAGCACCGGTTTGGACCCGTCGGCTCGAATCGACCTGTGGCAGTCGTTGCGGGAGATGGCGGACGAGGGGATCACGGTGGTGTTGACCACCCACCTGTTGGAAGAAGCGGACAAGGCGGACCGGGTGGCGATCCTGGCGGACGGCAGGGTGATCGTCGAGGGGACTCCGGATTCGCTCCGCGCCGAACTCGGTGAGGGGCTGATCACGATCACTTCGAGCGACCCCACAGGCGTCGCGACGATCCTCCGTGATGAGTTGGGGCTAGAATCTCAGCAGGTGGCTCGTCAAATTCGAGTTCGCTCCCCCCAAGCCCCGACGCTGGTCCCGAGCATCGCCGAGCGACTGGGTGACAAGGCCCAATCGATCTCGGTCGGACGGCCCGGTTTGGAAGACGTGTTCATCGCCAAAACCGGCCACGAGTTCGATTGAAGCTTCCCCACGATCGGTGCGGCTTCGATTCCGTGACGGCCGTCCCCATCCTTTCCGAAATTGATCCCGCCTCATGTCTGTGATGACCCCTCAACCGCCAGCCTCGTCGCCCGCGATCGCGGACCAGCCCGCCGCGGACAGCGGAATCGGCGGTGCTTTGCCCAGCGGCCTGGGGGCAGCCTGGATGCTCGCCAAACGGGAATGGGTCCGCTTTTTTCGCCAGCGCAATCGGGTCATTTCGGCCGTCGTTCAGCCGTTGCTCTTCTGGTTGCTGTTCGGCACCGGGTTGCAGGGGGCCTTTGTCGGTGCGGGTGACCAGACTTTTCTGGAGCACTTTCTGCCCGGCACGATCGCCTTGATCGTGCTGTTCACCGCGATCTTTGCGACGATCTCGGTCATCGAAGACCGCCGTGAAGGGTTCATGCAAGCGGTCCTGGTCGCCCCGGTCGGGCGTTGGCCCGTTTTGGCTGGAAAAGTTCTCGGCGGATCGGCCATCGCCTGGGTTCAGGCCGTCCTCTTTTTGGGGCTCGTTTACCTGTTCGGTGCGGCCCCGTTTTCGCTGTCGGTGATCGGCGTGTTGGTGTTGTTGGCGGTGATCGCCGTCTCGATGTGCTCGCTCGGCATGATCGTGGCCTGGCCGATGGATAGCACTCAGGGGTTTCACGCGATCATGATGCTGGGGTTGATGCCGATGTGGCTGCTCAGTGGCACGTTCTTTCCTGTTCCCGCGTTCGTCGGGTCGATCAGTTGGGGGCAAATGTTTCTCGGTGGGCTGATGCGTGCCAACCCCTTGACCTACCCGATCGTAGAACTGAGGCGGTTGCTCTATCCGGCGATCGACTTTGGCGCGACCGGTTTTGCCCCTGCCCCGGCGATCTGCTGGGCGGTGTCGCTGGGCTTCATGGTGTTCACCACCGCGGTCGCCTGGCGGCTGATGCGAGGCAGTCGCCGTGCTGACCTGTTGTCTTAACCAGGAAAATTCGCGATGAAAACTGCGTTTCATGTCTCCGCCATCCTGTTGCTCGGCGTCCTGTTGGGGCTTAGCGTCCGGGGTCTGCGCCAACCGGCCACCGTTACCGCGGACGGCGTCGCGATGTATTCCAACGACGCGCCGCTCGATCCCGAGTCTGTCCATGAGGACGAACCGGCGATGGCCCCTGAAGGCTGGATGACCGATTTCGAGCTGACCGAGCGGTCTGGGGAGTCGATCGGTAGCGACGATTTGAAGGGCAGCCCTTATGTCGTCAGTTTCTTCTTCAGCACCTGCCCGAGCATCTGCGTCCAACAAAACCAGAAGGTTCAGGAATTGCAGCGTGAGTTCGCCGGAACAGGCGTCCGCTTCGTATCGATTTCCGTCGATCCCGAAACGGATACTCCCGAAGTCCTGCAAGAATATGCCGCTCGGTTCGGTGCCGACGCCCAGCAATGGCTGTTCATGACCGGCGATCTGACCTACATCCGGCGTGTCGGCGGTGAGGTTTTCCGACTGGCGGTGGACGAAAAGTTTCACACCGAAAAGTTCGTCCTGGTCCACCCCAGCGGTTCCATCATCGGCTATTACAGTTGGCCTGAATCGAAGCAATTCGACAAGTTGAAGACTGACATCCGCAGCCTGCTCACCCCGGCCGCCTGATTCATGTGGAATTTTCTAGCGGGCAACCTGCCGCATGCCACCGCGTCGCTGAACTCGCTGGCGATCGTGCTGTTGGCGCTCGGTTTGGTAAAGATCAAGTCAGGGCGAGCCCGGGCGCACAAGAAGCTGATGACCGCGGCGCTGGGGGTCAGCGTGCTGTTCTTGCTGCTGTACCTGCTGCACAAGGTCGCGTTGTATCAAACGCTGGGCGTGTTCAACCAACGTTTTCCCGAGGTTCAGCCCGGTGTGCCCGCGGCGGCGCGGGTCACTTATTTCGCGATCCTGCTGACGCACCTGCCGCTCGCGATGCTGGTTCCGGTGCTCGCGGTCCGAGCCGTTTATCTCGCCTCCCAAGGACGCATCGTCGCCCACAAACGGCTCGTCCGGTACGCCTACCCGATCTGGATGTACGTGTCGGTCACCGGGGTGTTGGTCTACCTGATGCTCTACCAACTCTACGCAGTCTGAACGACGGCGGGCGGCTGGTTGGCTGGCAGATCCGCACTAGTCTTCCAGCAGGCTGTCACAGACGCGGACCGATTTCCAGTTCCCTTTTTGCCGGGAAATGAACTCCAGATGCCGGGGGGCGGTCTGGTAGACGTCGTGCGCGGCGCGGTCGGTGAAGACCACGTGCAGTGAGACATGAAACTCGGTGTCGTTGACGGGACGGTCCAAGCCGGTATCGCGCAAACCGACCGAGAAGTCGACGACGCCTTCATGCCCGGTCAGGTATTCTCGACAGTCGGCGAGCAATTCGTCGACCCGCGATTGCGAGGGATCGGCCAGAGTAAAAAACACGTGATGTGCCAGTCGTGGCATGATTCCTCTTTCGGTGAACGGCGGGGCTGTCAATCTTCGGCCAAATCCCGATTCTTCGCCGGGTCGCTAAAGCTTCGCCGACCGATCCCCGCTCGGTCAACCAGGGACCGTCGCATCAATTCCTCGATGTGGTCGTCATCGGGGGGCGGCGGGCCGTACGCCCCCAGGTCTTCCGGATCGTATTCGACCCGAAATTCGTGTTTAGCGAAGGAGATCTTGCATTTCGGGTCGAGCCGCTTGCGGACGATCGACCGACCGTCGACCTTGGTCCCGTTGCGGCTCCCCAAATCCTTCACGAACCAGTAGCCTTGTTCGAGCGACAGGCGACAGTGCTGGCCCGACACGTTCGAGAACTTGAGTGCGATATCACAGCTTTCGCGGCGACCGATCACCAATCGGTCCTTGAGCAAGGGGATCGGGTCGCCCCCGCCGGTAGGGACCAGCATCCCGTATTTCGGCTTTCCGTTAGGTAAATCTTGCCAGGTCATGTTTTGCGTTTGCCCTCAATCACCCGAGTCATGCCGCCTGCTCCCGACGAGCAACTCGGCCACGACCCACCATTGGCGTATCGACTCATTCACATTCTAAAGTCGGATTCCGGACGTCAACGAGTCGCTAAGGTCTTTTTGGCACAAAAACGTCCAACTTCCCCTTAACGTTCTCGTATGTCGGCTGTTCCCATGAAACGAAACCCGAGCGACACTCGTGGGCGTGCCCGTTTTCACGCCTTCGGTTTGGCCTTGCGCCAGCGGTTCGGCGGGCGGGTCCAGCGGGTCAGCATCGACGCCGGGTTCACCTGTCCCAATGTCGATGGGGCGGTGGCTCGTGGCGGCTGCAATTTCTGCGACAACCGGTCGTTCAGCCCCAGCCGGCGAGTCCGCTTGGCCGCCGTCGCCGATCAACTGACCCGCGGCATGGCTTCGCTACGGAAGCGGTACAAACGGGTCGACGGTTTCATCGCCTACTTTCAGCCCGCGACCAACACCTACGCCCCCGTCGAGCAGCTCGAAGAGGTCTACCGGCTTGCCCTGGCCCATTCCCCCGAGATCGTCGGGTTGGCGATCGGCACCCGCCCGGATTGTGTCCCCGACGAGGTGTTCGATCTGGTCGATTCGTTGGCGGCGGACAGTTACGTGTCGGTCGAGTTCGGCATGCAATCGCGGCATGACGAGACCCTGGCCTGGATGAACCGCGCCCACCGGCATGGACACATGGTCGATGCGATGAACCGCTGCCGCGGGCGACGGTTCGAAACCTGTGCCCACGTGATCCTGGGCGTTCCCGGCGAGACCGAAGATCAGATGATGCATACCGCTCGGGCGATCGGTGTGTTGGGGGTCGACGCGGTCAAACTTCACAACCTGTACGCCGTGCGGGGGACCCTGCTGGGCGAGCAGGTCGAGGCCGGTGAGATCCGGCTACTGGAACGGGGCGATTACATCCGCACGGTGATCGAATTCCTGCGGCGAATCCCGCCCCAGGTGATTGTCGAACGGGTCAGCGGCGATGCCCCACCGGATTACCTGATCGAGCCTCGTTGGTGTTTGGAAAAGGCGTCTCTCCGACGGGACATCGAGCTGGAAATGGAGCGTCTGGACGCTTTCCAAGGCGACCGATTTGACCCCGACTGGCAAGACGAACCCGTCGAACCATTACCCACCCCCGAATCGATCCTGCGTCAGATCGCGACGCGAGGTCGCCTGCCGGTGTTCAAGGTCCAAGCGGCTCGCACAGAAAGCTGTTCTCAATCAGATGACCAGCCAGGGGACTCCTTCGACAATTCGTCTGCTTCCTGACCGCCTTTCCTCGGGGGCCCTGTGTTCTCCCGTAGGTCATCCCACGTCGGCCCGAGGGGGCGTTAAGGGGCCCTTCTGGGGGTGAATTGATCTACCGCCGACGACCAGACATTTCCTACCCTGCCACGAATCGGCAGCTTTCCGGTAGTGCCTTTTGGGGAATCGGCGGTGACATTCGGCAATTTCAAACGAGATACCGCTCGCAAACGCAGCTCCGGTCGTGCGACCCGGGCGGCTGATTCCGACCCCACATCCTCGCGAACGACTCAAACGAATCGAGCCGGCTCGACGCGCCGGGGACGACTCAGCCGAAGGCGAACGACACCCGAGGATGGGGGGACTTCGCGACGCTCGCCCAAGGTCCGTCGGGCAGGGCGATTCGGGCTCTTTCTGCTCGTGACCGTCGTCCTGCTGGTGGCTTTTGCGCCGACGATAGCGCTGCGAACCCCGCTCGCCCAAAAGCTGATTCAGAATCAAGTCGGACTCTACGGCTTCGACGTCAGCTACCGGGAACTCCACTTCGGCTGGCTGACGCCTCTGCATGCCACCGACCTGGAATTGGTAGGAACGGCCGCCGGAACCAAACTGGAGATCGAGCGACTCGATTGCGACCGCTCCCTGCTGCGACTGTGGGTGGATCGTCGCGAACCGATCCGGGTTTCCGCTCAAGGCGTCCGGCTTTCCACGACACTTCATGAAACCGGCTCCAGTCTGGAAACGGACCTGCTGACGCTGCTCGGTGATGCGAAGGAAGCCTCGTCGTCGACAAGCGGCCCGAATCAAATACCCGACCTCCAGTTCGACATCCAAAACCTCTCGATCCTGGCGATCGACACGGCTCGCGAAGAGATCTGGGCGATCGATCAGGGGCGAGGAACCTTCGGATGGACCGCCGGCGGGCTGGCTGTCGAAGCATCCGGGATCCTGTCCGACCCCCACACCGGCAGCGGTTCGTTCGATGCGGCCGTCCAGTTGGCTCCCGAGGGCGACCAGGACATGGTGCTGGTGATGAAGCTCCAGTCGCTGCCACTGCGGGTCGTCCCGTTGGTTGGCCGCTGGCTTCCCGATTCAACTGCGGCTATCCCGGCCGAGTTGTCGGGAGACGCCAGCGGGTCGATTCGCCTGGTCGGTTCCCCCGATGGGGCTTGGTCGGTGGAGGCCGAGCGGTTCGAGCTTCGCAATTTCGTCGCCAAGGACCCCCGGCTTGGCGAACGCGTCTGGCAAAACGACTTAGCCGTGATCGACGGCGCCGCCGAGTGGCAGGGCTCGGGGGTCGTCGGGCGGGGCTTCACCCTGGCGACCGATTTTTCGGAAGTACGCCTGGATGGGACTTTCCTGGCTCCCACCGAATCGCTGGCCGAGGCCGGCCCGTTGGCGTGGATTGGCACGCTCGATGGGACCGCGGTCGCCGCGATCGACCTGCCGCTGTTGGACCAGCGTCTGCCCGGGTTCCTGCCGCTCCGCTCCGAGGCCCAACTGGTTTCCGGCAAACTGATGGCCGAGATCGTTTCTCAAGCCGATCCCGCCGCCGCCGCGGGCGGCGCGCGACTGGTCGACGCGGTCGTGCGGTCCGAACCGATACGCGCAGAACGGCAAGGTCGGGTCTGGTCGATCGAGCCGGCGAGCGTGACCGCGAATTTGCGAGTCGATCCCGCCACCGGCGTTTGGCGAGCGGAACGCTGCGAATTCGCGAGCGTATTCGGCAAGGCGACGTTGGATGGAGAGTGGCAACAGGGACGGGCGCGGGGCGAAATCGATCTGAGTCGGTTGGCCGCGATGTTGGAACCGCTGTTCGATTTGCCTGACCTGCGGTTGGGAGGGAGCGCGGCCGGCGAAATGACTTGGGCCGCTCAGGCGGGTGATCGTTGGAGCCTTCAAGCGGACGCCGAGGCGACCGAGCTGACGTTGCTGTTGCCCGGCGGCATCCGGTTGCATCGCCCCAAGCTGACGGTGCATGCCGACGTGGTTGGCCAACTGGCAGGCACCCAACTGGTTGAGCTGACCGCGGCCGAGTTGAGCTTGCGGAGCACTTCGCTGGAAGCCGACGCGGTTTTGACCCAATCGGTCGCGAATCCCACGGCCGCTACCCAGTTGCCACTTCGCTTCACCGGTCGCGGGCGTCTCGAAGTGCTGGCCGAATTTCTCGGGCCCTGGATGCCCGCATCGCTGCATGACTTGCGAGGCGGATTCGAAGGGCGGGTGGAAGCCTTGGCCGGCCTATCGGCAGGCGAACTTTCGTCGGCCAATGTGCGTCTGGAGGACCCCCGCGGGGCGTGGGGCGACCAGCGTTTCGCCCAGCGGCAACTCGGTGTCGACTTCGATGGCCATTTCCATTGGCCTTCCGGCGATCTCATGGCCAAGTCGATGACCCTGACCGGCGAAGCGGTGTCGGCCGTCGTGAAGGGCCAACTCACCTCGGACATTACCGAGTTGGAGTTCGCTTGGCGAGCGAGCCTGCAACGGTTGCAAGAATCGGTCCAAACGCAGATCGCGTCGAATCCCCGAGGGAACTCGCCCTCCGGCACTCAACCTGCGGAAGCTCGTCTGGCCAGTTCCCCCGGAATGTCGGCGCCCGCCGCCGATTGGGCTGTGCGGGGTAATTGCGAGGGGAATGGCCGAATCAACCGAGAGCCCAATGGGCAGCGTCTGATCATCGCCAACCGAATCGTCGGCAGCCAGTTGCAATACCTGCAAATCGACCCGGTGAACCCGCGGACCACCCCCGAAGTTCTCTGGGCCGAACCGAGCCTGGAGGTCGATGGCGAGTGGACCTACAACCCCGAAACGGGTTTCCTGCTCAGCGACCAAATGAAGGTCCGAACCGACTGGTTTGCCACCCAATTGGGAGGAGAAATCCGACCGTCTTCGGCCCAGGATACCGTTCGGCTGAAAGGGCCCGCGCGGATCGATACGGACCGTCTGTCACCCCGTCTGTCGGAAATCTGTGGCCTGACGATCCGGCTCGAGGGGACGCATGAAACGCCGCTGGAAGTCGCGCTCGACCTGGCGGAAGACGGCTCGATGCCGCTCAAGATGTTGACCAGCCTCGGTTGGGAACGAGGAGAAATCGCCGGTCTGGTGCTCGGCCCTTGCTCGGCGCCACTCACGATCTCCGAGACGACCATGACAATCGCCCCGACGACCATCCCGGTCGACCCGGGCGAAATTCATGTCGCGGCCCAATTGCATTACGCCTCCGGCCCGCTGTGGCTGGACGTGAAGCCCGGTTCGGGGGCCAAGAACCTGCGGCTGACCCGCGAACTTTCCGACCGCTGGCTGCAATACCTGGCGCCGATGGTCGCGCGAGCGACCCGTGTCGAGGGCAGCTTCGGGGTGGAGCTGAGCGAGGCCCGTGTGAACCTGTCCGAACCGAACCGGTCGCGGGTCCGTGGGCAACTCCAGATCAGCCAAATTCGCTGCGAAGCCGGACCGGTCTCCCAACAACTGGTGACCAGCGTCCAGCAGATCCGGATGCTCAGCCGCGGTCGGTCGTTGACCGAAGCGCAGGCCGGTGACGGGACCAGCCCCGAAGCGGTGAATCTGGTCGTCTTGCCGACCCAAACGGTCGATTTCGACTTCACGGATGGCGTGATCGGCCACCAACGGATGTTCTTGCAGATCGACAGGGTGAGGCTGATCACCAGCGGTCAGGTTACCGTCGACGGCAGGCTGAACCTGATCACACAAGTTCCGCTCGAAGCCTCCTGGCTGGGCAGCGACCTGCAGAGCCTCGCCGGGGCGACGGTCAGCCTGCCGATCACCGGAACGCTGTCTCAGCCACGGCTCGACCCCAGTGGAATTCGCAACCTGGCGGGTCAATTGGGCGTCCAAGCGATCCAGAGTTCTGCCGAAAATTATCTCGAGAAACAGCTCAACCGCGGCCTCGATCGATTGCTCGGCCGCTGAGCCTTTCCCCGAACGGCATCAGAGCATTTGCTGAAACCGCTCGAACAGGTATTGGCTATCGTGAGGACCGGCGGCCGCCTCGGGGTGGTACTGCACCGCGAACGCGGTGACCTCGCGGTGGCGAACACCGGCGATCGAGTCGTCGTTCAAATTGCGGTGTGTCACTTCCAGGCAATCCGGCAATCCCTCATCAGCGACAGCGAAGCCATGATTCTGGGTCGTGATCTCGACCTTGCCGGTCTGCAGATCGAGCACCGGCTGGTTCGCCCCGCGGTGACCGAACTTCAATTTGAACGTCTTGGCGCCGCAGGCGAGCGACAGCAGTTGATGCCCCAAGCAGATCCCGAAGACCGGCTTGCGACCGAGCAACTGGCCGATCGTTTGGTGGGCGTAGGTGAGCGGTTCCGGATCGCCCGGCCCGTTGGACAGGAAAATTCCGTCCGGTTCCAACGCCAAGATCTCGTCCGCCGACAGGTTGCCGGGAACGACCGTGACGCGATTGCCGCGCGAGACGAAGTGCCGAGCGATGTTCCATTTCATGCCGAAATCGAGACACACCACATGCGGGGTTCCGGCGGACGATCCGACCGTCGAACCTTCATTCAGCATGGTCCAACGATCCAAAGCTTCATCCCAGCCCCGCGGCTGCGAAGGCATGACCTCGCGGACCAAATCGCGGCCGACCAGCCCGGGTGAGGCTTTCGCTTTGGCGACCAGCGAGTCGTCGTCCAGATCGGTCGTCGATAAGACTCCCCGCATCGCGCCGTCATTGCGGATTCGCCGAACCAAGGCCCGCGTATCGATCCCCGCGATCGCGACGACGCCGTGTTTAGCCAAGAACTCACCCAGCGAGCCGTTCGCCCGGAAGTTGCTGTGAATCCGGCTTTCCTCGCGGATCACAAAGCCGGACAACGACGGCCGCTCATGCTCGTTATCGGCCTCGGCAATCCCGTAATTGCCGATCTGTGGGTAGGTCATCGTGACGATCTGACCGCGATAGCTGGGATCGGTGAGGATCTCCTGATAACCCGTCATCGAGGTATTGAAGCAAACCTCGCCGTCGACTTCGCCATCGACCCCGAAAGAAATGCCCTGCCAGACGGTGCCGTCTTCGAGGGCGAGCTTAGCAATCTGTGTTGACTTCGACATGGGGAACCGACGCCGCGGTCCGGAGAAGGGAGCTGCACGCCGATCGCCCGCTGGGGGCCTCGGCCGGGCCGCGAACCGCCGCGACCCCGACCAGATTAAGCCGCCGGACAAAGATCGACAACCCGCGACTCAGCCCGTTTCGCACCCGAACAGTTGCCCGGCGTTGGCCGTGGTCTGTTCCGCCAATTCCGACACGGGCACCCGGCGGGCCTCGGCCAAGCAGCGGAGCGTGTGAGCGACCCGCGCGGGCTCGTTGGGACGCCGGCCCCGCAGCGGCTCCGGGCTGAGGTACGGGCTGTCCGTTTCGATCAACAATCGGTCCGCGGGCACTCGGGCGGCGACCTCACGCAGCGCCGCCCCGTTCTTGAACGTGACCATCCCCGCAAAGCTGATCATCAACCCCAAGTCGAGGCAGCGGACGCACAGGTCCCAATCGCCGGTGAACGAGTGCATCACGCCCCGCAGATGTCCGTTGGACGCATGAGACAGCAGTTGGTCCGCGATCTCGTTACCGCACTCGCGCATGTGAATCACCAACGGCAGCTCCCGTTCAGCGGCCAACACGATGTGCCGCTCGAAATAGTCCTGCTGCAACCCCCACGGCGTGTCGTTCCAGTACCGATCGAGGCCCGTCTCGCCGATTCCTCGGACCCGCGAGTCGGCCGCCAACCGCTCGATTTCGCCCCAATCCTCGGCGTCGGCATCCACCGCGCTGTTGGGCTGAATGCCGACCGTCGCGTGCAGGTAACCGGGCTGTGCCGCTGCCAATTCGATCGCCCGACGACTGGTTGTCAAATCGAACCCGACGACGTTGATCGCGATCACGCCGGCAGAGCGAGCTTCCGCTAGGACCCGGTCGAGGTCGTCGCGGTACGCTTCGTCGGTCAAGTGAGCGTGCGTGTCGTAAAGCTTCACAAAATCACCTGCACGGGACGGCTGACTACATCGAGCACCGGCGACGGATCACGGCGGGTGAACGCCAGAGGGTGGCTGAGATGGCGTCGGGTTGGAGCGAGATCGTCGAACGGAATTGCTTGGAAGAGCCACGAACGCGTGGGAACAACCTGCGGGTACCGCAAGGCATCCCCGCAACCGATCGATCGGCAACCCGAATCGATCGGCAACCCGCGCGGACGCGGTTCGCCCCCACGATTCAATCGAACGAACGTTTCACTCGGGTCAACGGGTGGCCGTCTACCGGCGCGAGTCGCGAGCATACCGGATGCGACAGCCGATCGGTACCGTCTCGCGAGTTTCCGGAACGGTTCCAGCCAGCACCGCGCGGATCGCGTCAGCAACATACCGCCGGCTCACCGACTTGCCGTCAGGGCTGTCGTCCAGCGACCCCATGTAGGCCACCTTCCCCTGCCCGTCGAGCACAAAGAACTCGGGCGTTTTGATCGCGCCGAAATCACGCGCGATCTGCTGGGAGGCATCGTGCAAATACGGATAAGGAAAACCCTGCTCTTCCGCACGCCGCCGCATCGCGGGGAGCGAATCCTCGTCCACCAGATTGACGTTGATCGCCACGATCCGCACACCGTCCCCAGAAAACTCCTTGGACAACGCGATCATTCGATCCTCCACGTCCCGGGCGTAGGGGCACGAATTGCAGGTGAACGCCACGACCACACAGGGGGCCGCGGCCACCTCATCCCAGCCGTGCCGCTGCCCGTCGACGCCTTCCAATTCGCTCCAACGCGGCGCCGCGTCACCGATGTCCAGCACCGCGTTGAATTCCCCCGCCGTTGCCGTCTCGACCGCCGGCAGGGCCGGGTTCGACAGGAAAAACCAAACGAACAGGCAGGTCAGGCAGGGGGTCAGCCGGAGACGGATCATGGTGGGACCGGGGAAATTTGGTTTGGGACTTCGGTGGCGATTGAGAGTGCGAAGCACCGGAACGAGCTAGTGCTTTGTTCCAATTCGATTTTCGGGTTGACACACCGGAGGGCTTGCGCCCTGCCGCTATTTTTGTTAGCGGAACGGCGCGAGCCGTCCGGTCCCACCCTAATTTTCAATGGGAACACAGCACTAGCCACGTCGAATTCATCGATTTTCGCTAAGTCTACCTGATGGGAATCGGTTATGCTAAGCGTTCTTGCGGGCCGCCCCGCCTTCCCGCCCCGATACTCCTCTGGAGCCAGCCATGAAATCGACTCGCCTTCCTGCCCTCAATCGCCGCCACTTCCTGCAGGGCACTACCGCCGCCGGCGCGGGCCTGCTGATCACCGGCACGCAAGCTTCCGGCCAGGTCGTGGGGGCCAATGATCGCCTGCGAGTCGCCGTCATCGGCGTCAACGGCCGCGGCCAAGCGCACATCAGCGGCTACCAATCCCAAGACAACGTCGAAATCGCCTACCTGGTCGATCCCGATGCGCGGACGCTCGCCGCTTCGTTGAAGAAGGTCCAAGCGTCCCCCGGGGGCCAGTCGTGCGTCGGCGTGGCGGACATCCGCAAGGTGCTGGAAGACAAAACCGTCGACGCGATTTCGGTCGCCACGCCGAACCATTGGCACTCGCTGATGACGATTTGGGGCGCCCAAGCCGGTAAGCACGTCTACGTCGAAAAGCCGCTCAGCCACGACGTCGAAGAAGGCCGTGTCGCGGTGGAGGCCCAAAAGAAGTACGGCGTGGTGGTCCAGCACGGCACCCAAAACCGCAGCAGCGCTCAAATCGCAGGGCTCCACGCAGCCATCCAAGCCGGTAAGTTCGGGCGGCTCAAGATCTCTTACGGTTACTGCTGCAAGCCCCGAGCGGGAATCGGCTTCAAGCCCGATTCGGACGCTCCGGCGAACCTCGACTGGGACCTGTGGCGCGGCCCGGCCGACATCGACCAGTTCCACGGTAACCTCGTACACTACAATTGGCACTGGTTCTGGAAAACCGGCAACGGCGACCTGAACAACCAGGGGACTCACCAACTCGACATCGCCCGCTGGGCACTCGACACCGACGTCACCCACCCCACCCGCGTGATGGCGATCGGTGGCCGGTTTCAGTGGAAGGACCAAGGCGAAACGCCGAACACGATGATGGCCGTCGCCGAGTACCCCAACGGCCAGTCCGTCTTCTTCAACGTCCGAAACGTGAATTACTCGGGATACCAGAATCAGGTCGAAAACGAGTATTACTTCGAAGACGGCGGACGGATCGTTCGCGGCATTTATTACCCGGCCGGCAGCAAAGAAGGCCAGAAGGTTTCGGTTCCCAACGGCAAAGTGACGCCCGGCGGTAACTGGGGATCGTTCGTCTCTGCCTGCCGCGCGGGCAAGCCCGAAATGGCCAACGGCAACGCGTTGGATGCCCATTACGGCTGCGTGCTGGGGCACCTGATGAACAACTCGTATCGCCTCGGTACGAACGCCCCGTTCAACGTGAAGTCGGGCAAGTTCGGCGACAACCGCGACGCGGCGGAACACTTCGAAAAGCTGCACTCGGTCATGCGGGATGGTGTCGGCGTTCCCGAAAACGGCAACCAGTACACCGTCGGGCCGTGGCTGACCTTCGACCCCGCCACCGAAACCCATGTCGGCGAAAAGGCGGCCGAAGCGAATCGTCTGCTGAAGGATCCGAATCGGCCGGGCTTCGAAATCCCGGAAGCCGCCAAGGTCTGATCGCTCGATCAGTCCATCGGGCAGCCCAGCGGCCGCATCGGTCCCTCGCCACGTCCCGCGGGAAACTCAGTACCGCGGGACTTGCGGGTCGACCGCTTGGCTCCAAAGGTCGATCCCGCCAGCCAGATTCTGGGCGCCCGAAAAGCCGAGCTGCCGCAGCCCCCTGACCGCGTTCATGCTGCGGCCGCCGTGGTGACAGTGGACGACGATCCGCTTGTCCCGATAAGGCTCGAGCTCCGACAAGCGGCCCGACAGTTCACCCAGCGGAATCAGCACCGCGCCGGGCAACGAAGCGATTTCGTATTCCGCCGGCTGCCGGACATCCAACAACAGGAAGTCCTCGCCCCGTCGGATCAACGAGTCGGTCGTCTGAACATCGATCTCGGGCGGGTATTCCGCCGGCTCGCGCGAGGGTTCGTCCGGTGAGCGATTCATGGGCAAGCGGGCTCCGGTTCCGTTACAAGCGGCAGTTCGTGATCGCGGTTTCGAACAACGCCGAGGCGCCGATCTGTTCGAGTTTTTCCATCGCTTCGATGATGTCCCGCCGTGGGACCATCACGCGGACGGAGCAGAACGACGTGTCCTCCAGGTTGGAAACCGTCGGGGAATTGAATCCCGGCGTGATCGCTTCCGCCTCAGCCAAAAGCTTCCGCGGGATGTTGTATTCCAACAACGAGTAATCCCGCGCGAGCGTGACCCCTTCCAGGCGTCGGACGACACGCTGGGCCGTGGTCGGGTCGTGGCACGTGCTGCTCTGAATCAAGACCGTCTCGTATTGGCCGATCTCGTCGAGGACCCGCAGACGGTTCGCGGCCAGAGTGCTGCCCGTTTCGACCAAATCGACGATCGCGTCCGCAACACCCAACTGGATCATCACTTCGACCGAACCCGACAGCGACACGAGATGCGCCGTTGCCCCGTGCCGGGCGAGGTACCGTTCGGTGAGTGACGGAAAGCTTGTCGCGACACGGGCGCCGTCCAAATCCGCTGCGGAAGCGTATTCCGAATCCTCGGGGACACAGATCGCCAAACGGCAGCGACCGACCCCCAATCGCATGCGGATTTCGGCCCGCGCGTCGGATTCCTCCAACAAATCGCTGCCGGTGATCCCCATATCGATGGCCCCCTCGGCACACAGCGTCGGGATGTCGTCGGTGCGGAGAAACGTCAGGTCGATCGGCAAGCCGCTGATCCGAGCAAACAAGGCCCGGTCTTGGCGGCGAAACCCGAGCCCGGCCTGCCGCAGCAGGTCGCCGGCCAATTCGCTGAGACGCCCCTTGCTGGGGATCCCGATCCGCAAGTTGCGGGTCGGTTCGGAAGTTCGATTCATGGCTGGGTCGATGATTTGCGAAGGGAACTTGAGTCGTGATTGCTGTCGCGAATTGCTCGGTGATCAACTCAGGATGAGCCACCCGGGGATGACAACCGTCAGGCCGTCGCCAGGTGTCCTTCAGCCCGGGTTGCGAGCGGCCTTCTCGACCAGGCCCGACGTCCCTTCTCGGCGAGCCAGTTCCGCGGCGACCTCGTCCAGCGAAACGCCTCGGAAGGCCAACATCGCCAGTGTGTGGTAGAGCAGGTCTCCGGCTTCGTAGACGAAATGTTCGCGTCCCGCATCGCCCGGTTCCGCCGCCGCCTCGACCAATTCGCCGGCTTCCTCCAGCAGCTTTCGGCCCAATAGCGGCACGCCGCCTTGCATCAGTTTCGTGGTGTACGAACCGGCCGGCAGCGTTTGGGCACGTTGGGTCAAGGTGCTCATCAGGCGATCGAGCGGTTCCAGAGACTGCGGCATCGGACCAACCGTCGAAAGGGGTTCATGCGGGTGAGGGTAACGGGGTGGCGATTCAGCCGCCGACGTTGGTCGCGCCGGTCACCTTGTCACTGAACATCGCCAGGCGACCCAGAACCTGGTCGATCAAATTCGGCTTCACCTCCCGTTCGTTCAACGCGTCCAGCATGTGGCTGCAGAAGCGAGAGAAGTGCTGCCGCTCGATCCCTCGACCGCGGTGAATTTCGGTCAATTCGGCCCCCGAGTAATTCGCCGGACCGTCGACCATCGCCGAGATGAACGCGGTCTGCATTCGCTTCAATCGCTCCAGATCGGTATCGGCGAAGAAGTGAGCCAACTCGACATCGGCCAACACCCGGACGTACATTTCGTCGACCACTGCGGCCACTCCGGCGTGACCGCCCAACGCGTCGTACAGGGTTTCGGGGGCTTCGCTCATCAGCTATCACTCGCATGCCGCCTGCCGCGTCAAGTCGGTTGCCACCGAGGGCCAACCCGATCGCGGGGGCGAAAAAACCTTGTGGGCGGGGAACTATCGAGAGCTAAGCTTGACAAGCGAGCCCGCGATCGTCCAGACCCATCGGAATGGGCTAGGCCGTGCGGCACGCTGGCGACTGGGGCTCGGATCCACCACCGCGCCGGCTCCCGTGGCCGGTCGGGACCATTTTTTCCCGCTCCGAACGACACGACTTACTTTACCGGTACAGGCCCGGACTTCGAACTCTTGGCGCAGGCCGCTCTCGGCACAGGCACACGTATGGAACCGACGGTTGATGCTCGCCAGCCGAATTCCCTTCCGCCCGCGACCGACACGGCGACGCAGGCACCGGACGCAGCCGGCGATGACCGCCTGTGCGTCGGGGTTGTGGGTTCCTCTGGCGGCGACCTGATCAACTTTTTCCGCGGGTTTTGCATGGGGGCCGCGGACACGGTTCCCGGGGTCAGCGGCGGCACGATCGCGTTGATCTTGGGTCACTACCAACGGTTGCTCAGCGTCTTCGCGCGATTGGATTCCGCGGCGATCCGGCTGCTGGTGGGCCGGCAGTGGGGCGACCTGTGGCGTTATGCCGACCTGCGATTCGTCCTCGCCCTGCTGGCCGGAATTCTGGTCGGAGCCGCTTCGGTCGCCAACGCGATGCATTGGCTGCTGGAACACCGGACGGCCGAGACCTATGCCGTCTTTTTCGGCTTGGTGCTGGCCAGCGGATGGGTCGTCTTCCGCTGGATCGAACGTTGGTCGGCGGTCGCGGTGATCGTGTTGGTAGCCGGCACGGCGGTTTCGTACGCGATCGCCGGCGTCGCCGCGATCGAATTTGGCACGGGCCGCGGCTACCTGTTTCTCGCCGCGGCGATCGCGATTTGCGCGATGATCCTGCCCGGGATTAGCGGCGCGTTCGTGCTATTGCTGCTCGGGATGTACCACCCCGTGATCGAAATGATCAAGCGGTTCGCGAGGCTCGATTGGTCGGTCGGCCTGCTGATCGACCTGTCGACCTTCGCCGCCGGTTGCCTAGTCGGCTTGCTGCTCTTTTCTCGCCTGCTTCGCTGGTGCTTGCGGGCTCACCCCGACACGACCCTGGCCGCGTTGCTCGGCCTGATGATCGGTTCCTCCCGACGGGTGTGGCCGCTGCAACAGCCCACCGAGGCAACCGCAGAGCTGGCGTTCAAATTCCAGCAGTGGGAACGGGTGCCGCCCAGCGATTGGCCGGGTCAGGTTTGGCCGCTGGTGCTGTTGGCCGCCATCGCCGCGATCGTTGTGATCGGGGTCGAACGGACGGCCGAGAGGCTTGCGGGTGGTTCGAAAGAGGTAACCTGAAGTCGGACAGCTCGCCGCCAGCGAACGCCTACCCGTTCGCACAGGGGCGACAGCGGGCGGGCATCGGTTCGCCAGGGAACGCGGTGGGAGCAAAGCGTTCCCAGCCGAGCCGGCGGCTGACGATGGACGCTTATCACGTCCGTAACGTTCGAAAATCAGGCCAGCGGTTCTCGTTCGATCGCTTCGGCAACGTCTGCCTCGGTGACTTCTCCGTTGTCGTAATTGCTCATCTTGTCCCAGAACGCCACCAAGAAAATGACCGCGATGATGCTGGCCATCGCCGCCGGAACCATCCAAAAGGCTCGCCACTGATCCATCGTCGCCGATAGCAACTCCGGATCGACGTTCGGCGATTCGACCGAGAACATCCTGGTCAACGACTGCAGGAAGCCGAGTGACTCTTCCGGGCGGCTGGCCGCGATCGCTTCGTTCAACGCACCGAATTGAGTGACCGTCTTGTTGTGATGCCAGAACGCGACCCAGTAACCGAAGTACATGCCGATCCCCTGAGTGAAGAAAACCAGCATCCCTTGCGCCTGGCCACGAATGCTCGCGTCGGCGACTTTATCGGTGTACATGAACCCGGTGACAAAGAAGAAGTCGTAGCAAATCCCGTGCAGGGCGATCCCCAGGAACAACATCCAGGCGACTTGGTCGGGGGCCCCCACCGCGAACAACGCGTAGCGGGCGACCCAAGCCAGCATCCCGATCAGGATCATGTTCTTGACGCCCAAGCGGCGGAAGAAAAACGGGATCAGCAGCATGAAGACGATTTCGGACATCTGGCCGATCGTCATGCTCGATGCGGTCGCGACAAAGCCGGCATTGCCTAAGAACATCGAGGTGATCCCGTAGTAATAGGCCAACGGGATGCAGATCAGTGTCGAGCAGACGATGAACACCAAGAACGGCGGGTGGGCGAGCAACGACAGGGCGTCGAACATCAACAGCGTTCGTAGATTGACCGCTTTGCCGCGAGCCGGCGGCGGGGTGTGCGGCAGCGTGAAGCTGTAAATCCCCATCACAATCGAACTGAGTCCGCCGACCCACAGGATTTTGAAGCTGGCGCTCCAGCCCATCGCCCCGACGAATAGGCCGGCCGCGATCCAGCCGATCGTGCCCCAAACCCGGATACGAGGGAAATCGTTCTGGTCCGGGATGTTCGAAAAGGCGATCGTGTTGCTCAGTCCCAGCGTCGGCATGTAACAGAGCATGTGGCCGATGAACAACCACACCATCACGCGACCGTTGCCGGCTTCCGCATACCCGGGCGCCAGGCAGAGCAGCACGCCGCCGATCAAGAACAGTACCCCCATCACCCGCTCCGACGCGAAAAAACGGTCGGCGACCAAGCCGAGGAACAGGGGGGCCAAGATTGCGGCGAGCGGCGCGCTGCCGAAGGAGCCGGCGCCGAATTCGGCCAACCCGTTGCTGCCGAGCGCCAACCCCAGCGTGGCAAACCAAGCCCCCCAGACGAAAAACTGGAGGAACATCATCACGCTCAAGCGGCTGGTCACGGACTGCATGGCGAACTCGAGAAAACGACGGGGCGGGAGAGAAACCAGATCAGGCAGCTCGGGATGGGCCGCAGCCCAGGTCGCTCGGGACCGGCGAGAGCTGAGCAACGGCAAATCGTAAACGATCCCTCGGCGCGAAGCGAGTAGCAGATCGGACCGTAACCCCCAACTGTCCGAACTGCTGTCCGACAAACTCTCCGGATCGAAGGTCGACGCCCAAAAAAGGCCGCTTCGGACTGCTTGCCAAACGAAATCGGCCTGCTTGCTAAAAGAAAATGTGGCAACAAGGCGGGTTCAGCCCCCTGCGGGTGCCCCGTGACATCAGCAACAGGCCCTCGAAGCTCGGCCTGCCCCCCCACTAGCGGAAATGTACCCGGCGGAAACGCCCCGTTTTGCGACCGAAAAGTCCACACGCGGTCGCTGAGCATCGCTTCGCCGCTGAGCGTCGCTTGCCGGCATCGCCTCAATCGCCGTTCCCGCGACCGGCCGCGAGCTCAAAACGGGCCACGGATGGCTGCGTGGCTGCGGACGGCACCGGAACGGACATTGTGTATTACCGGCACTTTTGGTACCGTCAGCGGCTGAAATTGCCCTGACACCGGGTCACGGCATCCGCCCGTTTCCTCTAGCCCCCTGTTTTCCGCGACCCGCGAGATCGCTCGTTCAGAGCCACCGCCGGATCGAGGATGAAACACGAGACATTTCCCTCATGGTCAACCGCAACCTCATTCGCCAACTGGAAGACGACGATCTCGCCCAGCAACTCGCCCTGTTGGTCCCCCCGGATCAAGGCGAGGAATTGCTGCTGGAAGCGTTGGAACTGGAGCAGCAAGAGTACATCCAGGGCCGTATCGTCGACGGGCGAATCGTCGAGATCAACGACGAATGGGCGTTGATGGACGTGGGGTTCAAAAGCGAAGGGACCGTCAACCTCGATGAATGGGGACCGGACGAAGCGCCGCCAAAGGTGGGTGACATCGTCAAGGTCCTGATCGAGGAAATGGAAGACGATCTGGGGGCCGCGGATGACCCCTACGGCATGATTTCGCTGAGCAAGCGAAAGGCCGAAAAGATCATCCAGTGGGAAGCGATGATGGAATCGGTTGCCGAGGGCCAAGTGGTCACCGGCCTGGTTATCCGCAAGATCAAGGGCGGCCTGCTCTGCGACATCGGCGTCAACGTCTTCCTGCCCGGCAGCCAAGTCGACATCCGACGCCCCGGCGACATCGGCGATTTCATCGGCAGGGTGATCCAGGCCGAGGTGCTGAAGATCGACGACACCCGCCGCAATATCGTGATCAGCCGCCGGTCGCTGATCGAACGTCAGCGGGAAGAAGACCGCACCTACCTGATGAAGGAACTGGAAGTCGGTCAAATCCGGATGGGGATCGTCAAGAACATCGCCGACTTCGGCGCCTTCGTCGACCTCGGTGGCATCGACGGCTTGCTGCACATCACCGACATGGCCTGGGAACGGATCGGGCATCCCAGCGAAATGGTCGCGATCGATCAAGAGATCGAAGTCAAGGTGCTGCACATCGACCGCGAAAAGCAGAAGATCGCGCTCGGTCTGAAGCAAAAGGACCGCAACCCGTGGGACAACGTCGCGACCAAGTACCCGGTCAACTCGGTCCACCCGGGCGAAGTCGTCAACGTGATGAGCTACGGTGCCTTCGTGAAGCTCGAACCGGGCATCGAAGGCTTGGTTCACATCAGCGAAATGAGCTGGACCAAACGGGTCAATCACCCGAGCGAATTGGTCAACATCGGCGACAAGATCGAAGTCAAGATCCTCAATGTCGACACCGAAGGCCAACAGCTCTCGCTCGGCATGAAGCAGACCCAGGCCAACCCGTGGGACGATGTCCTGGCCCGGTACCCGGAGGGGACCGACGTGGTCGGCAAGGTTCGCAACCTGACGAATTACGGCGCGTTCATCGAACTGGAAGAGGGCATCGACGGCCTGTTGCACGTCAGCGACATGTCATGGACGCGAAAAATCAGCCATCCGAGCGAACGCTTGGAAAAGGGCCAGCAGATCAGTTGCCGCGTGCTCAGCGTCGACGAGTCGCGGCGGCGGATCGCCTTGGGGCTGAAGCAACTCGACAACGACCCCTGGGATAGCGACATCCCTGACAAGTACCAGCCCGGCCAATTGGTCAAGGGCAAGGTCACCAAGATCACGAACTTCGGCGTCTTTGTTGGCCTCGAAGACGGCCTCGAAGGGCTGTTGCACATCTCGGAACTGGCCGACCACAAGGTCGAAAACCCGGAAGAGATGGTCAATGTCGGCGACGAGATCGAAGTCAAGGTGTTGCGGGTCGATACCGACGAACGGAAGATCGGCCTGTCTCGCAAACGCGTCGATTGGGACGAGGACCGCGAGCGGGCGGCCGCCGTCGAAGAAGGCGGCGGTTCGGCGTCCGCGGCTACCGATTCCGAACTCAAGGGCGGCCTCGGTGGCGGCGAGGGACCGTTGTTCCCGACCGGCAACTGATTTCTCGACTTCGGGGTGACATGTCCAAGGTCGTGTTGGCAATGAGCGGTGGCGTTGACTCCAGCGTCGCCGCCCATCTGTTGCTTCGTGAGGGGCATGAGGTCATCGGCGTCTTCATGCGTCATGGCGAGGATTCCGCCAAGGCGTGCCGGGTTCCTGCCCCCTCCGCAGCGAGCGGCGATGCGCCCGGGCTGCCGGTATTGCCGGCGCCCAGCAGTCGCTCCGATTCGACTCGCGCCGATCACAAACAGGGGTGCTGCACGGCGTCCGATGCGGCGGACGCTCGCCGCGTCGCAGCCAAGTTCGATATCCCGTTCTACTCGCTCGACTTGCAGAGCGATTTCCGCCGGATCGTCGATTACTTCGTCGACGATTACGTCGCCGGACGAACCCCCAACCCCTGCGTTCGCTGCAACCAGTGGATCAAATTCGGGCGACTGTTCGATTTCGCGGATGGGGTCGATGCCGAATTCGTCGCCACGGGGCACTACGCCCGGATCGTCCACAACGCGGACAACGTGGCCGAAATGCATCGCGGCATCGACGGTCGCAAAGACCAGGCCTACGCGCTGTTCGGCATCGGGCGGCCGCGATTGCAGCGGATGAAGTTGCCGGTCGGAGACCACTCCAAGCCGGCGATCCGTGAACTCGCCACGTCGCTCGGGTTGAGCGTGGCGGACAAAAAAGACAGCCAAGAAATCTGCTTCGTCACCCAAGGGCACCACAGCGATTTTGTGAAGGCTCGTCGGGGTGAATCGGCTGCCGCGAGTGATGGTCAGTTCGTGACGCTCGACGGTCGCGTCGTCGGTACCCACCAGGGCTACGAGGCCTTCACCATCGGGCAACGCAAAGGCTTGGGGATCGCCTTGGGCACCCCCCATTTCGTGATTCGTATTGAGCCGGATACCCGGCGGGTCGTGCTCGGTCCGTATGACGCCCTGCTGCAATCGGGCCTCGTTGCCAAGGAAGTCAACTGGCTGATCGATCACCCCGGCGATGGCGAGACTTTCGCGGCCCAAGTGCAGATCCGCTACAACTCGCCACCACAACCGGCCCAGGTCACCGCGACCGGCCCGGACGAATTCGCCGTTCGGTTCGAAGAGCCACAGGCGGGGGTCGCGCCCGGCCAGGCCGCCGTGGTCTTTGCCGGCGACCGCGTCCTCGGAGGCGGGTGGATCGAGCAGGCGGTCGACTGATTTCGATCGCCGGAATCATCGAAATCGCCGCCACACGGCCCGGCATGCGACCCGCCGGCGAGCCATCGGCAAACGCCTTCCGCCATCCACTTCACGCGATCCGTTGCTTCGCGCGATTCGCTTCGATCAGGCGAAAAACCATTCATCGTAGGACGCGGCGAAGAATCTTGACCTGTCGGGATGATTGAGCTAGTCTGACGTACACGCCGAAGTCGGTTGCGTTGCCGTTTACCCCCTGGCTCAGCTGCCGGAGGTGCGGTGAGTTGCTTCTGTCTGCTGTGCATCCTTTGTTCTCCAGCAGCCTGGGAAAGGAATTTCAGAAAGATCGGACGCAACTTGCCGGATCGAACCCCGTGGTTTTCCAACCTCGTGGTTCGCATCAGGCCGCCCAACGGACGTCGGCACCCGCCTTGATCCCCGCCTACAAGTTTGACACCGCCTGTTGCGGTGATTTGGGTCTCGACGTTCGATGCGTCGGACCCCGTCAGCGAATCGACCAACTTTCGCTTGCGGTTCGAACTCTCCATACAGCCCCGCCCCATCGCTCGGAGGGAACTCGCGTTGACTCTTCCTCACATCCCCCCCATGTTGCTGAGCCGGCCCTCCCGTCGGATTTTCGGATCACGGATGCTCCGGCTTCAGGCCGACACACGGCGGATCGCGATCGTGCTCGGCTTATCGATCGCCGTCGGAAACGGCCAAGCAGCCTGGTCGGACGAGACGTTCTTGGAAGCTCCGGTCGCTGACACGGCCCCCGCAGTCGTTGCAGAAATTCCGGAAAGTTCCGAGCCACAGACGGCACCTGTTGCGCAGTCCGAAGAGGTTTCCGCCGACGAACCGGCGTCATTGCCCGCTGGGGTTACTGCGGACGAGTCGGCTCTGCCCGCTGAGCCGGAATTTTCGGAAGCGGACGTTCCGGCCACCGATTCGGCCCCGCAGGCAGACGAGGCGCTCGGTCGTCCTGAGGTTTCCGGGCCGCTGCGGTTGCGATTTTCCTTCAGCGGAGCCGGCTGGCGGGAAGTGCTCGGCTGGTTGGCGGAAGAGACCGGCATGGCTCTGCATGTCGGCGACGTTCCCGGCGGCACCTTCACCTACAACGACCCGGAATCGTTCACGGCCGATGAAGCGATCACCCGGTTGAACCTGTTCCTGATCCCGCAAAGTTACGCGATCGTGCGGCGGGGAAAATTACTGTCGGTGATCAGTTTGGCTGATCCTCGCAGCCTCCAGCAACTCGACGCCCTCGCGAGCCTGACGCCGCTCGACGAGTTAGGCCAAAAGGGGGATCACGAAGTCATCAAGTGCATCGTTCCCCTGGGTGATGTCAACGCGAATGAGGCGACCGCCGAATTGCGCCCGCTGATGCTGATGACAACGCCGGTGGTTCTGCCGCGGTCGAATCAGTTGGTGATCACCGAAACCGCCGGCAAGCTGCGAAATGTCGTCGCCGTTCTGAAGTCGATGGAGCAACCGCAGGCGGTCGACGTCGAAGTCCGCCGTTTCGATTTGAAGCACGTCGACCTGCCGTCCTTGTTGCTGGTCGCCGGCCGTCACTTGGGCATCAGCCCCAACGAAACGGACGGGCTCGACATCAGCATTTCAGCCGATTTGACCGGCAAGCGACTGTACGTGACCGGCACCGAGGAAAAGATCGAACGGTTGGCGAAGCTGTTGGAAATCGTCGATTTGCCAGGCGAGGAGTCCGAATCGGTTGAGGGCAAGATTTTGCGAGCTCACGCGGTCGGTGCCGACGCCTTGCAATCGGTTTACGACGTCCTGCAGACGATGTTGGCCGGTAAGTCGCTGCGGCTTTCGATGGACACACGGACGGGCAGCGTGGTCGCCTTGGCGGACCCGGAAACGCATGCCGAGATCGAGCAGACCATTCGAGAGCTGGAAGCCCCAGCCGTCGAATTCGCGGTGGTCGATTTGAATCGGCTGGACCCCTATTTCGTCGTCAACCTGATCGGCGAAATGTTCGAGCCATCGCAATCACTGGACACTTCGGCCCGCGCCCGTGCCTCGAGCAGCGACACGCCGGCACCCAGCGGCCCGCGGGTCGATGCCGATCCGGCCAATCGCCGCCTGTTCGTACGCGGTACCGCGGAACAGATTCGCCAGGTCCGTCAATTGGTCGAAGGCCTTTCGCCTAAGTCCGGTGACGCGAGCCAGGACCAATACCGATTGTTGCCATTAACGGGTCAGCGACGCCGACAAATTTTGGAAGACGCCGAACGGTTTTGGCGGGGGAGCAACCGGGTGATGATTTCTCCGGATGGGGGCCAGGTCGAGTCGTCTGCTGGCGTGATCGAACGGGTGCTGCATCCTGCGAGTGAACGAAAGAACTCGACTCCGGCAACCACCCGCGCTGGAGACGTGGAACCCGAGGCCGCCCTGCGGACCCGCCGAGGCTTGAAGCCGGTTCCGACGGCGGTGCCGAGTACCCACACGGAAGTCGAGACGGTCAGCTTCACCGAGGCAGATGCCGCGTTGCTCAACCGCCCATTCACGCAGCGTGATCGGGAACGTGCCGCAGAATTGGTTTCCATTTCGCAGGAGACGCCCGAGTCGGTTCGCCTGACGAACTCCGAGAGTGCCCGTGAGATCGGCACGGCCCCGATCCGCGGACGGCTGGTCCCCGAAGGCATCCTGCTGCAATCGGACGACCTCGCGGCGCTGGACCGATTCGAAGAACACTTGCTCGATGTCGCCGCCGCCAGCAGCAAAGCCCCGTCGCCGCCGATCGTCTTTTATCTGAAGTACGTCAACGCGGACCAAGCGGTGAAGATGCTGGCCGACCTGTTTGACGCCGGCAAGTCGTTGGCCACCACCCCGTCCGGTTCGCTGGTCCGAGGCGGCTCAGCGAACAATCTTTACTTCGGCAGTTTCACGACCCAGAAAGATGGCCTGACCAAGGTCACTGCGGGGTCCGCGACGATCGTTTCGGACGCTCGGCTGAACCGGCTGATCATCCAAGGGACGATCGAAGACGTCGCCCAAATCGAGGAATACCTGAAGATCATCGACAAGGCCGATAGCCTGACGTCGATCGAAACCTTCGGCCGCTCGCACGTGATCGAACTGCTGCACACCAACGCCAAAGAAATGGCGGAGATGGTCAAGCAGGCGTACGTCGGTCGTGTCGCCAGCCCGACCCCGCAAGGCGGCCAGGCTGCCAATCCGCAGCAACCGCAGGGTGTCGACCCGCGGTCGAATGACCGGGACCGCCAGCGAGGCGACAGCAGCCAGCGAGAAGTGATCGACAAGCCAACCCGCGATCGGTCGCCCGAGATGACCGTCGCGGTACACGAACCGAGCAATTCGCTGGTCATCACGGCGCCCGACTCCCTGTTCGCCGAGGTCGAGGCCCTCGTACGCTCGATCGACACCCGGGGCGAACAGGTGGTCGAGGTCATCCCGGCTGCCCAAGGCGTCGACCTGGAAATGATCCTGCGGTCGCTGCAAACCGGCGAACCGTCCACTTCGACCAGATCCCGAGATTCCGGTCGCGGCTCCGACGACCGCCGGCGTCGTTAACCTGTGCGAAGTGATTCGCCTCCCGCATCCGCGAACCCGATTCATTAGCCATGACACGACTCGGCTTTAGCTTGCGTCCTTTGTCGTCCCGACTGGGGGCCGTCATCCGTCTCGCGGGCCTTCTGTTCGTGGCCGGTTGGACGCTGGCCGCATGCGAATCGGCTTCCGCTCAGAGCGACTGGATTCGTCGGCTGGACGCCAACGGCAACGGCTACATCGAGCCGAGCGAGCTGTCGGATCGGGCGCGATCTTTCATGGAGCGATTCGCGAGCCAATCCGGGATCGATTTGTCGCGTACCAATTCGGTCGGACGCCTCGAGGCTGCCGCTCGCCGATATTTCGAGCAGCGTCAACGCGATGCCGACTCGGCCAACCAGTCGATGTCGACGGCCATTCCGGGCTTCGGCGCGATCGCCGATCAACCCGTTGTACCCGGCTTCGGCCTCGGCGAGATCCGCTACCCCTACAACCAGGCGGATTTGGCCCAGGCGGATGAGACGTTGTCGCGGAGTGATCGCGATCGGGACGGTTTTTTGGACGCTAGCGAAATCGAGCGAGCCCGGTGGGATGGCCAACCGCCGATGGAAAGTGATTTGGACGGCGACGGCCGATTGAGCCGGCTGGAATTGGCTCAGCGATACGCACGCAGGCGTTTGTTCGAAGAGCGGACTCAGCAGGGCCTCGGTGGTGTGGTCAGCTCCAAGCCGCGGCCCATCGGATCGGCCACCTCGTCACCGGAAACGTCGGATCCGCGGCGCGACCGGCGTTCCCGCAGTGCGGATCGCGGCAGCCGCTACCTCGCCTATACGCTGTTGGAGCGTTATGACCTGAACAAAAACGGGATGCTGGAGGCTTCCGAATTGGCCAACACCGGGATCGATTTGGGGCGCGCCGACTTCAACCGCGACGGGCTGGTCGACCTCAACGAATTGGCCGATTTCCTGTTTCAAGAAATGGAACTTCAGGGTGCCGACTTGTCGGAATTGCTGCCGACTTGGTTCTATGAACGAGACCTGAACGCGGACGGCCAAGTCGAAATGTCCGAGTTCACCGACGTGTGGACCGCCGAGAAAGTGGCCGAGTTCGAATCGTACGACTCGGACGGCGACGGCATCATCACGCCCATGGAGTTGCTCTCATCGAGTCGAATCACCGGCGGTGACTTTTCCAACCGGACGGCTCAGGTGTTGTTGCCACGTTCGGTGGTCGTCTCGGAAATCCAGGTCAACGAAGACATCGTCATCGGTAGCCTCAAGGTCGAACTGTCGATCACGCACACCTTCGTGAGCCATCTCGATGCCTTCCTCATCGGCCCCGAGGGGCAGCGGATCGAGCTCTTTTCCGGGATCGGTGGCAGCGACGACCACTTCGATCGAACGGTCTTCGACGACCAAGCGAGGGAAAACATCACCAAGGCACGTGCCCCCTACCGCGGCAGTTTTCAGCCGGGCTCGATCGCCAAACGTCAACCCGGGCTCGCCACCTTCAACGGCAAAAGTTTGAAGGGCGTCTGGCAATTGATGATCCGTTCCAGCCGCAGCGATCGCGCGGGCGTGCTGAACAACTGGTCCCTGCTCGTGAAGCCCGCCCAAGAAACGGTCGACCAATTGTCGTCGCCGGAGTCGCCGCAACTGACTTCATCCGAGTGAGTTACGGCACGCTCCCCCCGTCCCGCCGATCGACGTTTGCTTCGCTTGGAATGTGAAGGTTGGTCAGGCGGCCGAAAGACGATTGTGGCCGACCGTCTCACGAGTGAGAATGAACGGGCAAAACGAATCTTTCGGCGGTCTTGCGCGGCCCGACGCGATCGGCGTTTCCTTGTTCATGGTTTCTGTGAAAGGGCCGAACGGGGCCGTGACGATATCGCATGGTCGAAACCAGAGGCACCCCGTGACCGTGAATTCGAACGACGCGACTTGCCAGTCTTCTTGGCCGTCTGATTCCGACGGTTCGACCGCCGTTTTTCGACTCAGCCGTGTTCGCCCTTGCCTCATCAACCGGTTGGCGTTCGGCCTAATCGGACTCGGGTGGACCTTAGCGGGTAACGGAATGACGGCCAGGTCGGCCGAGCCGGAACCGGTGCCGGCTGCCGACGAACAATTTGAGACCATCGTCGCCCCGTTTTTGGCTCGACACTGCAACGACTGCCATGGCGGAGACGCTCCGGAAGCGGACTTGTCGTTGACCCGGTTCGGACGAACGGCCGAGATCCAAGACAACTACGATTTGTGGGAACGGGTTTCCCGGATGATCGAACACCGCGAAATGCCCCCCGCGGACGTGCCGCAACCGAGCGAAGAGTCGTTACAAGCGGTTTTGGTCGCCCTGCGTGGGCAGCTCGATTCCTTCGATTGCTCGGGTGAGTCTCGCCCGGGTCGAGTCACGGTCCGCCGCTTGAATCGGGTCGAATACAACCACACGGTCCGCGATCTGTTCGGCATCGATTTCCGTCCGGCGGACGACTTCCCTTCCGATGACGTCGGCTACGGGTTTGACAACATCGCGGACGTGCTGTCGATGTCGCCGATCTTGCTGGAAAAGTACCTCGCCTCAGCGGAGCAAATCGTTGCTCAGGTCTTTGAGGATCCCGAAACCCGCAAGCGGGTCGAAATCGAGTCGGCCAAACCCGGCGACGGTTGGGCGGCGAGGTTACGAAGCGACGTTTCCGCGCTGGCTCGCCGCGCTTTCCGGCGCCCGGTTGACGAGGAAGAGGTCGACCGTTTGCTAGCGATCGCGGTGGGGCCGGGCGACCGGGATGCCGGCCCGCCACGTGAGCCGCGAGGACGGCGCAGCGGCTTCAACCGCTATTTTCGTGAAGGACGATCTACCAACCAACCGCTTCGGATCGCCGCGACCGCGATCCTCGCTTCTCCCCATTTCCTGTTCCGCATCGAATTGGACCCGGAAGTGTCAACAGAGGCGGCCGACTCGGGGAGCCAGCCGGACCCAGACCAACCTGCGATCCGACCGCTGAATGACCACGAGGTCGCGAGCCGTCTGTCGTACTTTCTCTGGAGCAGCATGCCGGACGCGGTGCTGTTCGAACTGGCGGACGAAGGCAAACTCCGCCACCCCGAGGTGCTCGAAGCCCAAGTCGATCGGATGCTGAACGATCCCAAAGCGTCCGCGTTGGTAGACCACTTTGCCGGCCAATGGTTGCAATTGCGAGATCTGGAGTTGCTGTCACCCGATCCGCAGCGTTACCCGGCCTTCGACGACACGCTCCGCAAGTCAATGCGTCAGGAGACCGAGAAGTTTTTCGAGGCGGTGATCCGAGAGGACCGCAGCGTCCTCGATTTCCTGGATGCCGATTATTCGTTTGTCAACGAACGTTTGGCGAAACATTACGGCATGGAAGGGGTGGAAGGGGACGAGTTTCGGCGGGTCGAACTGCCGCCTCAACGACGGGGCGTGCTGACTCAGGCGAGCATCCTGACATTGACCTCAAACCCGACCCGAACGTCACCGGTGAAACGCGGCCAGTGGATCCTTGATAATTTTCTCGGGGAACCGCCACCCCCGCCCCCCGCCGGGGTTGAAGAATTGAATGAGGACGATGAGACACTCGGGTCGCTTCGTGAGCGGATGGAACAGCATCGCGCGAATCCGGCCTGCGCCGTCTGTCATCGCCAAATGGACACGCTCGGATTCGGTTTGGAAAACTTTGACGGTGTCGGCGGCTGGCGTGACGTTGACGGCCGGTTTCCGATCGACCCGTCAGGCGAGTTACCGGGCAACGTCCAATTTTCCACCGCGGCCGAAATGTTGGGTCTGTTGTCGCAAGGTCGACGTGACGCTTTTGCTCGTCGCCTCACCGAAAAGCTGTTAACTTATTCATTAGGCAGAGGTTTGGGACCGTTCGACCGCTGCTCGGTCAACGGGATCCTCGACCGACTGGCTGATGACGAGTACCGGTTTCGAACTTTGGTCAAAGCGGTCGTCACCAGCGATCCGTTCCTTTACCGCGAACTGACGGGAGCCCCGTGATGCGAAGCTCAGCCCCACTATCCGTTTCTCGCCGCAGCCTGTTGCGAGGGCTAGGCGTTTCGCTCGCTCTCCCCAGCTTGGAATCGCTCGCCCCACGAGCGGCCCACGCCGCAACGGCCGGTGCTTCGGCTCCTCGCCGGATGGCGTTCATCTTCGTTCCCAACGGCGTGCATGTTCCGGATTGGGTGCCCCAAGCGACCGGCTTTGGTTACGAATTGCCGTACATTTTGGAACCCTTGTCGGGTGTCAGAGACGACCTGTTGGTGCTCAGCGGTTTGACTCACGACAAGGGCCGCGCCAACGGCGACGGGCCGGGTGACCACGCCCGCAGCGCCTCGGTTTTCCTGACCGGTTCCCAACCCCGCAAGACCTCCGGCGCGGACATCCGCGTCGGGGTTTCGGTCGACCAATACGCCGCCCAACAGCTCGGCCACCAAACCCGCTTGCCGTCGTTGGAACTGGGGTGTGAGGCCGGTCGGGGCGCGGGCAATTGTGATTCCGGTTATAGCTGCGCCTATTCGTCGAACATCTCCTGGGCTTCCGAGACGACCCCGGTAGGCAAAGAGGTCAATCCGCGGCTCGCGTTCGAGCGACTCGTGACGCAAGTCGAATCGGGCGAAGCTCGAAAAAGCCGCGAACAACGGCTCGCGACCCGCAAGAGCATCCTCGATTACGTCGCCGAAGACGCGCAGCGGTTGCAGTCGAAGTTGGCTCGGAATGACCAGCGTAAGCTCGACGAATACTTGACCGGTATCCGTCAAGTCGAACGCCAGATCCAGCACAGCGAATCGGAAGCGAATCAGCCTGGCGCGGCCGAGATGGAGATCCCGGCCGGCGTGCCGAAGGAATACGCCGATCACATCCGGCTGATGCTCGACATGATGGTGCTGGCTTTCCAGACCGATTCGACCCGGATCGCGACGATGATGTTCGCCAACGCCGGCAGCAACCGCAATTACCGACAGATCGGCGTCCCCGATGGGCACCACGACCTGTCGCACCACGGCGGCGACCCGGAGAAGCATGCCAAGATCCGAGACATCAACCGATTCCACGTCACGCAACTGGCGTATTTCTTGCAGCGGCTCAAGTCGATCCCCGAGGGCGATTCGAACCTGCTCGACAACAGCATGATCCTGTACGGCAGCGGGTTGAGCGACGGCAACCGCCACAACAACGAGAACCTGCCGATTCTGCTGGCCGGACGTGGCGGCGGGACGGTCGATCCGGGACGACACGTGGCGTTCTCGCATGAAACCCCGCTGTGCAACCTGTTCCTATCGATGCTCGACCGCGTCGGCGTCGATGCCCCCTACATCGGTGACAGCACCGGACGATTGTCGGGATTGCAGGTCTGATGATCGCCACGTCTCGACATCCAGCAGGCGGTTTTGTCGGCGTTGGGCAACTGACAGCAGCCACGCGACCGCCTCTACGCCAAGCCGCATCGGTCGCGATTCTCGGTTTGGCGTTGGCAGCATTCGGTTCCGCGGGCGGTAGGGCGCAAGAGCCTGGAGTTTCCGTCAGCGATCTGATTTCGCGTCTGAAGAGTGGCGAGACCGACGTACGTCGCGACGCGGCCTACGAATTAGCCCGCTTGGGGCCGGACGCCGTCGAAGCCGTGCCGGATCTGATCACGGCTTTGGACGACCGTGACAATCAGGTATGGATGCAATCGCTACAGTCGCTTGCCCGGATCGGTCCCCAAGCCGCTGCGGCGATCGAGCGGCTGATCGCTGATCTCGGACACCGGGACGACCAACGCCGTTATCGGACCGCCTTCGTGTTCGGTCGGATCGGCCCGGACGCCTTGCCGGCCTTGATCGAAACTTTGCAAACCGGCAGCTCTTCGGCCCGGCCCGCCGCCGCCCAAGCGATCGGCTGGATGGGCAGGGAAGGGGCGGTCGCGATCCCCGCACTGATCGACATGCTCGGTCACGAACGTGGGACGCTGCGGGACGCCGCCGCCGATTCGCTCGCCGCGATCGGCAGTCCGGCAGAAATCCCGCTGCTCGACCGACTCGACCAGTCCGACCCCGACTTGCTTAGCGTTACTCTCCGCGCACTCGTATCGATCGGCATTTCCGATCCCGCAGCGGTGGAACGACTGTCGCCGCTAACCCGGTCGAACGATCCGTCGGTTCGTGCCTTGGCGCTACGAGCTTGGGCCTCTTCCCAGATGCCATCCGAAGCATTGCTCGAGAGGATCGCGGACGCGATGGCCGACCAAGATGAAACGGTGCGTGATGCCGCCATCGCCTCCTTGGTACGGCTGGGGCCGCAATCGGCCGCCGGGACTTTGCCGACTCTCGAAACACTGTTGCGGGGCGACGATCGCCAGGCCCGCCTGTCGGCCGTGTTCGTCGCCGGGTTGCTCGGTCCGACCGCGACCGGCCTGATCCCCGCGCTGCTCGACAGTTGGGAAGCGATATCCGCTCCGGGTGGCACGGGAGAGTCGTCCCGGTCGGGGGACTCAGACGACGAGGGCACTTCGGTCGACAGCGACCAACGGGCGATCGCGTCAGCGATCGGACGGATCGGTTCGGCTGCCGTCCCGGCGATCCTGCAACGGGCTGATTCCGGAACGCTGTCACCTGAATCACTCGCCTTGGCGTTGTCCGCCATCGGCCCGTCCGCGATCGAACCGCTCCGCGTCGCTTTGGGTGATGCCAGTCCGTCGGTCCGAGCCGTCGCGGTGCGCGGGTTGGGCGGAATTCAGCCTGTCACGGGTGATGCGCTGCGTGATCTCGACGACCTGTCGCACGACCCCGAAGCGAATGTCCGACTTGCCGCGGTCGACTCCTTAGGACGGATCGGCCCTGCCGCCCGGCCTCATCAAGACAGCCTGTTGCGGGCCGCAGCGGACGAAGCCCCCGAGGTGCGAGCTGCGGCGTTGGGCGCTTTGATCGGAATTCAGGCCGATGCCGAATCGATCCTGCCGCCGGTCACGGCCGGATTGTCCGACCCGGCTCTCCCGGTTCGCGTCGCGGCGCTTCGCGCGGTCCGCGGTTTGGGGACCGAAGGCAAAACGCTGTTGATGCCGCTGACCAAAGCCCTTGCGGACCCCGATTCGGCGATGCGGGCTGGCGCTGCCGCAGCGATCGGCGGGATCGGGGAAGATGCCTCCGAGGCGATTCCGGCGTTGCTCGATTCCTCGGCCGACCCTGACCCGAAGGTCCGACTCGCCGCGGTCGAGTCGTTGGGGCAGTTCCCCGCTCGGGCTGAAGAAATCCTGCCGGAACTTCGGGCACGCTTGCAGGACAGCGACGCCGCGGTCCTCGAAGCTTCGATCGAGTCGCTCGGCAAGTTCGGCATGGCGGCGGGCCCGAGCCTGGATGAGCTGGGTGAACTGGTTTCGCACCCACAGGAATCGATCCGTTCGGCCGCGATCCGAACGATCGCCGGCGTCGCCTCTGAGCCCAAGAGGGCCGTGCCCTGGTTGGTGCAGGGACTCGGCGATTCTCAATGGGCGGTACGGCATGTCGCCGCGCAATCACTCGGTAAACTCGGCCCACCCGCTGCTGCATCGGTCCCCGCGTTGTTTCGTCTGCTGCCCGATGACCTCGACCGAGAGCCGGCGCGGCAAGCGCTGCGTGCGATCGACTCGGCAGATGCCGACGCCCTGCCGGCACTGCTCGAAGCGATCGCTTCGGACGATCGGAACCTGCGGTTTTACGGGGTCTTTTTCATTGGCAAACTCGGCCCCGATGCCGCGGAGGCGTTGCCCCAGTTGAAACGGATGCTGGAAGAAGCCAACGGCCGCACTCGCGAATCGCTCGAAAAGGCGATTCAGGCGATCGAAGGGGGCGAATGAGCCGATCAATCTGGGCTCTTTGGAAGTGGCCGCTCCACTGGCAAATCTTCCTCGCCATGCTGGCCGGTGCTTTCGTCGGTCTGGCGCTCAACTTCCTGACCGGTGCTCGTGACATCCGGGTGACCGAAGGCTTGCCGCAAGGGTGGCAAGCGGTTGAGATCCGCGAACGCGTCGGATCGACACGGCTTCGGATCCTGCGGGACGATGGCGGCGAAACGGAATTGCGTGTCGAAGCGGGCGAGACCCGTGACGGAACGTTCGCCACGCTATCCGCGCTGCGGGCGATCCATCCTGATGTGGCAAGCGTTCTCGACGTTCACGGCGGCACTTGGGCGACCACGATCGGTAACGCCTGTCGCCAGTTGGGCAATCTCTTCTTGCGGATGCTGCAGATGGTCTCCGTTCCGCTAGTCGTCACCTCGCTGATCACCGGCGTGATGGGGCTGAGCGGCCATGCCGTTGGAAGGATGTTCGCGCTGACGGCCGCTTACTACGCGACGACCAGCCTGTTAGCGATCCTCACCGGCTTGCTCGTCGTCAACCTGTTCCGGCCCGGCCTCGGCGGGCAGGGGGCGCCGACGGGGGAAGGCACCCGCTCGGTCATCGCGAGTGAACCGCCCCCGATCGGTGAGGTACTCTTTAGCCAACTCGAAAACCTGATCCCCGCGAACCCGCTGGGGGCGTTGGTCGAGCCGAATTTTTTGTCGATCATCGCCTTTTCGATCGCCTTCGCCGTGTTCGCGATGCGGATCGGCGGGGCGACCGCCAGGCGGGTTCACGAGGCCGCCAAGACCGGCATGGAGGTGATCATGGCGATGACGCACGCGATCATCCGCCTGATCCCACTGGGCGTTTTCTGCCTGATGCTTTACGTCACCGCGACGCAGGGTGCCGACGTCTTTCGTTCACTCGGTTGGTACATGCTGACGGTGACGGCCGGGCTGGTGATCCACGGCTGCATCACGTTGCCGCTGATCCTCCGGTTCGTCGCCAAACGCAGCCCCACCGAGTACGCCCGCGCGCTCAGCCCCGCGTTGTTGACCGCATTCAGCAGCGCCAGCAGCAACGGCACCTTGCCGCTTACCCTGACCTGTGTCGAGCAGCGGGCAGGGATCAGCAACCGGACCGGTTCGTTCGTGCTGCCGCTCGGGGCGACGATCAACATGGACGGGACCGCACTCTACGAAGCCGTCGCCGTGCTGTTCATCGCCCAGTGGCACTTCGGGGAAAACTTGCCGCTGACACAGCAAATTGTCGTGGCGGTGACCGCGCTGCTGGCCAGCATCGGGGCGGCCGGCATCCCTCAAGCCGGTTTGGTGATGCTGGTGATCGTCTTGCAAGCCGTCAACCTGCCGCTCGAATTGCAAGGTATCATCCTGGCCGTTGACCGGGTGCTGGACATGGGCCGCACGACCGTCAACGTGTGGAGCGACGCTTGCGGCTGTGCCGTGATCGAAACGCTCGAACACCGCGTCACCCTTCGGGACATCCCGCCCGACGCGTGGGAATGATCCCTCACCGCTCCCTTTGCCCCGCGACGACATGACCGCGATCACCCCCGGCTCTCTCGACTTCTTTCGCGCCGCCATCCTCACCCCCAGCCCCTCGGGTTACGAACAGCCGATCCAGCGGCTGGTCCGCGACTTCATCTCACCGCATGCCGATCAGGTCCGTACGGACGTTCACGGCAACGTGATCGCCTCGGCCGGTGACCCCGCGGGCCCACGCCTGTTGCTGGCCGGACACTGTGACCAGATCGGCATGCTCGTCACCTACGTCGACGAGTTCGGATTCGTCTACGCCCAAACGATCGGCGGCTGGGACCCGCAACAACTGATCGGCCAGGCGATGACGGTCTGGACCGATTCCGGCCCGCTGCCGGCGGTGATCAGCCGGAAACCCATTCACCTGCTCAACGAAACCGAACGCAAACAGGTGGTGCAGCTCGAACAGCTCTGGCTCGACATCGGCGCCAAGAGCAAAGCGGAAGCCGATGCCAAGGTTCGCGTCGGCGACTGCATCACCTTGGACCTACGATACCGGCCGCTGCTGGAAAACCTCATCAGCGGCCCCGGGATGGACAACAAGTCGGGGATGTGGACTGTCATCGAAGCGCTGCGTCGCTGCGTCGAACGGGTCGCCACGAAGCAAGCGGAGCTGAAGTGCCACCTGCACAGCGTCAGCACCGTGCAGGAGGAAATCGGGCTGCGCGGCGCGAAGACGGCCGCCGGCAGCGTCCAACCGGATGTGGCGATCGCCGTCGATGTCACCCACGCGTCCGATTGTCCGACGATCGACAAAACCCAACAGGGTGACATCAAACTGGGAGGCGGGCCGGTGATCTTCCGCGGTCCCAACATGAGCCCGGTCGTTACCGAACGGCTGATCAGCCTCGCCCGGGAACATTCGATCCCGTTCCAATTGGCTGCCATCGGCCGCGCCACGCCCAATGACGCCAACGTGCTCCAGATCCACGGGGGCGGCGTCGCCACGGGACTCGTCGCGATCCCCAATCGCTACATGCACTCGGCGGTCGAAGTGATCTCGCTGGACGACATCCACCACGCCGCCGAACTGCTCTGCCGCTTCGCACTGCGGCTGACCCCAGACTGCGACTTCACGCCGGCCTGAGACGCACCTTAGGCCGGTGCGAAACTGCGATTCGGCGGGTACCCGCGACGAAAGCCGGCTGACGCAGACCCTCCAGGCCGGTCAACCGGGCGATCCCAGCGTCCGATCGGCCGAATGGAAACGAAAAACGCTCGGCCACCCCCCAGCGGCCGAGCGTTTTCACTTCCCTTGACGACGGCATCAAAGCGGATTGACATTCGCGGTCGCCGGGGATTGACCCCCGAGCTGTTCCACCGGCTCCCGTTTGGCGGGGACCCCGGCGACCTCATGTTCATCCGCTTAGATTTCAGTTCGCCGAAGCCAGGGTGTCGCGTTTCGAAGGTCGCGCGATCAGGGCGAAAGTGTTCGACGCGCTGAGATCGGCCTGGCCGACTGCCACCCCAGGGATCTTGCCGTCTCCGAGTTCCGCGGGCGTGCCCCCGTTCAACGATTCCAGTCCGCTCTCCAAACCTGGCGGGAGCTCCAACTCGATGTCGTAGGTGCCCTCTGGCAGATTTTGGAATCGATAATTCCCCAGTGCGTCGGTCGTGGTCGTTTGGACCACGTCGCCCGTTCCCGCGGTCAACAGCCGGACGGTCAAGCCGGCTACGCCGACATCCCCGTTGTTGAACAGACCGTCGCCATTACGGTCGATGAAGGCTCGGCCGTTGATCACCGACGTGTTCGGATCGACGGCAGCGACTTGAGTGACGGCAGGCAGGGAACTCGGGTTCGATTCATCTCCTTGAGGTGTCGTGGCCGTCACGCTCGCGATGTTTTCCAGGTTCCCCGAGAAACCGTCATTGATGCGAGCCACGATCGTGTAGGTTTGGCTGACCCCCGGTGCGAGCACGCCGATCTCGACTTCGACCGTCTGGCCGTCAGCCGTCAACTGGCTGCCATTGCCATTCGGGCCGCTGCCGCTGACGAACGTGACGCCGGCCGGCAGCACATCGATCAGCGTCACGCCGGCCGCGTTCGATGGCCCGTTGTTGATGACGTCGATCGTGTAAGTCAACTCGGTACCGGGGGCGGCGTTGGCCGCAGACACACGTTTTTCAACCTCAAAGTTGGCTTCGGGCGTCAACGGCACCGTCGCGGAGGAGCTGTTGTTTTCGGTATCCCGGTCCCCGATTGCCTCCACAGTCGCCTCGTTGACCAGCGGCCCGGTGGCCGCGGCGGTAACGGCCGCCGTGATCACCACGGTGCGGGCACCGGCCGTCCCCGGAAGCAGCGTCGGGAACACGAGTTGGACGTTGTTCCCGGTCCCTTGGTTCGGGACCTCCGTCCCGTCGAGCGTGATCGACTGCAACTGCAGTCCCGCCGGCAGGGTGTCGTTCAGGGTGACGGCATTCGCCACGCTCGGGCCGCTGTTGGAGACCACGATCGTGTAGGCGATCGTCCCCTGGCCCGGGACCACCGGCGTTTCCGGCACCGTCTTCGACAAGGTGACGTCGAAGTCCGGGCTGAGTGTGGTCGTGACCGTCGCCTCGTTTCCTGCGGGCGGGTCGTTGACCCCGCCGCCGCTGATCGTCACCGTGTTGGTGATGCTGCCGGTCAACGCCCCACCGACTTGGGTCGACACCTGCACCGTGACCGCATTCTCTTGACCGGTCGGCACCAGCGGAATCACGAAGTTCAAACGCCCCTGGTCGGGATCGTTGTCGACCACCTGTTCCCCGGCGATGGTGATCGACGTCGCGACCACACCGGCCGGCAGGATGTCGACGACGTTGACGTCCACCGCGTCGCTAACGCCGGTGTTCGTGATCGTGATCGAATAGGTCAACGGCGTGCCGGGGACGTGTGACCCGCCTGCGGCGATGCCGTCCGTTTTGGTCACCACCAAGTCGACCGACCGGATCGGGATCACCGTTTCGGAATCCTGATCGTTGGCGGAGTTCACGTCGGCATCCTGCACCCCGTCGCCGACGAACGGCGTGACCGTCGCGGTGTTGATGATCGACGCCGCTGCCGACTGGGCGACGGAGGCATCGAACCGGAACGAGACCGATTCTGCGACCGCCAACGGCACGCCGGTGAAAGTCAGCGTCGATCCGTCGACCGAGATCTCGACGTCCGAGCCCAGCGAGTCGAAACTCCCTGCCAGGTAGGTCAAACCCTCCGGCAACACGTCGGTGACGGTGAAGCCGCGGGCGTTGCCGGGGCTGCCGGCAACGTTCGTCACGGTGATCACGAACGAAGCCGTACCACCGAACTCGACAACCGAACCGTCGGCGAGCGACTTATCGATCGCCAAGTCGACGGCGCGGGCGATGGCCGTCCCCGCCTCGCTCGTGTTGTTGTCCAGATCGGGATCGGTTTGGGGAGACGCGCTCACGGTGGCCGAATTGGTGACCGCGCCGGCCGCCCCCGGATTGACGCTGACCAAGATCAACACCGTCGCGGTCGCCGCGTCTTCCAGCGTCCCCAACGAGGCGGTGACCTGGCGGGTGCCCGCGTCGAACGAAATCCCCTCGCCATCCGCCTGGCCGACGATCGTCGCTTCGATGAACGTGACATCGATCGGCAACGTGTCGACCACGGTCACGCCGGTTGCCGCATCCGGCCCGTTGTTCGTGACGACCAAGCGGTAGATGATCTCATCGCCGGTCAGCACCGCGGACGGCGGGATCGGTTCGCCCGTGAGCGTCTCGACCGACTTCACGATTTCCAGGTCGGATTCACGCAGCAGGACCGTAGCCTCTGCGGTATTGTTGTCCGGCACCAAGTCGGCCTGATCGCTGCTGACCGTCGCCCGGTTGACCCGCTCGCCGAACTGGCCGCCGGCGATGTCGAACATCACCACGAAGCCGGTCGATTCACCCGCCGGCAGATCGATCAACTGGAAGGTGACCGTATCGCCGTCGACGGTGGTGTTGACTACCCCCTCCGGTGCAACGCTCGGGTCTTCGATGCTGCCGATCGAACGGAACACGAGCCCCTCGGGAACCGTGTCGATCACGGTCACGCCGGTGCTGTCGAGCGTCCCGTTATTGATCACCATGATCTCGAACGTGGCGACGAAGTCGACGTCCGTGCCGTCCGCCAAAGAAACCAGTTCCTTTTCGATCCCCAAGTCGGCGATCGCCAGAAAGCCGAAATCGACCGTGTTGTTGACAAGACCGTCTCCGGCAGGCTCCTCACCGACTTCCAGTTCAAACGTTTCCGTGATCACGAACGCCTGCCCGGGAACGACACGACCGTCGTCGTCGTTGTCGATCTTGGCGGCCGCGCCAGCCGACGGAGGATCGGGTTGGCTGGAGAAAAAGCCGGCCAACGCTTCACCGGTCGCGAACGCGGTTGCCGGTACGACCGCGGCATAGAAGCCCGACGGCAACCCGGTGAATTGATAGTTCCCGTCAACGTCGCTGGTCGTCGTCGCGATCGGCGTCTGGGTCAACGGGTCGACCACCGCGTCGATCGAATCGAGCCGATACAGCTCGACCGGTACGTCGCTGATCCCCGTCTCGGTCAACGGATCGAAAATGCCGTCGTTATTGGCATCGAGGAAGATCTGGTTCCCCAGCGTCACGCCGCGAGTCGCCAAGTCGACCGTTTCGAATCGCGTCTCCCGCGAATCGAAAATCGTGATCCGGATGTTCTGGTCTGCGGTGTTGGACACGATCAACTCGATCGCCCCGACCGACTCGAAGTCGGCACCTTCGCCGCCCGCCGTGACGAAGTTTGCGAACGGGATGATCTCACGATAGATCGTACCCACCAACTCCTCGCGGAACGGCACTTCGATGGTCGAGAAATTTGTCGCGTCGGAGTAGACGGCCAGCGAGTAGGTCTGGTCATCGACGAAAAGGTTCTGGAAAACCTCGATCAAGATCCCGGCGTTCGGGTCACCATTGCTGAGGTTCTCGCCTCCCAAACCGTCCGGTACCAGGTCGATGGTGGAGTCATCTCCGTCGTAGCGGAGTACCAATGTCCCGAAGCTGGCGAACGCGGAACTTAGCCCCAATCGCTCGGTGACGTTGTCGACGAACGCCTGCACGGTCGACGGGCCTTGCGTGTAGGTCAATTCCGCCTTGCGAATCCCGCCGACCGCGTCGGGGGCCTCGGCGATCGACGTCACCAGCGGGTCACCCGCAGTGACCTCCAGCGTCAAGTTGGTCTGGGAGAACGAATCGATCGTCCGTACCGTCTGCCCTTCGGCGATCACGTTGATCGCTACCGGATCGGGGATCAGGTACCCCTGCGTCGCCGGGCCGGCAAGTTGCTCGACGAAGTACAAGCCCGAGGTCAGGCCGTTGAACAGGTACTCGCCGGGATTGCTCCCTTCCAACGCACCGGTCATCACGATGTCGACCAGCAAGTCGTCACCAGCGACGTCGGGACCGCCGAATACGCCGTCGCCGCCATCTCGCCACAACCGGACCTCGGCCCCGCCCAGCCTCGGGTCGTCCGCGGTCAAACCGTCATTCAGCAGGTCGATGAAGGCCGTGCCGGCGATCGCCCCGAGGTTGCCGGCCAAAACTTCCCGCTTGTCGAGCTTCTCCAATCGCAGCGTGCGGCGACGTGCTCGCGGGCGGCGCTTCGATCGGGGAGTTTCCGTCCACTTTTGCAGCCAACTCTTGAACATCTCTCATCACCCACTGGCAGGAAATCGCGAACGCCCGATGGCACTCCACTTCTCAGCTATCGGACGATTCCATGTAGCCACGCCACTTGGACGAGACGGAAACGGCCCCCTTTGCCCAACCCCCAAACTCCACCGGCTCCCGATCCCCAGCCTTCCACCGGCTCCGCGTATCCACCGGCTCCCGGCCACTTAGCGGAACGGCTGTAGCGAATCTGATCCCCCGGATCAACTACCAGGCGAACTCGCCGCCGAAGTTGATCCCTTGGACCCAGAAGTCCGAGTCCCGGAATTCAAATCCCGGCCGCCGGGCACCACCCGGCAAGGCGGGCGGGAACAGGTTGGGGTTCAGATCAAGGTCGATCTGGTCTCCCGGACGGACCACGTTGGACCAGAAGATCAACGAGTAGCCGAGCCTCAGGGTCAGGTTGTCGGTCAAGGAATAGCCCAGGTTGCCGCCCAATTCCGGCATGATCGTGAATCGGTCCCGGGTGTGGGTGCCCATGTTGGTCGTTTGAGCCAACAAACCACCGACCGCCTGCGGTTCGATGTTGATCCTGGTGTTGCCGTCGATGTCGACCCGTTGCCGAGTGTTACCGAGCGCCAACTTGGCCAGCAGGTCGACCGACCACAGCCCGCGGCGTCGCTCGTAGGTGACGCCCAAGTCCAAGCCGTTGAACTGGTTCATCGTCCGGAACGTGTCACGAACCAAATAACTGTCACGGGCTCCGGTCGATTGTCGCAACGTTTCGGCGATGTGGATCGATTCGTCCAACTGGACATAGCGATAGCCGAACAGGAAGTCGCTACGGCTCTGGAAGGTGCTGCACGAATCGCCCAGCAACCCCCAGCCCGTGCCGGTGTTGCAGTTGGTTTGCCGACGAAAGTGAAAACCGCCGCCGACGAACGAGGACTCCACGTCGATCGCCAAATTGCCGCTGTATAAATCCGGGTAGGCGACAAGCTGCGAATCTTCCGCACCGGTCAACACGTTGAAGAACGGCCGAGCCAAGATCGGGTCGCCCGCCGAAGCCGAACGGAACGAATCGGTTCGTGACTGCAGTTCGAAGTAGTCGCCGACGACCGACCAGCGATGGCAGGGGTCCAACCACAACCCGACCTGCAACCGGCCGCCCGAGACGCCACCGTCAAAAACGTTGTCATCACCATACAACACCCGGGTCGGATTCTGCTCCAAGACGCCCGCTTGGTTGGCAGGGACAGTGCCGCGGCTCGTCGTCGCCAAGGGCGGCAGATGCATCGAACGGGGAAACCAGCCAAGGTAATCCATCCGGACCCAGCCGTCCTCGGGCAGACAGATGGTCAAGCAGGGCCGCCAACTGCGGCCCGCGCAGGTATCGCAACCGCCACAGCTACCGCCCAGCCCGTCACAGCCACCGGTCGCGCCGAACCCGGCAAGCGATTGATGTTCGTGCCCAGGGAAGTACTCTCCCCCTTCGTAAATGACTTGGCCGTCCAGCGGATGTGGGTAGGTGTCCCCCATCTCGACCCATTCGGTTTGCCCCATCGGGTAGCTTTGGATCGGGCCCGAGAACATCGGCACCTGGCGACCGGAGCCGGGAACCTGCGATCCAGAGGGTGCAGGCAATTCCTCGACGTCCGATTCCTGAGTCGCTTGAACCGGACGAACGGGCTGCCAGCGGGCGGCAGCCGCAGAACCGCCGGCGCGAGTGACAGCGCGGGAGGTGGTCCCTTGCGGCGCCGAAGACGTTTGGGCCGAGGCGGTCATGGCGGAAACCATGGCGAACCCGCCGACCATCGACAATAAGGTTGCTTTTCGGAAAAACACGGTCGCGCACCACGCTCAGGTGAATTGACTAAAAGACGGCCGGATTCCCAGACGTCTCGTTCCCAGACTCCGTTTTTCCCCCCCAGACCCAGTAAACCCCGCGATGAACACGGTGTTTGCCTGCCAAGAGTGTGATCGGCCGGCACAACCGTCAAGGTTTGACAAAACCGCTCAGAAATCGGAAAAACCCGAAAAGGCGGCACAATCGGCAAACTTTGCCCATTTACCGAGGGCCGCGTGTCGTCGGAGCCGCCTGCTCCTGTAGCGGCGTGACCGTGCTGCGGCAGGTGCCGGGTACCCGCGGGCCTTTGGTGAACGGGGAATCAGAGCTGGCCTGGCTTAAGCAGCAGCTACCGCGATTGGGTCGTCGGCAGCTCGCCGGTTCGCAAAGCCGCGATCACAGAAAGCTGGTTACCGGCATGACGAAGATCTTCCCGTCGCCCATCCGGCCGGTGCGAGCGAGCTTGACGAGCCGCTCGAGCATCTCCTCGACCCGGGAATCTTCGATGTAGAGCGTGATTTCGACCTTGGGTAGAAACGCCTCGCTGAATTCACTGTCACCGTACTGGTCCAGATACCCCTTTTGCCTGCCGAACCCCTTCACCTCGTGAACGCTGATCGCTTCCACCGGAGCACGCTTGAGACTACCCAGCACCGCCTCCGCCAAATGCGGCCGAACGATGGTGACAATTTGTTTCACGGCGCTAAATCCCAAACGGTCAACCGAAGCCCTTTTCACGTATACTAACGGTTGCCATCGCCGTTCGGCAGGAGCTTCACGCGGGATCGGTTTCCCCAACCGGTTCCGGTTTTACGGCGCCCGATCCCTGACCGCACGCTCCCCAATCCCACCGCCCAACCCGCCGCTTCGCCATGCTCGCTCACGATTCTCGCATCGCTAATCTGCCACTGATGGCCCTGGCCTGCTTTGCGGTCGCCCTGGTCCCCGGCAAAAACTCGCCGGCCGCCGAGTCGACTGCCGTGGCCACCGCCTTGCGAGGCGATGAGCAAACGTACGCTTGGCCCCAATTCCGCGGCGGTTCCGACGACGGGAACTCCCCCGCCGACGTACGGTTGCCGGTCACCTGGAGCGAAACCGAGAACATCCGCTGGAAATTGCCGCTGGAACTCCGCGGCTGGTCCAGCCCCGCGGTTTGGGGCGATACCGCCGTGCTAACCGAAGCGACCCCCGACGGTCAGCAAATGTTCGCCCTGGCGGTCGACCTGAACACCGGCAAGGTGATTTGGAGAAAACGGGTCTTCGAAAACACGGAAGTCGAGGAGGCTCACATCATGAACAGCTACGCCTCCCCCAGCCCCGCCACCGATGGCCGGCGGGCTTGGGTCCACTTCGGCAGCTACGGCACCGCCTGCCTGAATCTTGCCGATGGGGAACTAATCTGGCAACGACGTGACCTGCCGTGCGCCCACCACCGTGGCCCCGGCAGCTCCCCGCTGCTCGACAACCAAGGTCGCCTGTTCATCCATTACGACGGGTTCGATGTCCAGTACCTGGTTGCCCTCTCGGCCGAAACGGGCGAGACCATCTGGAAGCGGGATCGCGAGATCGAGTACGGCACACTCGATGGCGACCAGATGAAGGCTTATTCCACCCCGCTGCTGATCACCGTCGACGGCCAACCGCAATTGATCAGTTCCACCAGCAAGGCGGCGATCGCCTATAACCCCGAGGACGGAAACGAGATCTGGCGGGTCGTTTACAACGAGTTCTCCGCCACCGCCCAGCCGCTGTTCGATGGGGAAACGGTATACATCTCCACCGGCTTCGGAAAAGCCCACCTGCTGGCGATCGACCCGACCGGCAAAGGGGATGTGACCGACACGCATGTGCTGTGGGACGCCCCCAAGGGGATCGGTAGCAAGCCGACGCCACTGCTGCACGACGGCCTGATCTACAACGTTCACGATGCCGGCGTCGCCTCCTGCCTCGATGCCGAAACGGGCGAAACCCTCTGGACCGAGCGTTTCGGCGGGCTGTTCAGCGCGTCGATCCTGGGGGCCGGCGACCGCGTCTATTGGTTCGATCACGACGGCGCTTGTTACGTCACCCGCACGGGGCGTGAGTTCGAACGGATCGCCGAAAATCGGCTCGATGACGGCTGCATGGCGACCCCCGTCCCGCTCCCCGATTCGTTGCTCGTTCGCACCCGCTCCGCCCTCTATCGCATCGCCGCCCCGCCCGCAGACGATTCCCCAGTTGCCCCGTGAGCTGATGTCCCGAGATCGGGCACCGCTGACGACAATGGCGAGCGCGACCTAGCCCTTGGCCCGTCGAAGAATTTGACCGCCCCTCGTCGACTCGATACGCTTCAATCTTGCAGCCTACGGCCTAGTTGCTGGCCAATCCCGCCTGACGCTCCCGCCTACCCGATGTCGAAATGTCTCGACTACCCGCCTGCCTGTCGTTCAGCCGCGTTCATGCAGTCTTGTTTTGCGCCGCCCTGACGCCGCTCGCCACGGCGACGAACGGGGCAGAGCCGTCCAGCCGGGAACTCTACGATTCGCGGATCAAGCCGCTGCTCGCCGAAAAGTGCATCGCTTGCCACGGCCCGCTCGACCAGCAAGCCGACCTGCGGCTCGATGCGGGCCACCGCATCCACGCCGGCATCGATGGCCGCGCGGTGATCTCGACCGATGATCCCGACCGCAGCGAATTGCTCGCCCGGGTCCGACATGCCGACCCCGACACCCGCATGCCCCCGCCCGGCGAAGGAACGCCGCTGACCGACGAGGAACTGGAACTGCTCACCCGCTGGATCGCCACCGGAGCCGAATTTCCCGATGACGAACCGTTCCTCGCCGACCCGAGCGAACACTGGGCCTTTCAACCGCTCGTCGCCCCGCCGATCCCTTCATCCGAAAACGGCGATCCATCTCCGGTTGCGTTAGCCGCCAACCCCATCGATGCCTTTCTGGCGGCCCAGCGATCGCTCCGTGGCACCAAGCCGCTACGGCCAACCGACCCCGAAACGTTGCTCCGCCGGTGGTCGCTCGGCCTGACCGGATTGCCTCCTGATCCCGCCCTGAGGACCGATTTCCTTGCCGCCATCGACCAGCCTTCGATCAGCGACGCGTCGCGTGCTACCCCGGATCCCATCGCCGTCCGCCGTACGGTCGACGCGCTGCTGGCCGGCCCCGAGTATCCCCAACGGTGGGCCCGACACTGGATGGATGTCTGGCGCTACAGCGATTGGGACGGCTACAAACAAGAACTCCGCGGCAGCCAGCGGCATATCTGGCGTTGGCGGGATTGGATCCTCGATTCCCTCGCCGAGGACAAGCCGTACGACCGCATGGTGATCGAGATGCTGGCGGCGGACGAAGCCTTCCCGCTCGATGAATCCGCCCTCCGCGCGACCGGGTTTCTGGCTCGCAACTTCCATCGTTCCAATCGCAACATCTGGCTCGACGCCACCGTCGAACACACCGCCAAAGCCTTCTTGGGGCTGACGATCGATTGCGCGAAATGCCACGATCACAAGTACGACCCGATCTCCCAAGAGGACTACTATCGGTTCCGAGCGATCTTCGAGCCTCACCAAATTCGCACCGACTTGGTTGCCGGCGAACTGGACCCGCTACGGGACGGACTCCCGCGGGCTTACGACGCCGATGCCGACGCGAAGACCCTGTTCCTGCTCGCCGGCGATGAAAAACGGCCCGACGAGTCGCGGGTGATCGAGCCCGCCGTGCCGATGATCCTCGGCGACGGCTTGCAAATCACGCCGATCGATTTGCCGACCTTGGCGACCTTGCCCGGGCTGCGTGATTCGATCGTTCAGACCAGGATCGCCGCCGCCGAAGCGGCGGTCGCCCAAGCCGAAACCGCCGCGACGAAGGCCGGCGAGTCTGGCGATGATGCGGCCAAACGGCTGGCCGACCTCCGGTTGTCGGTCGCTCAGGCCCAAGCGACTTCCCTGCGTGTACGTTCTCAAGCGGATCAAGCAAAACACCTCGGCGACGACGCGGCCGCATCGTCGCGGTTGGCGATCGAGGCCGCCCGCCGCGAACGGGAACAAAAGCTCGGCGAGGCGGGCTTGGCCGTCGCCGAAAAACGGTCGGCGGTGCGAGCGGCTGAGGCGACTTCCGAAGCTCCTGCGGCCGCCGACGACTCCCCCGAAGCGACTCAAGCCGCCGCAACCGCCCGCGCCGCTCGGGACAAACAGATCACCGACGCCCAGGCCGCACTGGCAGATGCCGAGGCGAAATTGCAAGCCGCCGTCGAGGCGATTCTCGCGGCGGATGACTCCCAACCCAAGTACACGGCGACAGCCGACAGCTTCCCCGCGGTCAGCACCGGACGACGGCTCGCCCTGGCCCGCTGGATCGTCGATCCCCAAAACCCGTTGACTGCCCGCGTCGCCGTGAACCAAGTCTGGATGCGGCACTTCGGCAAACCGCTGGTCGACAACGTCTTCGACTTCGGCCTTCGCTCCCCACCCCCGGCCAACCAGGCGTTGCTCGATTGGTTGGCGGTTCGCTGGATCGAGTCAGGTTGGCAATTCAAACCGCTGCACCGTCTGATCGTGACCTCCCAAGCCTATGCCCTGGCATCGGCGGCCGATCCCGCGTCCGAATCGCAGCTCGAATCGGACAACCTGCGGCTCGATCCCGACAACGAGACCTACTGGCGGTTCGAGCCGCGGCGATTGGAGGCCGAGGCGATCCGAGACAGCCTCCTGTCCGTCGCCGATCAACTCGATCGCCAAATCGGCGGCCCCGAACTCGAACACGAACAAGGCGAAACGCTGCTCCGCCGCAGCCTCTACTTTCGCCACGCTTACGAAAAGCAGATGACGATGCTGACGACGTTCGACGCCGCCAGCCCGAACGAATGCTACCGCCGCGATGCGAGCATCATTCCCCAACAAGCTCTCGTGCTGGCCAACTCTTCCCTCGTCCGAAATTTGTCACAAGCCTTGGCCGAACAACTGTGGGAACAAGCCTGCCAACCCGCAGCGTCTGCCGGAAATGCCGCCTCAGTGACCGACGATGCCCCAACGGAAAATCGACCAGCGGACGTTAGCAGCGATGATGCCGACCCGGACGACGTCTCGTCGCGTTTCATTGCCGCCGCCTTTCAGCGAGTTCTGGGACGCGGCCCCACCCAAGCCGAACAGGTCGCCTGCCGCCGATTCCTTGACGACCCGGCGCCCTTCACGCCGGACGACACGACCGGGTCGGCTCGAGCCAGCCTCCTGCATGTGCTGATCAATCACAACGACTTCGTTACCGTGCGGTGAAATCGATGGCCTCTCGAAGATCTTTCTTGTTCGACATGGGGCTCGGGTTCGGCTCCGTCGCCGCCGCGTCGATGCTCGCTCAGGACGCCTCGGCCGAACAGGCGATCGGCGACCCGAACGGATCGGACGAAACCGCAGCGGCGATCCGCCGCGCGGTCGAACCGCACCTGCCGGCCAAAGCCAAAAGCGTGATCTGGCTCTTCATGATCGGCGGGACCAGCCACATGGAGTCGTTCGATCCCAAACCCGCGTTGAACGAACATGCAGGCAAAACGATCGAGGAAACCCCGTATCACGCTGTCCTCGATTCGCCTCACTTGGCAAACGAACGGGTCGTCGCCTTCGATCCCAACAACGGCTTCGTCCGCAAGGAGCTCTACCCGCTCCAAGTCGGGTTTCGCAAACATGGCGAATCGGGCCTGGAAATCAGCGATTGGTGGCCGCACGTCGCCGCCCATGCGGATGACCTCTGCCTGATCCGGGGAATGTGGACCGAGGACAGCAATCACGGTGCCCAACTGCAATTCCATACGGGTCGACACCGCGTCGACGGTTTTTTCCCGACCATCGGCTCCTGGGTCAATTACGGGCTCGGTTCGATCAACGACAACCTTCCCAAGTTCGTCGTGATGGGGACCCCAATCGCCGATTGCTGTGGCGGGATGGAAGCCCACCGGGCGAACTACCTCGGGCCCCGCTACGACGGCGTGCCGCTGAACCCCGATCCCAACAACCCGCTCCCCTACGCCAAACCGCCCGCCGAAATCACGGGCCGACGCCAACAGGCCGAGTTCGATCTGCTGCGGGAATTGAACCAACTGACGGCCGAGGCCTACCCGACGGATGAGGCGATACGAGCCCGGATGGAGGCCTACGAACTCGCCTTCCGAATGCAGACCGCCGTCCCCGATGTGGTCGATTTGGCGGACGAGACCGACGAAACGCAACGGCTGTACGGGCTGGACCAAAAGGAAACGGCCGAGTTCGGACGCCAAATGCTGACCGCCCGGCGACTGGTCCAACGCGGCGTCCGCTTCGTGCAGGTTTACCACGGCTCCAACGGTGGCGCGGGCAGTTGGGATTCTCACAAAGGGCTGAAGCCGAGCCATTCGCGGTTGTCACGCCAGGTCGATCAACCGATCGGCGCGCTGTTGACCGACCTCCGGCGACGCGGCTTGCTCGACGAGACGATCGTCGTGTGGGCTACCGAGTTCGGACGCACCCCCGGCTCCCAACATGGCGATGGCCGCGATCATCACCCGTTCGGCTTCACCGTCTGGATGGCCGGTGGCGGTATCCGTGGCGGGATCGCTCACGGGGCAACCGATGAAATCGGCTTTCATGCCGTCGAAAATCGTCATTACGTAACCGACGTTCACGCGACGATCTTGCACCAGCTCGGCTTGAACTCACGCGAACTTTCCTTACCCGGCCGGAAACGGATCGAAAAGGACTATGGCAACCCGATCCGTGATATCATGACCTGAGCGGGTTTGCACCTTTCGTCGTCGCCACCACAGCGACCTTCGACCGAACACCGTCCGGCTAAGCAATGAGCGTCAAAAAAGTGTCCGGAACCTTTTGTGCAAAGCACCCGAAGGGCGAGTTCCTCGCAAAAGGTTCCGGACACTTTTTTACCGCACGATCCTAACCACTCGGCCGCCGAACTTCGGCCGCCTGCTCACCCCACCTCTCCTGCCCGGAGCCCACTCATGAAACCGCTCTTCTCGATGGATCGTCGTGGGTTTTTACGAGTCGGTGGCGGCGGTGTCGCCGGTTGCTTCGTTTCGACCTCACGCTCTTCGGCAAACCCCGCTGCCCAGATGCGTGACGTGCCGGGACGTGGCAAAGCCAAGTCGGTCCTGCTGGTGATGCTCAGTGGCGGGCCGAGCCAACTCGATACGGTCGATCCCAAGCCGGACGCGCCAGCCGAAGTTCGTGGCGAGTTCTCCACGATCTCGACCAAAATCCCTGGCGTCCCCTTCTGCGAACACCTGCCGCTACTGGCCGGCCAGGCCGACCGCTGGTCGATCCTGCGGACGCTGGCCCACCGCGAACACAACCACCTGTTGGCGACCCACGTCGCCTTGACGGGGCGGCCGACCCCGCTGCCCCGAGGCGGCTCCGACCTCGATCGCGTCGAATCGCGCAGCGACTTTCCGAACTTCGCGTCCGCACTCGACTTCGTCCGACCGCGCCACGATGGTATCCCCTCGGGCGTCTCGCTGCCGAATTACTACATCGAAGGCCCGCTGACCTGGCCCGGACAGCACTCTGGGTTTCTCGGTCCCAAACATGACCCGTGGCAAATCCAAGGTGATCCCAACGCCGACGACTTCCGCATGCAAGCCCTCAGCATGCGGGAAGGGATGACCCCCGACCGAATCGTCTCCCGCCGCGGCCTGCTCGATCAACTCAACCGCGGCCCCTCCGGCCCGCTCTCCGGCGACGCCGACGGCTTCCGCGACCAACGCGAAATCGCTTACCAACTGCTGACTTCCGGACGGGTCGTCGAGGCGTTCGAGATCGGTCGCGAATCGGACGAAACCCGCGAGCGATACGGCCGCAACAAGTTCGGACAATCGCTGCTGCTGGCCCGCCGACTGGTCGAAGTCGGCGTGCCGATCGTCCAAGCGACCATGGGCATCGTTCAGACCTGGGACACCCACGTCGACAATTGGGGGCGGCTGAAAAACACCCTGCTTCCCCAGCTCGATCAAGGCCTCGCCGCCCTGATGGACGACTTGCAGTCCTCCGGCAAACTCGACGAAACGCTGGTCGTGGTGATGGGCGAATTCGGACGGACACCTAAGATTTCGACCCTCCCCGGCCAAACGATCCCGGGACGCGATCACTGGGCACATACCTATTCGGGCCTGTTCGCCGGCGCCGGCATCCGCGGCGGCCAAGTCATCGGCCAAACGGACGACCAAGCCGCTTACCCGATCTCCCGAGCGTGGTCGCCCGCCGACGTCTGCTCGACCCTGTTCAACGCCTTGGACGTCGATCCGGACGTGACCATCACCGACCCGCTGCAACGACCCCACTACCTGATCAACGGCACCGTGATCTCACCGCTCTACTCGGGCCGCGACAGTTGACACCCTAGTAACCGTCTCGACCCCAAAACCCACCTCCGCGATTCGCCCGTTCGCCACCCCGACCAACCGACACCCCCCACCTCCCCCTGACGCGTTCGAGCAGGAACCGATCATGACGCGACCCGGTCACCGTCGGGAATCTTCCCCCGTTTGGCGACACGCACCGGTCACCCGCCGGCAGTCGTTGCAAGCCGGCGCGATCGGAATCCTCGGCTTGGGGATGAATCACCTCACCGGGCTCCGCCAAGCTCACGCCGCAGACGGCGCTACCCCCTCGGGCAAAGCGAAGTCTTGCATCTTCATTTTCTTGTCCGGTGGTCTAGCCCAACACGAAAGCTTTGATCTCAAGCCCGACGCGCCCCAAGACGTTCGAGGCGAGTTCTCGCCGATCTCGACCCGCACACCCGGCCTGCAAGTCTGCGAACACCTGCCGATGCTGGCGAAGCGGAGCGAATCATGGGCCCTCTGCCGATCGCTGACTCACAATTCGAACGAACACTCGGCCGCCCACCACATCCTGTTGACCGGCCGCACCGCCCTGCCGCCCGGGTTCACCCCGAACGGGCCGAGCCGGACCGACCACCCGTCGATCACTTCGATCGCCGGCTACGCAGCTCGAAACGGGTTGCTCCCCCCCTCACAGCCCGCCCACCGGACCGGCAATAACCTGCCCCCCGCTGTCGTCCTTCCCGAATCGCTGGTCCACAACTCCGGTCGCGTCATTCCCGGACAACATGCCGGCGAAATGGGACCACAGAACGATCCCTGGTTGGTTCAAGCCTCCCCGTTCGCGACGACGTCTTATGGCGCTTTCCCGGAATTCAGCTTCGATCACCAACAACGGGGCAAACCGGACGAACGCGTTTTCCAAGCTCCCCAATTGAGCCTTCCCGAGGGACTCGGGTTGCGCCGGATCGAAGGTCGCTTGGAACTGCTAGAAACGCTCCGGCACCAACGCCGAGCCCTGGCCGGATTTGCCGAGACCGAACAATTCGACCGGCTCCGCCAAGGGGCGATCTCGCTCCTGACCGACCAGTCGGTCCACCAAGCCCTCGACGTCACCAACGCCGATGAGCGTGACCTCGAGCGGTACGGCCGCAACGCCTTCGGTTGGTCGCTGCTGATGGCCAGGCGTCTGGTGACCGCCGGTGTGAACCTGATTCAGGTCAACCTCGGTAACGACGAAACCTGGGACACCCACGGCAACGCCTTCCCTCACCTGAAGGACAAACTCCTGCCGCCGACCGATCGGGCCGTCTCGGCCCTCCTGGACGACCTAGCCGCCAGTGGCGAACTCGACGAAACGCTGATCGTGATGGCGAGCGAGTTCGGACGGACTCCCAAAATCACCTTGCTCGACAAACACTACAAACTGCCGGGTCGCGACCATTGGGGAGCCGTCCAGTCGGTCTTCTTCGCCGGTGGCGGCGTTCAAGGCGGACGAGTGATCGGGGCCTCAGACGCACTCGGTGCCTACCCTTCTGAATCGCCTGTCAAACCCGAAAACTTCGCCGCCACGATCTATCACGCCCTCGGTATCCCGGCGACCGCCGTCTGGCGCGATGCCCAAGAACGACCCCACCACATCTACCAAGGCCAGCCCATCGCGGGGCTCTGTTGAATATGACTCTCTCACCCACCCGCCACTCGCTCGCCAGGCTCACCCCCGCCACCGAACCACAGGGCGGTAGCCCGTCGGCATGCCGCGCCCTCGGTACTCTCCTGGCATTCGTCTTGGCCATTTGGGGCGTCAGTCCCGCTGCCGCCCAACCCACGATCTCCGCGGTCCACCCCCGCGGTTGCCTGCCCGGCGAAACGTCTCGGCTGACCCTCGTCGGCAAAGGCTTCGACGAAACACTTCAAGCGATCACCAGCCTCCCCGATACCCAGGTCGCCTTCGAATCGGTCGAAGCCGAAAAGGTGATTCTCGTCGTCACCCCGCCTGCGGCTGCCACCCCCGGACCACTCGGCGTCTGGATCGCCGGTGCGGGCGGAGCCGCCGAGCCGTTCGTCCTCCTGGTCGATGACTTGCCGACCGTCGGGCAACTGCCGGATAACGTCAGCCGTGAAGCCGCCCAACCGCTGGAACTCCCCGTCGCTGTCGATGGGGTCAGCCGCGGTGCCCAAGCTTCTTACTACCGGTTCGAAGCCGAAGCCGGCCAACGGGTCGCGATCGAAATCCTCACCCAGCCGCTCGAATCGACGATGGACCCGGTCATCCGGCTGCTCGATGCCCAAGGCGAAACGATCGTGCTGGCCGACGATGACGAGATCGGCCCCGATTGCCGATTCGCACACACCTTCGCCGAACCAGGCCAATACCAGATCGAAGTCCGCGACAACCGCTACGCTGCCGGTGGCCCCTACCGACTCCGCGTCGGTGACTTCCCGATCTTGCAGCACGCCTGGCCGGTCGCCATCACCGCCGGACAAACCACCGTCGTCAACTTCGCCGGACCGGATGCTGCCGCCGCCGAACCTCGCGAACTCACCCCCGTCGCCGAGCATCCCGACACGGTCACGACAGTCGCGACCCGACTTCCCGGAGGCACTTCCTCCGCTTGGGTTCCGCTCCGCATCACCCCGCTGCCGACCCGGCTTGTGACACCCGCTGCTTCGGATTCCCCGGATGCGGTCGGTCCCGCGACCGACGAACCGGGCGCCGAGCCGCTCGTTGCGCCTGTCGTGATCAGCGGCCATATCAACGAGCCCGGTGGCCGCGAACTGACGCCGGTCCGCGGCATACAAGGCCAAACGGTCCGCTTCCAAGCCCTCGCCCGCAGCCTCAGCTGCCCGACCCTGCCGCGGTTGCGACTCCTCAACTCGGGCGGCGCGATCGTCGCCGAAACGAAGGTTGCCGACGGCGACGAATGGCAGCTCGATTTCGCCTTCCCCGATGACGAAACCTACCAGCTCGAAGTTTCCGACCTTGTCGGACGTGGCGGCGAAGGGTTCGGTTACGCCGTGGAACTCATCCCCGCCGGCAAGTTTTTCGTTCACACCAAGCCGGACGCCGCCGTCAAACAACAATTCGCGATCGAGTCCGCCCACGGGGCACTCAGCCTCGATGTCCAGATCGATCGCTTCCAGTACGACGGTGAGATCGAGATCACCCTGCACGATGCCCCCGCAGGCCTGCGAATCCTCAACCCCCGCATCCCCGCCGCGGCGAAAGAAGCGAAGCTGATGCTGGCGGCCGATGAAGCCTGGGCACCCGGCGCCTTCACGAAGCTCGCCTTGCGAGCCCACGCCGTCGATGACCCGACGAACGTGACCACGGTCGACAACCTGGCGTGGCAGCGGATCAAACGGCCTCATCTCCCCTTCCCGATTCGCTGGAACCACGGCGCGGTGACGCTCGCCGCGATACCTCCCACCGATCCCTTCTTCACCTTGCAACCCGCCGCCCAACCCCGACTCGCCACGCCGCTGACGAGCCATCCCGTCACCTTGCAACTGGCCCGTTCCGACGAAACTTTCAAAGGGGCAGTAACACTGATCCCCGATTCGGTTCCGGAGGGATGGCAGGTCGAGATCAAGGCGGAACAGGACACCTACACCGCAACCTGGACCCGAACCGGCGAGGGCGTCAGCGAACCCGCGTCGCTCCGCCTGCTCGCCTTCGCCGAACATGCCAACCGCTCCCGCGTCTCGCCGATCGTCGTCGAACCGCAGTGGTACCAACCACTGGCCGTTTCGATCGAACCGTTCGCTACCCCCAGCCCCGCCAACTCGACGCCCGGCGAAGGCATCACAGCCACGCCGTTGGTGGCCGGTATGCAAGCTCGCCTGGTCGCCCGAATCGTTCGCGAAGGCGACGACGCCCAAGCCGTCACGCTGCAACTTACTCAGCCACTCGCCGGGATCACCGTCCCCGAATCGCTAACGATTCCGGCCGATCAGGACTCGGTCGAGTTCACGGTCGAACTGGCCGCCGACCTCCCGCCGGACGCGACGACCGTGGCGATCCCGTTCACCGCCGCCAGCCGACATCGCGAACAAGACTTTACCCTCACCGGTCGTTCCGCTCCGCTGTCGATCGTCGCCTCGCCCGCATCACTCGAAATCTTCCCGGCCGAGTTCGAACTGGTCGGCGGCAAGGACCGCCAGCAGGTCGTCGTCACCGGCCTCGATGATCTCGGCATGGCTCGCGACTGGACCCGCCTGGCCCAAATCACTTCGGCCGATCCGTCGATCGCCGAAGTCCGCGGTACCGCCGTCTTCCCCCGCGCCGACGGCGAAACCCAGATCATCATCCAAGCCGGGAAGCATCGGCTGGAAGTCCCGCTGCGAGTGACGCAAACGGGCGAGGCCTGGCGGACGCGTTTCGAATCCGAGGTCTTGGTCGCTTTGTCCAAACAGGGCTGTAACTCGGGCGCCTGCCACGGCTCACCCAGCGGCAAGGGGATGTTCCGCCTATCACTCCGCGCATTCGATGCCAAACTCGACGAACTGACCCTGATCCGCGAGGACTACGGCCGGCGGCTCAACCCGATCGACCCCGACCAAAGCCTGTTGCTGCTCAAGCCGCTGATGAAAGTCACCCATGGCGGCGGCAAACAGATCAAGCCAGATGACGAGGCCTACGCGATCCTTCGCGACTGGATCGCCGAAGGGGCCCAAACCGATCCCGAGGGAACTCCCCGCTGTGTCCGCTTGGAAGTCGTTCCCGGCAACAAACGGGTCCTGCGCCTGGAAGAGGGCTCGCAACAATTCGCCGCCACCGCGCACTTCGCCGATGGCTCCCGTCGCGACGTCACCCACCTGGTGGCCTACGAAAGCTCCGACCAATCGGTCGCCGAAGTCGACGTACACGGGCTGGTGACCCCCAACCGCCGCGGCGAAGCGGTGATCTTGGTCCGGTTCCTGGAACACATCGAATCGGTCCCGCTGATGTTCATCGAACAGATCGCCGACTTCGTCTGGCAGGAACCGACCCCGCACAATTACGTCGACGAACTCGTCAACGCCAAACTCCGTCAACTCCAATACCTCCCCGCCGATACCTGCTCAGACTCCGAGTTCATCCGCCGCGTTCACCTCGACCTGATCGGGATCCTGCCGACGGTCGAACGGACCCGCGAATTTCTCGCCGACGAATCGCCCGACAAGCGATCCCGCTTGATCGATGAACTGCTGCTCAGAGACGAGTTCGCCAAATTTTGGGCGCTCAAGTGGGGCGACCTGCTGAAGATGACCGGCAAACTCGTCGGCAACGAAGGGATCTACAAGTACCACCGCTGGGTCGAGGAAGCCTTCCGTACGAACATGCCGTACGACGAGTTCGCCCGAGCCCTACTGACCACCAGCGGCAGCACGCTGGCCAATCCCCCAGCGAATTTCTACCGCACCGCGACCGACATGAACGAGTGCGTGGAAAACATTTCCCAGGTCTTCCTGGGGGCTCGGCTCCAGTGCGCCAAATGCCACAACCACCCGTTCGAACGCTGGACCCAAGACAACTACTACGGTCTGGGGGCCTTCTTCAATCGGGTCGAGCGTCGCAAGACCCAGCGGCCCGGTGAAATGTTCATCTGGCACTCCAGCAGCGGCGAAGTCACCCAACCTCGCACCGGTGAGACGCTCCAGCCCTGGGCACCGGTCGTCGGCTCGCTCGATCTGGCCGACGATGTCGACCGGCGTGAAGCCTTCGCCAATTGGCTGATCGATCCCGACAACCCGTTCTTCGCCCGAATGGAAGTCAACCGCATTTGGGCCCAACTCTTCGCCCGTGGCATCGTCGACCCGATCGACGATTTCCGCGATTCGAATCCCCCGTCGAACGAATCACTGCTCGATACCCTCGCCAAAGATTTCGCCGACAGCGGCTTCGACCGTCGCCATGTCCTCCGAGTCATTCTCAACAGCCGCACCTATCAGGCCAGCTACGTGACGACGCCGCTGAACCGTGACGACTCGCTCTACTTCTCCCACCAACAGCCTCGCCTGCTCGGCGCCGAACAGTTGCTCGACGCGATCAATCATGTCGTCGGGCTGGATCAACCCTTCGGCGGGTTGCCCGCCAATACCAAGGCGACCCACCTCCCGGCCCCCGACTTGGTAAAGATCGATTTCCTCAAGGTCTTCGGCCAGCCCGAACGGACGACAGTTTGCGCCTGCGAACGGGTCGACGATTCGAACTTGGGAATGGCGATCGAACTGTTCAACGGCCCGACGATTCACGACAAACTGCGTGCGGAAGCGACCCGTTACCGAACCGGGCTGGCGGCAGGCAAAACGCCGCAAGAGTTGATCGAGGAACTTTACTTGGCCGCCTTCTGCCGCTACCCCAGCGAAGAGGAATCGGCCGCCGCCTCGGAGCACGTCGCAAAGCAAGAGTCCCCGCAAGCCGCCCTCGAAGACATCGCCTGGGCGTTGCTCAACACCGATGAGTTCCTGTTTCAACACTGACGCCACATCACCGAAGCCCAGCAAAAACGCTTGATTTCTCAACCCAGCGACAATGGGTCGACACATTCCCGAAGGCAAACGCTCGACGGGATTTTTTCCACAAAAGCCACAAGGTTCACAGAACGACGGCTAATTCGGTCATCAGGCTTGGGTTGAACCGCTAATGAACACTCATGAACGCTAATCCGAATTTTGCACAGCAAAAAATCCTTCGCCGTCACTGACCCTTCCTGCACCCGCCCCCGCCAATTCAATCTGCGCAAGCCTGCGCGACCTGCGGATCAACCAGAACTCAATGCCGAGAGGTTTCCCAGGCGAGGCCAACACCAGCTTGGCATCAAACCATCTTCAGTCCGCGTGTGCATTCCGTGCTTCGCCATACCTCAATGTCGAATTTCAGACTCTGGCGCCGGTCTGAAATATTCCGCGGGGACAGTACACACCACTGGGTTTCCCGCCTCAGTCGTATTCCCAAACCACACGCCAATATGGTCCTCGGGCACGTTCACACCATCAGCTAGCATCGCAACGATTCCGACGCCAAAAGATACCACCCGCGATGCCCCGCCAGTTCGCGCCGCTCCATGCCCCAGCGCAAACGCCCCGAGAACAACGCCCAGTAGCATCAAAACAAGCAAACACTCAATGTGTGCAAATCCCGAGCGTTTGTTGACGGCATCTCGAAAAACGCGCGAATACATTGAAGCCCCAGAAAGTGCATCCCACAATTCACTCCGCCGGAGGCTCTCATAGCCCGGAGGGCGACACATACTTGCCGGCGGCGTAAGCCACCGGAACCAAAAAACACAAACTTACAAAGCCCGGAGGGCGACACATCAACTTAGCAAAACCGACAAGGCTTGAAATTCATGCAACTTAAACATTGCTTGAACTCGCAAGCCGACACCGCCGTTGGCAGATCAGCCCCATGCCTGTGAGCAATAGCACGATACCGAAAATGACCATGGGTTGATCCGAGATGAGTGAGTCGGAATCAGGTGACGCTACAAACAACGCGGTTCACGGACGGCTATTCAAAATCCAAAAATCAACGGTCAAAAATCATCAGCCGGCAGATCGCGGTTTCTCGTGCGATCGATGTTTCGTCGCATTTTATCAAAGTGATCGCGGCGTTGCGCGGACGATTCGATCGATTTCTTCGCTTCGTCGTCGGTAGGGGTCAACTCTGCCGCCGTCGTATTCGCAGCTTTGAACACAGCGTCAAAAAGTGTCGATTCCCAAGCGATTCGCTTCTCACATGAGTCGCCATCGGTCAGTGCGGGCATAGAATCCGAAACGCTGAAGAACAGCACTGGCGGGACGTAGCAATTGTCGTCGGGGTCAAAAAAAACCAACAAGCGCCCTGCGCCGGCAATCGGAAACGTCGTCGAACGCTCGAGTATACCCTGCGCGTCCGTGCGTTTCACGTTTTCCGGAGTGAAAATACGAACAGGAACAGGGCAAGCATTCGTGCGGTCATCGACGCATACTCCTCGTCAACGTTCCGTTGCGATCGCCGCCCCAAGGCGTTTGATCGCCTACTTCCAAAAACTATTTTCCGCGGCTGAGACGCATCGGATCGCTATCCCTTCCTGGGTGCAACTTTATCGGCGGACGCGGATAACAGCCAAGATAGGACGGTGATCGGACGCACCGTTGTCATCAATCACCTCACAGCTCTCGACGGTCCATCTGGCACGTCGGTCGTAGAGAATGTAGTCGATCTGCGACGTTGGCGATCGGCCAGGAAAAGTCGCGATCGGCTCTGCGTTGACGGAGCGAAAAACTTGCAAAAGCGGATGTAGCTCAGCGGCGTCGGGGGAGCAGTTCAGATCGCCGGCCAATATCACAAGGGAGCTTGAAGCAGGAACGAGCCCGGCAAGCAACTCAGCAGCATCCGTGCGAGCCTTCGCGTTTATGTGATCGAAGTGCGTAGAAGCGAACGTCACCGCTTGACGTTTATGGAGTTGCACGGTCGCGGCAATCGAAGCTCGATTTTCAGCCCCACCTTTCGGAAGCCGGTGATTCTTGGTGCTTAGGAACGGTCGCGAAGACAATACCGCATTTCCATATTGCCCACCCTGGTAATCACTGGCGCGACCGAAGATCGCGTGCATCGAACAAAGTTCGCCCAACACGGCTGATTGGTCGACGCCGCCGCTGCGACGCGTCTTGAAGTCCACCTCTTGCAGCGCGACCAGATCCGGCTGCGCATCCTTGATGACGTCGGCTATTCGCCGAAGGTCAATTTTACCGTCCAGCCCTCGGCCGTGGTGAATGTTGTAAGTCATTACCCGCAGAAGACCATCATCGGCCTCGGCCGATGTGAACGCAAACAACACGACAACGACCATCGCGAAAATGCGTAAAGAACCGGTACACATCAAGAAACTCCAAGCGAACGCGCAACGGAACAACGGTGGCGATCAGTGCCCAGCGAAAAAAAGTATAGTTTCAGAAATCGGTTCATTCTGCTGCGCCAATGAAGAGCAGCCACAACTGACCGTGGACAGATCTGGAAATTTTGTCTCAAGCACGTCAACAGAATTATATCGGTATAAACTGGAAAGTCGACCAACGGCGGCGACGGCCTGCGCGTTCAAATTGTGCAAGACGAGGCCTGTCGAAGCGATTGAAAAGTGTAGAATTTCAAGTTTTACCGGCGCTGCTGAGTTAATGTGTCGCCCTCCGGGCTTTGTGAGTATATTTTTCTAATTCCGGTGGCTAACGCCACCGGCAAGTATGTGTCGCCCTCCGGGCTAAGAAAGCAAGCGGTCATGCTCGGCCCCGGCCTTGCGACACAGGCGAACAAGCGGATCTAGAAAATCATTTTTGGGAAGTCTGGGCGAACAGCTAACGCCGGTGTCAATTAATGCGTTCAAGTCATGCGGAACAAGACCTGTTGAAGTAATTAATTCGAAACCTTGCTGAAATCCAAAAGTCCAGAGCCGAGACCTTGGTGCAAATGAACCACACTTCCGATGAACATTCACCCCAGCCCGTCCTCCCGTATCTCCGGGCCTTAGTGCCTCGGTGAGACATCTTGACTAAAACGAATCGCTATGCTGCCCCTTCAGGCGGGCCGAATTCCGAATTTAAAACGACCACATCCGTGCACAACAGAGTGGCAAGCGATTCGCTCTGACTGGTTTTCAGCATCCAAACTTCATAACAAATTCGCGCTTTCCAATTCGATTGTGCTCAAAAACCATTTCCGTTTTGCGATCGATTCGCTGCTGCCACAGTTCGCGTGATTCGTCAATTGGCACAAAAATTACCGACGTATCCTTGATGCCCTCATTATTCGCCCGCCCGATGACACGCACGCGCAGAACAGCCACTTGGGTAGCAGCATCCGTAACCTCATCAAAAATCTTTTCGCTTGGCTTTAGCAATCGGATTTCAGTGACTTCTGCAACAAACGCCAAGCGGTACCAGGCGTAAATATCTTCAAATATCTTCCTTGTCGAAGAAAGCCTGCACAACCCGCATGTGCTCTCGAACCGACTTTGAATATCCTGGGGCGGTATCGGCTGCCGCCGACTGTTGGGCAGTCGCTTGGGATGCAGGGAAACTGATCAACAAATACGCGGCAGAAAGGACACACAGTAAAAATACGCAATTTTTCATTTTGATCGATTCCGAGTAGTTGAAGCGAACGGGACGCGCCAACGGGAACGCGAGGAACGGTTGATGCCCGAAAGCGTCTGAATTGCTATCTGCGGCGGAACCGATTGTACCGACGCCACTCCGACTGGCTTCATCGGCTTACGTTGCTTTGGTAGTCGGTCCAGGAACGCAATGAGTCGTACCGCTCACCGAAATACTTTAACGGGGAGTACTCATGCGCCTCTCTGGACTCAAGAAACGAAAGATAAGCACCGAACTCTGTGTTCGTGCCAAGGAGGGAAAAATAGAAACTGTCGATGGCAGGCATACTACCTGGAATTGGGTGATCGCGAAAGAACACTTGCGATTGACGAAGCGCATCAACTTCGAGTCGCATGTGGTCCATCGCGAACTCCGTCCGTCCGATCTCGTTGCGGATTGCCTTCCGCTCCAAGTCACGTCTGTGAGCGGACGCTTCGAAGTTGATAAGCTCAAAGACTAGCATCGCCCATTTGTCACGTCCCGTGACGTCCTGGTCACGCGTAATGCGTAAAACGGACGGGGTTGCGTCGACATGTTCGGCACCGTGGATAGGTTCGTGATGATCCCAGTACACGCGGTCTCCAAGGGCTCCCCGCTCAAACTTTTCGACGACCCAAAGACGAATCGGATGCCCGACGGGAATAACATTTCGCATCGACGGTCGGTCGTCAATGAGTTGTTCCAACTGGCGTTCACCAAAAGACGGGCGCCGCTCTTGCGAATACGAAGCATGGTGGCAAAAGGCGACGAATGCCAGCGCGACAAACATGCGTGTCACTTCGCGACTCCTCGTTGGGCGAATAAAGGGATGAGTTCCTGTCAAATTTCTTCGGGGTTATCGGGGCAACGGTAAAGCCCCGCCGATCAATAACCGCCACAGGCGTCGCTCTTGTTCAAGCCATGGTTCGCCGGGCTTCGGTTCGTTAAACCGCGTTATTCCGCTGACGGTCGATCCTGTCGTTGTAGCTGATCCTTGTTGAACGAGCAAAACCAGGCGGTCTATGGCGACGCGTCGCGATTGTGATCATCATTCGATGCGGGATCTCGTGCCTGTGGTGGCAATTCTGTCACGGAGCGAACTAATTCCGTCCATCGATTATCGACCCAAACGTATGTAAGATCAAAGTGAATGAATAATTCGTCATCGTTTTGGGGTGATATTCGTGCTAAGCCTGAAAACGATCTCAGCGGCGGGGCGCCGTAGGCGGGCTCCACAATGGTCCGACGACTATTTTTATAAGTGCGGTTTTCATCGACATCCTGACCGGCTTCATCGGGCGACGCTTCGGTACGAAACGTTTCTGCAAAGTAGTCGTGAGTCCTATATACTTTTGATAAAATCGTCACCTGAGCGTCGCTGTCACCATATCCGAGCAAATTCTGCCAGAACTTCTGGCTCGTCGCATCGGGCGACTCAAAACGAATTCCCATGAATCCCGCACCGTCCAAAATACCCGCTTGTTTTTGAAGATGACTAACAAACATCAACTCTCGTACTACGGCAGCCCTTTGCAGCGACTCAGCCTCTGATTCGGGCAATTCTGGCTGCGAAAGAGATGCCAGCGGCTTGCCGATGAAAGCACCGATATTGGCCACTACCGCTATTAAACCTAGTACGCCGAACATCAGTCCGGCTACGAATGTCACGATCGCGACGACAGTTTTGCTCATGGCAGACAGTACTCGACGAACGGTAACGATCACGTGGTCGTCGCGAACGACTGACCGCTCCAGTAAACTCAGCTCGGCGACTCACGCGAGTCGTCGGGTTGCCCATCTTCATTTTGGAAAGATACAAATTTGCTGCATTGCTCGATGAAATGTCGGATCGTCCATTGCTCATCCCACCCATCGAGTATCAGCTGGTCCGGAATTTCAAGATTGAGCTTGCTACGACTCTCCACCCTCACAATAGCTGGCGTGATGTCATCGAATGGACCCCAAAAAAGTGCGCACACCGATCCGTGCATCGCGGACCTTCCTCACCCCACGGAGTTG